>NZ_JANIAH010000005.1:0-507199 GCF_028682105.1 Pseudomonas sp. 8209
GGCTAACCTCAGCCCTGGCGTACCGCACCTTCGGCGACACCCAGGTCGTCGGTAGGACGGGTGTCGACCAGCGGCGAACCACCCGAAGCCAGCTCAGCTTGCAGCTTGTCTTCGTCCAGTTCGTTGACCCACTTGGCCACCACCACGGTTGCCACCGCGTTGCCGATCAGGTTGGTCAGGGCGCGGGCTTCGGACATGAAGCGGTCGATACCCAGGATCAGCGCCAGGCCGGCAACCGGCAGGTGGCCGACCGCCGACAGGGTCGCGGCCAGCACGATGAAGCCGCTGCCGGTAACGCCTGCAGCACCCTTGGAGGCCACCAGCAGCACCAGCAGCAGGGTGATCTGGTGGGTGATGTCCATGGTGGTGTCGGTGGCCTGGGCGATGAACACCGCAGCCATGGTCAGGTAGATCGAGGTGCCGTCCAGGTTGAACGAGTAGCCGGTCGGGATCACCAGGCCAACCACCGATTTCTTCGCGCCCAGACGCTCCATCTTGGCCAGCATGCGCGGCAGGGCCGACTCGGACGACGAGGTGCCGAGCACGATCATCAGCTCTTCACGGATGTAGCGGATCAGCTTGAGTACGCTGAAGCCGTGGGCACGGGCGATACCGCCCAGAATCACCAGGATGAACAGCAGGCAGGTGATGTAGAAGCAGGCCATCAGGTAGCCCAGCTGCACCAGCGAACCCACGCCGTACTGGCCGATGGTGAAGGCCATGGCACCGAAGGCACCGATCGGGGCCAGCTTCATGATCATGTTGATGATGTTGAACATGACGTGGGCGAAGCGGTCGATCAGGTCCAGCAGCGGCTTGCCGTAGGCACCCAGGCGGTGCAGGGCGAAACCGAAGATCACCGAGAACATCAGCACCTGCAGGATGTCGCCGTTGGCGAAGGCACCGACCACGGTGTTGGGGATGATGTTGAGCAGGAAGCCGACGGTGGTCTGCTGCGCACCGGCGGCGGCATAGGCAGCCACGCTGCTGGCGTTGAGGGTGGTCACGTCGATGTGCATGCCGGCACCCGGCTTGACCACGTTGACCACGACCAGGCCGATGATCAGCGCGATGGTCGAGACGATTTCGAAGTAGAGCAGCGCGTAGCCGCCGGTCTTGCCGACCGATTTCATGCTCTGCATGCCGGCGATGCCGCTGACCACGGTGCAGAAGATGATGGGGGCGATGACCATCTTGATCAGTTTGACGAAACCGTCACCCAGCGGCTTGAGCGCCACACCGGTGTCGGGATAGAAGTGACCCAGCAAGATACCGATGGTGATGGCGATGATCACCTGGATATACAGCGATTTGTACAGCGGCTGACGCGTCGTCATGGCTATTTTCCTCAATGTGCCGGCCCATCCTTCCCAGGAGGCGATCGGCACCTAAAGCGCGAACCCTCCTGCATTGGAGGGATTTGTTGTGTCGAGCTGCGTGGCAATGCTCTGCGGAGTCAATAGCAAGGCTGATGCCAGGATGTGCCAAGGCGGTGCAAACACCCTGTTTCAGGGCATTTCGTGCACCGCAAGGCAGCAAGGCAGGACGCGCCAGTTGGCGGATTTCCGCCCGGCACTCAAAGAATAGACCCGATGATGGCGGTAATCCGCCCACTGGGCGGAATGTGGCAGGCGCTCAGTCGAGCGGAAAGCGGATACGGAAGGCAGCGCCGCCCAGGGGCGAATCGTCGAGAGTGAGGGTGGCGTCGTAGCTCTCGATGATGTCCTTGACCACCGCCAGGCCGATGCCCTGCCCCGGGTACTGGCGATCGAGGCGCTCGCCCCGCTGCAGGATACGTTCGCGCTGGTGCACCGGTACGCCCGGGCCGTCGTCCTCGACACACAGCTCCAGCGCCGTGTCGCTGACCCGCAGGCTGATGCGGATCTGCCCCAGGCACAGACGGTAGGCGTTTTCCAGCAGGTTGCCGAGCAGTTCGAGCAATGCGCCCTGCTCCATGGGTACCAGTGCCTGGTCGGGCACTGCATAGGTGATGTGCACCTGCTTGTCGCGGTAGACCTTGGCCAGGGTGCTGCACAGGCTGTCGAGCAGCGGGTGCAAGGCCACCTGGTGGCGCACCAGGCCGCTCTTGCGCAGGCTGGCGCGCTGCAACTGGTAGTCGATCTGCTGGCTCATGCGCTCGATCTGGCTCTGCAGCACCCGCGCCTGCTCGCGCTCGCCTTCGCGCTGGGCCATGCTTTCGCTGACCCCTTGCAGCACCGCCAGCGGGGTCTTGAGGCTGTGCGCCAGGTCATCCAGCGAGTCGCGGTAGCGCCCGCGCTGCTCGCGCTCGCTGCGCAGCAGGCGGTTGAGCGAGCCGGTCAGACGCAACAGCTCGCGCGGGTGTTCGGCACTGAGGCCCTCGCGGGCGCCGGACTCCACGTCGTCCAGCTCCACGCTCATGCGCCGCAGCGAGCGCAGGCCCCAGGTCAGCCCGGCCCAGAGCAGCAGCATCAGGGCCAGCAGCGCCGCGCCAAAGCCCAGGTAGAGCTTCTCTTGCAGGCCGTTGAGGGTTTGCTGGTACTCGCGCACCGGTTGCAGGGCAACGATGCTGAAGGCCGCGCTCTTGCCACCCAGCAGCTTGACCTCCACGTCATAGACGAAGAACTCCTCGCCGTGGTCCTGGCGGATGCGCGCGAACTCGTTGCCGCGCCCGTCGTAGCGGGGTGTGTAGTTGATGTTCTCGTCGTTGGTGGCACGCGAACGCCACACCAGGTTGCCCTGGCGGTCGTAGATGTAGCCGAGCAGGCGGCTGTCGGGCAGGTTGAATTTCTCGTCCGGCAGCAGATCGGGCATCTGCAGCTTGCCGCCGTCTATGCGCGCCGCCGAGATCAGCGTGGTCACGTCCGAGGCCAGGCGCTGCTCGATGGACTCCTGCAGGGCCAGGCTGAAGGCCTTCTGCAGGGCCGGCAACAGGGCCAGCATGAACAGCAGCGCCAGCACCGCTGCGGCCAGCATCAGACGCAGGCGCAGCGAACGAATCACAGGCAGCGCTCGGTGAACAGGTAGCCCAGGCCACGTACCGTGTCGATGGGCTTGAAGCCGTTGTCGCCCTCGAGCTTGCGGCGCAGGCGGCCGATCAGCACTTCTATCACGTTGGGGTCACGCTCGCCGTCGTCGGGGTACAGCTGCTCCATCAGACGGTCCTTGGCCACCACCTGCTGGTGATGGCGCATCAGGTATTCGAGGATGCGGTATTCGTAGGCAGTCAATGCTAGGGGCTGGTCATCGAGCAGCGCCTGCTTGCGGTTGAGGTCCAGGCGCAGGGGGCCTGCGATGATGGTCGACTGGGTGAAGCCGCTGGAGCGGCGCAGCAGCGCATTCAGGCGCGCCTCCAGCTCTTCGAACTGGAACGGCTTGACCACGTAGTCGTCGGCACCGGCGGCCAGGCCTTCGACCTTGTCCTGCCAGTTGCCACGGGCGGTGAGAATCAGGATAGGAAATGTCTTGCCCTGGCTGCGCAGTTGGCGGATCAGGTCCAGCCCGCTCATGCCCGGCAGGCCCAGGTCGACGATGGCCAGGTCGTGATTGAACTGTTCGGCCTGGTACAGCGCCTCCTCGGCATTGGCCACCGCTTCGACCACATGCCCGCTTTCGCTCAGACGGCTGAACAGGTGATGCCGCAACAGGGCTTCATCCTCGACCACCAGCAGTTTCATACGCTCCTCCATAACCAGGCCCGGCCTGCTTGGCCGGGCATCTCGCTACATAACGGCAGAATAACAGCGAACCGGCCAGAGTGAAGGCCGGTTCGGGTATTGCGCGGGGGTTCAGAACAGGTAGTTGGCCGACAGGTAGGTTTGCGCGCTGCTTTTCAGGCGCAGGGCACCGAGCTTGTCGCCGTCGTGCTCGGACAGTTCGGTGGTGGCGTTGCTGCGCAGGTAGCGGTAGCCCAGTTCGACCGAAGCATTGCTGCTGACCTGTTGCAGTACGCCAGCCTGCAGGCCGTAGGCGTAGCCGGTGTCGGTGTCGCGGCTGTAGCCGGAGGATTCCTGGCTGAGCTTGGTCACGCCCAGGCTCGCACCGCCGAATGCCTTGGTGCTGCTACCCAGCGGATAGAACACGTCGTAGCTGCCCAGCAGGTTTTCCTGGCGCATTTTCAGGCCGCTGTGGTTGTTGGAGACGTTGTCATAGGTGAGGTAGTAGCGGCCCTGGTCGTTCTGCTGACCAATGCGCGCACCCCAGGTGCCGTCCTTGCTGATGATGCCGTCGGTGTTGAGGTGGTCGGTGTTGCTGCTGAGCAGGCCGGACTTCTTGATCTTGTCGCTGGTCTGGCCGTAGGTGAGGCCGGCGAAGGTGGTGTCGGCAGCCTGTACCAGGGAGCTGGCACCCAGCATGGTGATGGCGATCAGTACGGTATTGAGGCTTTTCATGAGTGTGTACTCCAGAGTGATGCGCGGTGTTTGTGTGGGAGCTAGAGTAAGCAGGGCGCCCTGAACCGCCGCTGAATGCTGGCTGAACCCCGGCTGAACGAGCGGGCATCAACGGAAAAAAGGAGACTGACCATGCGTTACCTGCTCGCACTTGCCCTGATCGGCGCCACTGGCCTGGCCCAGGCTGCGGTGCAAACCCGCCAGATCGACTACCAGGACGCCGACGGCAAGCGCCTGGTGGGCTACTACGCCTATGACGACGCCGTGAAGGGCGAACGTCCCGGGGTGGTGGTGGTGCACGAATGGTGGGGGCTGAACGACTATGCCAAGCGCCGCGCCCGCGACCTGGCCGGGCTGGGCTACAGCGCGCTGGCCATCGACATGTATGGCGACGGCAAGAACACCGAGCACCCGGCCGATGCGCAGGCGTTCATGGCGGCGGCCCTGAAAAACCCGAAGACGGCGGCAACACGCTTCGATGCCGGGGTCGAGTTGCTGAAGATCCAGCCGCAGACCAACCCCGACAAGATCGCCGCCATCGGCTACTGCTTCGGCGGCAAGGTGGTGCTGGACGCTGCGCGGCGCAGTGAGCCGCTGGCGGGGGTGGCGAGCTTTCACGGAGCGCTGGTGACGGCCACGCCGGCAACCAGCGGCAGTGTGAAGGCGCCGTTGCTGGTGGAGCATGGCGCCAGCGACAGCATGGTCACGCCCGAGCAGGTGGCTGCGTTCAGGAAGGAGATGGAGGCAGCCGGCGCCGACCTGAAGTTCGTGAGCATCCCGGGGGCCAAGCATGGTTTCACCAACCCGGATGCCGACCGCCTGAGCCACGGCGAGCACGGCGGGCCGGATATCGGCTATGACAAGGCCGCCGATGAAAGCTCGTGGGCAGACCTGCAGGTGTTCTTGAAGAAGGTGTTTGACTGAAGCCCGCCTGGCGGCAACGCTGGCTCCTGCGGCAGGCCGCGTGAACCTGTAGGCGCCAGCGTTGCTGGCGAAGGCTCGTGGGCCACGGCACAATAGCGCCCATGAATCGACTCCCGCACTGCTGCGCCCCGCTCCAGCACCACTGGCCCCTGCCCCACCCGGTCCCCGGTGCGGTGCTGGTCAGCTGCGCCTTCGACCCGGCCAACCTCGCGGCCGATGATTTCCGGCGCGCCGCCATCGAACCCACCCCCAGCCTGCAACGCTCGGTGGCCAAGCGCCAGGCCGAGTACCTGGCCGGCCGCGTGTGCGCCCGCGCCGCCCTGCAGCGCCTGGACGGGCGCGACTACCTGCCCGCCACCGGCGACGACCGCGCCCCCCTATGGCCCGCCGGCATCAGCGGCTCGATCACCCACGGCAAGGGTTGGGCGGCCGCCGTGGTGGCCCGCAGCAGCGACTGCCAGGGCCTGGGCCTGGACCAGGAAAACCTGCTGGAGACCGAACGCGCCGAACGCCTGATGGGCGAAATCCTCACTGCCGATGAGCTGCAGCGCATGGACCGCAGCCAGCTGAGCCTGACCACCACGCTGACCTTCTCCCTCAAGGAAAGCCTGTTCAAGGCGCTGTACCCCATCGTGCACAAGCGCTTCTATTTCGAGCACGCCGAACTGCTGGAATGGTCCGCCGATGGCCACGCCCGCCTGCGCCTGCTCACCGACCTGTCGCCGCTGTGGTGCCACGGCCGTGAAATCCAGGGGCAGTTCAGCCTGCAGGGCGATCAGTTGCTGAGCCTGGTCAGCGTGTGAGCCGCAGGCTTACAGCGGGCACTGCGCGCAGCGCCCTACCCACTCGACCTTGTAGCTCAGGCAACAGGTGCGCCTGACCCGCCGCCCGTCAGGGGTGTAGCGCACCGCGCCGTACAGCGGGTTGCCGGGCGTCTCCAGCAACCGCTGGACCTCGGGCCGCTCACTTGCAATCTGCTCCAGGCAGTCACCGGCATTGCCCCACAACACCGCCGCCGGCACGCTGCCCAGCACGGCCAGTTGCTCGACGATGGCTGGCAGGTGCCGTTCCAGTACCGCCACCACACCGCCCACCGCCGCGGACGTCGACAGGTCGGTTGGCAGGCCGCGCCCATCCAGCGTCACCGCCAGCGCCTGAACCTGCAACGGGGCGCGCCCGACCAGGGCCGCACGCCACAGCACGGCGAAATAGTACTTGGACCATTGCGACACCAGCACCGGCCGTTGCGCCGGCATCAGCTCGGGGCCGTACAGCCCCAGCAGCAGGGCATCGAAGGCGTCGGGGCGCAACAGCTCAGCGAGCCTCAAGGCCGTCCTCCTGCGCCTGCTCCGCGTCATGCGCGCGTGGCCAGCTCAGGCTGAAGCAGGCACCACCCAGGCGCTCGCTCTTGCCGATCAGGGCGCGCCCGGCATGCCAGTAGATGATCCGCCGCACGATCGACAAGCCCAGCCCGTGCCCGCCGGAGGCGCGGGTACGGCTGTCGTCCAGGCGGGTAAAGGGCGTGAAGATGCGCGACCAGGCGCTTTGCGGCACCCCCGGCCCATCGTCCTCGACGTCGATGCGACAGCGCTGGGCGCCCAGTTGATAGCTCAGGCTGACCTGCGACTCGGCGTGGCGCATCGCATTGCTCACCAGGTTCTGCAGGGCGCGGTGCAGGTAGCGCGGCTCGGCCTCGACCCACGCCCCCTGCTCGCCACCCTGGCACGGCCCGCGCAGCACCCGCACCTCGCGGCGCAGCGGCGCCAGTTCGGCAATCACCTGGTCGAGCAAGGCATCCAGGTCGATACGCTGGAAGTTCAGGGCCGGCGCCCCTTGCTCAAGGCGTGCGTAGGTGAGCATCTCGTCGACCAGTCGGTCGAGGTCCTGAATGTCGTTGTCCATGCCCAGCAGGTATTTCTCGCGGGCGTGCTCGCTGCTGGCGTTCTCGACCATCTCCAGGCCAAAGCGCAGGCGCGCCACCGGGGTGCGCAGCTCATGGGACACCGCCCGCACCAGTTCGCGCTGCATGTTCAGCGATTGCTGCAGGTGCCCGGCCATATGGTTGAACGCCGCGGCCAGGCGCCCCACCGAGTCGGCGTCGTCCGCTGCCACCCGCACGTCCAGGCTACCCTGGGCAATCTGCGTGGCTGCCGCCTCCAGGCCCGACAGACGCCGCTCCAGCTGGCGCACCAGCAGGTACACGATCAGGCCGATCAGGCACAGCCCCAGCGCCGCGATCACCAGCAGCATCTGCGGTGGATACGGGTTCATCTGATACAGCGGCCCGATCTCCAGCACCCAGGGCGTGGCAACCATGCCGGCGAACACGCGGATCGAGTTGCCGTCCTTGCCCAGCGCCATCACGGTGTCGCCTTCGTCGACGCGACGGCGCTGGTCGCCGTCCATGTCGGTCTGGTCGAGGCTGAGCAGGCGCAGGTCGAAGCCGAACCCCTTGCTCTGCTTGAGTTCGGCCAGGCGCTGCGGCTGCTCGCCCACCGGGTAGCGCACCAGTTCGTCGGCCAGCAGGTAGATGGTGGCGCGGGCCAGTTGCTCGCTGATCTGCTGCACCTCGCCGGTCAGCAACAGGTTCTGCCCGCGCACCTGGCGCAGCACTCGCGCCGCATGGGGGCCGGTGCGCTGCACCAGCACATGCCCGCGTTGCAGGCGGGTGCGCTGGCTGCCGTCGAGGGCGGCCTGATCGATCGAGGTGAGGGCCAGCGGAATGCCCAGTAGGCGCCCCCATATCGCCAGCGCCCGGGTACGCTCCACATCGCTCATGGGGGCCAGGTTGTCGGCCATCAGGGTAAAGGTGCCGTGGGCCAGGTGCTCGCGGTACTGCTCGGCACGCACCTCGTTGAGCAGGTGCAGGCTGAGCGCGCCCAGCAACGCCACCAGCACCAGGGCGGCCAGCATGCCGCCGTAGATGCGCAGGAAGATCGAGTTCATTCAACCAGGCCCAGCGCCTGGGCAGCCTCGCCCACGAACAGGTAGCCTTTGCTGCGCACCGTCTTGATCATGCGCGGGTGGTCGGGGTCGTCGCCTATCTTGGGGCGGATGCGCGAAATGCGCACATCGATGGAGCGGTCCTGGCCGTCATAGCCCACCCCGCGCAGGGAGGTAAAGATCTCTTCGCGGGACAGGATGCGCCCCGCGTTGCTCACCAGCAGCCACAGCAGGTCGAACTCGGCAGCGGTCAGCTCGATGCCGTTGTCGCCGAGCCAGGCTTCGCGCAGGGTGTTGTCCACCCGCAGCGGGCCGAACTGCAGGCTCTGGCGCTCGCCCGTGGTGGCCGGCACCTCGGTGCGACGCAGCAAGGCGTTGATCCGCGCCAGCAACAGGCGCGGGCGCACCGGCTTGCACACGTAATCGTCGGCGCCCAGGTCCAGGCCCTGCACCTGGTCCAGGTCCTCGCTGCGCGCGGTGAGCATCAGGATGACCCCGTTGTACTGCGTGCGCACCTTGCGGCAGATGCTCAGGCCGTCCTCGCCGGGCAGCATCAGGTCGAGGATCACCAGGTCTGGCTGCTCGGCCACGATGCGCGCCGCCGCCTTCGCCCCATCGCCCTCCACCGCCACGTCGAAGCCATTGGCTTGCAGGTAGTCACGGGTCAGCTCGGCTAGACGCTCGTCATCCTCGACGATCAACACCTGACTGTTGGGCTGCTGCACGGATCACCTCGGCTGGGCTTTTTATTGTTGGAGTGAAGCCCTTCAATAAAGGGCAACATTGGCCCGCGATACTACCACTGCCGGGCGCCGGAAAAAGCCGCGCCAAAGTCGCTGGACAAGTGTGTTTTTTGTGATAGGGTTCGCGCCCTCAAAAATGCCCCTGCGACGCTTTGCCCGGGCAAAAAAAGAGTGACGAGCGGTGGAATGGCGGTGGGACGCGGCCTACAAGGCTTTGCCCATAATCACGCACAATCTACCCACACGTTATCCACAGGCCACTGCCTTGCAATACCCCCGATACCGCATTATCTTGTATCCCCAGCGCGACAAAACACTACATGTTGGGTTTTGAACAAAAATCCAAGCACAAGTGGAGCAGAGAACTCAAGCCTTCAGAGGCGCTTTTTTTGCTTGAACTTTGATTGAAATTCGCAGCCAAACCGCTCCTGCGGAAGGCGACCGGTGCAAGCCCGCGACGGGCCTTGTTTCGGGTACGGGTGTTGCAAGTGCAACCCCGTCAGCAACAGTTTTTGGGCCGTGGCCCAGAACCTTTGACTTCGGCCAGGGAGCGGCAAGCGATTGCCCCTTTTTTTCCTGATCTGTCCCGAAGTCGGTAGACCCTGCCCGGCCAGGCGCGCATGCGCCGGTGGGCAAGTTGGCGAGCTTTCGGACGGAACGGTAGGTGCCCAAAAGGCATCTGAACAAACATAGAGAACGTGGAGACACCCATGCAAACCGACACAACTCGCGAGAACCCGCAGGCGCTGGCGCCGCAGGCCGCTGATTCGAACCAGGATCTGGCTGCCACCGCCCCCGGCCAACTGCGCGTGATCAAGCGTAACGGCACTGTCGTCGCCTACACCGACGACAAGATCACCGTGGCCATCACCAAAGCGTTCCTCGCAGTTGAAGGCGGCACCGCTGCCGCCTCGTCGCGCATCCACGACACCGTCGCCCGCCTGACCGAGCAGGTCACCGCCACCTTCAAGCGTCGCATGCCTTCGGGCGGCACCATCCATATCGAAGAGATCCAGGACCAGGTCGAACTGGCCCTGATGCGTGCCGGCGAGCAGAAAGTCGCCCGTGACTACGTGATCTACCGTGACCAGCGTGCCAAGGAGCGTGCCACCCGCACTCCGGCCGACGCCTCGGTACAGCCGCACCCGAGCATCCGCATCAGCCTGGCCGACGGCAGCTTCGCGCCGCTGGACATGAACCGCCTGAACACCATCATCACCGAGGCCTGCGAAGGCCTGGCCGAAGTCGATGGCGAGCTGATCCAGCGCGAAACCCTGAAGAACCTGTACGACGGCGTGGCCATCAAGGACGTCAACACCGCCCTGGTGATGACCGCCCGTACCCTGGTAGAGCGCGAGCCGAACTACTCGTTCGTCACCGCCCGCCTGCTGATGGACACCCTGCGTGCCGAAGGCCTGAGCTTCCTCGAAGTGGCCGACAGCGCCACCCACCACGAAATGGCCGAGCTGTACGCCAAGGCGCTGCCTGCCTACGTGGCCAAGGGCGTGCAGTTCGAACTGCTCAACCCTGCCCTGGCCGACTTCGACCTGGAGCGTCTGGGCAAGGCGATCAACCACGAGCGCGACCAGCAGTTCACCTACCTGGGCCTGCAGACCCTCTACGACCGCTACTTCATCCACAAGGATGGCGTGCGCTTCGAGCTGCCACAGGTGTTCTTCATGCGCGTGGCCATGGGCCTGGCGCTGGAAGAGAAAGACAAGGAAGCCCGTGCGATCGAGTTCTACAACCTGTTGTCGTCGTTCGACTACATGGCCTCGACCCCGACCCTGTTCAACGCCGGCACCCTGCGTCCGCAGCTGTCGAGCTGCTACCTGACCACCGTGCCGGACGACCTGTCGGGCATCTACCACGCGATCCACGACAACGCCATGCTGTCGAAATTCGCCGGTGGCCTGGGCAACGACTGGACCCCTGTGCGTGCACTGGGCTCCTACATCAAGGGCACCAACGGCAAGTCCCAGGGCGTCGTGCCCTTCCTCAAGGTGGTCAACGACACCGCTGTTGCGGTCAACCAGGGCGGCAAGCGCAAGGGCGCGGTCTGTGCCTACCTGGAAACCTGGCACCTGGATATCGAAGAATTCATCGAGCTGCGCAAGAACACCGGTGATGACCGTCGTCGTACCCACGACATGAACACCGCCAACTGGATCCCCGACCTGTTCATGAAGCGTGTCTTCGATGACGGCAAGTGGACCCTGTTCTCGCCAAGCGAAGTACCAGATCTGCACGACCTGACCGGCAAGGCCTTCGAAGAGCGCTACGAGTACTACGAAGCCCTGACCGAGTACAACAAGATCAAGGTGTTCAAGACCGTCCAGGCCAAAGACCTGTGGCGCAAGATGCTGTCGATGCTGTTCGAGACCGGCCACCCGTGGCTGACCTTCAAGGACCCGTGCAACCTGCGTTCGCCGCAGCAGCACGTGGGCGTGGTCCACAGCTCGAACCTGTGCACCGAGATCACCCTGAACACCAACAAGGACGAGATCGCGGTCTGCAACCTGGGCTCGATCAACCTGCCGAACCACATCGTCGACGGCAAGCTGGACACCGCCAAGCTGCAACGCACCGTGAACACTGCCGTGCGCATGCTCGACAACGTGATCGACATCAACTACTACTCCGTGCCGCAGGCGCGCAACTCGAACCTCAAGCACCGCCCTGTGGGCCTGGGCATCATGGGCTTCCAGGACGCGCTGTACCTGCAGCACATCCCGTACGGTTCGGACGCTGCGGTCGAGTTCGCCGACAAGTCGATGGAAGCGGTCAGCTACTACGCGATCCAGGCCTCCTGCGACCTGGCCGATGAGCGTGGCGCCTACGAGACGTTCCAGGGCTCGCTGTGGTCCAAGGGCATCCTGCCACTGGACTCGCAACAGATCCTGATCGAGCAACGTGGCCAGCAGTACATCGATGTCGACCTGAACGAGAGCCTGGACTGGGCACCGGTACGTGCCCGTGTGCAGAAAGGCATTCGCAACTCGAACATCATGGCCATCGCACCGACCGCGACCATCGCCAACATCACCGGCGTTTCGCAGTCGATCGAGCCGACCTACCAGAACCTGTACGTGAAATCGAACCTGTCGGGCGAGTTCACCGTGATCAATCCGTACCTGGTCCACGACCTGAAGGCCCGCGGCCTGTGGGACTCGGTCATGATCAACGACCTGAAGTACTACGATGGTTCGGTGCAGCAGATCGAGCGTATTCCGCAGGAGCTCAAGGACCTGTACGCCACCGCGTTCGAAGTCGAGACCAAATGGATCGTCGATGCAGCCAGCCGTCGCCAGAAGTGGATCGACCAGGCCCAGTCGCTGAACCTGTACATTGCCGGCGCCTCGGGCAAGAAGCTGGACGTGACCTACCGCATGGCCTGGTACCGTGGCCTGAAAACCACCTACTACCTCCGTGCCCTGGCCGCCACCAGCACCGAGAAGTCGACCATCAGCACCGGCAAGCTCAACGCCGTGTCCAGCGGTGGCGACAGCGCCCCGGTCCAGGCAGCAGCGCCAGCCGGCCCTGCCCCAGTACCAAAAGCCTGCGCGATCGACGAGCCAGACTGCGAAGCCTGCCAGTAAGGCCTGAAGGCGCCGCTTGCAAGCGGCGCCTTGCGCCTACCCTGTAGGCGCTGGCCTTGCCAGCGAAGAGGTCGGCACAACCACCGGCCTCTATCGCCGAACACCCAGGTGCGGGTCACCCCGCCCTCCCCGAGGGGCTGCGCCCCCGGAAGCATTCCAAGATTTTGCGTGCACACCTTAACCGCGAGCAGCGCAACCCTAGATCCAACCGGCCATACTCTTTCATGGCCCTCAAGCAGGAGACCCATCATGCTGAGCTGGGACGAATTCGAAAACGAAGACGGCGAAGTCGCCGCCAAAGGTCAAACCGCCTCTCAGGTGGCTGAAGCGGGCATCGACAAGCTCGACAGCGCTGGCGGTGTGGCCGCGCAGGAAGCCCGTGCAGTGACCGCCGCCGACTCCGACGCGGTCAAGCGCGCCAAGGCGGCCCTGGACGATCTCGACATCGCCGAAGGCCTGGCCGAGCTGGAAGGCTCAGCTGCCCGTGTAGCGGTCGACGAGAAGCGCATGATCAACTGCCGCGCCGACCTCAACCAGCTGGTACCGTTCAAGTACGACTGGGCCTGGCAGAAGTACCTGGATGGCTGTGCCAACCACTGGATGCCGCAAGAGGTCAACATGACCGCGGACATCGCCCTGTGGAAGACCCCCGAAGGCCTGACCGACGACGAGCGTCGCATCGTCATGCGCAACCTGGGCTTCTTCTCCACCGCCGACTCGCTGGTTGCCAACAACCTGGCACTGGCCGTGTACCGCTTGATCACCAACCCCGAGTGCCGCCAGTACATCCTGCGCCAGGCGTTCGAAGAGGCGATCCACACCCACGCGTACCAGTACTGCATCGAATCGCTGGGCATGGATGAAGGCGAGATCTTCAACATGTACCACGAGATCCCTTCGGTCGCGAAAAAGGCCGCCTGGGGCCTGCGCTACACCCGTGCCATCTCGGACCCGGAGTTCGACACCGGCACCGTCGAGACCGACAAGGAGCTGCTGCGCAACCTGATCGCCTACTACTGCGTACTCGAAGGCATCTTCTTCTACTGCGGCTTCACCCAGATCCTGTCGATGGGTCGTCGCAACAAGATGACCGGCGTTGCCGAGCAGTTCCAGTACATCCTGCGTGACGAGTCGATGCACCTGAACTTCGGTATCGACGTGATCAACCAGATCAAGATCGAAAACCCGCACCTGTGGGATGCCGAGATGAAGGAAGAGGCCTCGCAGATGATCCTGCAGGGTACTCAGCTGGAAATCGAATACGCACGCGACACCATGCCACGCGGCGTGCTGGGCATGAACGCGGCGATGATGGAGGACTACCTCAAGTTCATCGCCAACCGTCGCCTGTCGCAGATCGGCCTGAAGGAAGAGTACCCAGGTACCACCAACCCGTTCCCATGGATGAGCGAAATCATGGACTTGAAGAAAGAGAAGAACTTCTTCGAGACGCGGGTTATCGAGTATCAGACTGGCGGCGCGTTGAGCTGGGATTGATTTCCCGCGCGTGGATGCTGCAAAAAGAGGCTGCCGCAAGGCGGCCTTTTTTGTGCCTGGCTTTTTTCAGAGGTTTTCGCATGCTGTTGGTCGCTGCGCCTGCTGGCGTCAGTCAGCCAGGGTCACGCTGGAACCCGGTAGGAGCCAGCCTTGCTGGCGAAGAGGCCAGCAGACCTTGCGCACTACTACAGTTGATCCGGCAAAAACTGCGGCACCCTGGCCTTCAACAGTTCAACCAACTCCGGCGCCATGAACCCATAGTCGTCCGGGATGCCCAGGCAAACGATGCGCTTGTCGCCCAGCACCGAGCGGAATCGCGCCGACAGTTTCTTGCGGTGCGCCTGTTCCATCACGATCACCAGGTCTGCCCACGCCAGCAACTCGTTGCCCACCGGCACGTCCGCATCATTGCCCACACCGGCAGAGGCCGTCTCCACCCCCGGCCAGTCGGCAAACACCTGTTCAGCCGTGGGGCTGCGCAAGCGGTTCTGAGTACACACGAACAGTACATGCAGTGTCATTGATTACCTGGAATTACAACAAGATTAGGGTTGGCAGACAGCCCATCGCGGGGCAAGCCCGCTCCCACAGGAGGGCGCGAACACTTTGTGGGAGCGGGCTTGACCCGCGATGGCGTCGGCAAATCAGAGGGTCGCGCGATGGCTACCCGCGTTGCGAATCGAAAAACCGATACAACGCCCGCAAACCGATCACGACGGCCTCGACCGAAGCCGCATGCTCCTGCGGCTGCAACGCCTCGACTTTTTCGATGTTCTCGTCCAGCCCATGCAGCGCAATCGCCTCCAGGTGCCGTACCTGCACCGGCGGCAGCGCCGGCCAGCGCGCTACCTGCACACCCCGCAAATAGCCGAAGCACCACTCCTCGACCACCAGCTGCGGATCAGGCTCGGACTCGTCTTCGAGAAACAACGGCTCGAAGGCATCACACGCCTCACTGAGCTCGCCCGCCACGTTGTTCATGTAGCGCATCAACAATGCCGAAAACGCCTCGGCCTCGGCCGGCTTCTTGAACCGCGGCGCTCTGCCGCCGGTCACTTCGGGCAGCCATTCGTTGGGCGTCAACAACACGGGCGAACTGGCCAGCGCCACCAGAAAGCCATCCAGCTCCGAGAGCGTGAGGATGGCTTCATCGTTACCGTACTTGAGCAGAAAACCATCAAGACGGGTCATTTCCTTATCGTTCAAAGGCTGTACAAAAGCTGTCATGGCATAGCCTCAAGGCGGGATCCTGCCGTAACACTACATCACCCCGCCCTTCAGCGCTTACCCGGCGCCCGTCAGCCACCCCACAAGTGGCAGGATCATCAGCGTGCAGGCAGCCATCGACAGCACGTTGCCAATGTACCCATGCAGATGGCTGGGCAGGCGCTGGCTGATTGCGACCGCCAATGGCGGTGCCATCACCGCGCCCAGGCCGGCACTGAGCACCACCACCTCCCACGTGCCACCCAATGTCAGCACCGCCGCCGGCACCACGGACACGATCGGGATGTAGGTCGGGTACCACCCCCGCTGTATCCATTGCCTGCGCCACAACAGCACGCCGATCAGCGACGCCAGCGCCTGCCCGCCCACCATCTCCAGCACCAGCTGGGAGCCGTAGGCCGGCCCGGCCGGCGACAGCAGGTAGGCCGCCAGCACGCCGAGCAACAAGCCCAGGCTGGCCAGCTCATTGCCGAAGAACGGCGCCTCGCTGAAGTCGGCCAGCACCCGTCGCAGCGTCCAGCCAACGCCGTGGTGCGGTGTCGCTCTCTCGACGACCGGTGCCGGTGGCGGCGCATCGACAGGCGGCGTCGAGCGCACCAGGCCTGCAAACCGCCGGCACAGCATGAACGCCAGCACGCTCGCCACGGCCATGCCGCCAACATTGCCGATCACCACCGGCAAGCCCAGTGGGTAGCACAGGTAGTTGACCAGCAGCAGGCTCGCTGGCGTCACCAGCAGTGCACCCAGCAACGCGCCATTGATCGCGACCTTCCAGCCGCCGCCGAACAGCAGCACCATCGCCGCCGGCAGCGAGACGAACGCGACGAAGGTGGGTTGCCAGGTGCTGGCGCTGAGCGTCCAGCCCCACAGCACATGGCTGAACACCAGCCCCAGCAGCGAACTGGTCACCAGCCAGGGCCACAACCCGGTGCCATAGCAGATCGCAAAGCCCTGCCATGCCCGGCCCGTGCGGTGTGCCCAATGGGCCAGCGCGGCGCCCAGCAGCAACCCGATCGCCGGCAGCTCATGCTTGTAAAACGCTACCTCGCTGATATCGCCGACGATCCAGCGCAACCGCGCCAGCGGCTCGTGCAGGTTGGCGACCATGTGCGCGTAATCGGGCCATACCCCGACCCAGGATGCCGCACGCCCGCTGATGACCTCGATGAACACCCCGGTGCCCAGCGACACACACACGCACATCAGCAGCAAAGGCAGAAAGCCTGCCTCCACCTTGTCGATTGACTTGTCCATGGCGACTCCTCAGCGCGGCAGCGCTGGATGCTGGTCATAACCCAGCATCGCGCCATAGCAATCGGTGCGACGGTCCCGTGGCAGGTCATTCAGGCTGTTCCAGACCGGCGCGCTGCGTGCAGTGCTGAGGTCGACATCGGCATACAGGATGCACTCGTCCTCGGCGCCCCCCACCTTGCCCAACGGCCAGCCATTGGTGCCCGCGATCAGCGAACACCCCAGAAAACGCCCGCCACGCTCGCTGCCGATGCGGTTGGCGGCGGCAATGTAGACATTGTTGACGTGGGCCGCAGTGATGGTGAGGTACGAGGCCATGCACCTGCCGCTGGCATCGAACAGCGGGGGCGGTGTCCACACCCAGTTGTTCAGGCTGCAGATGATGTCTGCACCCTGCAACGCAAGCAGGCGTGGCACCTCGGGAAACCATACGTCCCAGCAGATCATCAGGCCGATCCGCCCGATCGGGGTTTCAAACACCGGAAAGCCCAGATCACCGGGGCTGAACCAGAGCTTTTCCTGGTTCCACAGGTGTGCCTTGCGGTAATGCCCCAGCAGGCCGTCGGGGCCGAACAGCACCGCGCTGTCATACAGCTTGAGGCCATCGCGCTCGGCAAATCCTGCCACCAGGTACACCTGATGCTCCCGGGCGAAGGCACGCCAGGTCTTGATACTGGGACCTTCATCGAGGGTTTCGGCATGCGCATAGGCTTCTGCTCGGGTCTCGAAGGTGTAGCCGGTGTTGGCAAGCTCGGGCAGCACGATCAGGTTGGCGCCGTCATGCACCGCCTCTTCGGCGAGCTGCAGACCTTTGCACAAGTTGTTGTCGCACTGGTCCAGCCCGACCTGAGGGTCGAACTGGATCACGGCAATACGCACGGGGCTGACCGGGACAGAGGGTGCAGGCATGGAAGTGTCCTTTTTGTTGTTCGAGTTGTCGTTTGGAGGCTTTCCAGTGGACAAAACAACCCTCAAGAGGGACAAGTCGGCCCCTTCCGACAATGCTGCAAGGCCGCTCTGCGCCTGTAGGAAAGGCCTACCGGGACGCCTGGGGCTGAATGCGATAGTGCGGATAGACCGCCATGCTGAAACCGCCGTTGAACAGTGCCCCGGTGTCGTTGCACAGGTTGATCACGGCGTCGATCGCGGTACGCAGGCAGGGCTCGGTCCAGCCTGCATCCACCGAGAACGACTCGCCTGCCAGGTACAACCCGCTGTGACGGGCATGCTCACGGCTGTATCGCATCAGGCTCAGCGCATCGTAGTAGGTGCCGGCCCGGTAGAGCCTGGCGCAGCCCAGGGCATTGCGGTCGGTGACCCAACGCTGCACCCGCGCATTGCGGGTATCGACATACGGCGATAGCGGTGCCTGCACATTGCTGCACCGCAACAGGATCCGGTCCAGCTCCTGCACGCACTTTTCCACCAGTTGCTCATCGCTGAACGCGGCCAGTTTGGTCGCGTCGTCCTCCCAGGTGTAGCTGAGCAGGATGCAGTCGCTGGCATAGCGGTCGTTGTAGCGATAGGCATAAACATCGTGGATAAAGCTGTCAGTAACGAGAATTTGCGGGATGGCCTGATTACGTTGCAAAAAACTTTTCTGCAATGGCGCATACACCTTGCAGCTGGTTTCCCAGTGCGCCGTCTTGTACGCATCGATGATCTGCTGAGGCAGCATTGCCGCAGTGAAGCCTTCAAGACGCACCGATGTCTCGATCAGCCAGGAAGGCAAGGTGACGATCACTGCGTCGAAGTCTTCGCTCTGCAACGTGCTCGACTGCAGGTCGCTGGCATGCCACTGGTACTGCACGCGAATCTGCTGGTTCGCCAGCTTGCGCAGGCCAGTAACCGGGCTGTCGGTGAGCAGCCCGTTGGGCAGGGCACTGTGGTGCTGGTAGGGAGATGCACCGGTTGGCGCCACCGGCATGAACAACAGGCATTCATCCAGAGCGGCCAGCCCCAGGTAGGTAGGTGACGCGAACGGCAGACCTCTGCTGTCGTATACAGGCTGATTGGCAACCAGCGGCGCGTCCAGCGGGTCACCCTGCTCGTCCACGCGGCCATGCACCAGTTGCAGGTGGCTGCTGAAGCCGAAGATCGCCGTTCGCAGCGGATACAGGCTGCAGACATCATAGAAAGCTCCCCAACTGCCGTCGCCGATACCGATGGCATAGAACACCGCGGACTCTGCCGCGCTCATGCCCAGGCCGCCGAAGTCGCCGGGCGTTTCGGGGTTCCACACATCAATTGCCGGCAACCTGACCAGGTCCCGAAACGACATTGCCTGATAGCGTTCAACAATGGCGGCCCACAGGTCTTCCCACTGCTCGCCGCCATAGGCTTGCGCCACGGTTTCGGTCATCCGGTCGGCAAACACCCGCCACTTTTCATGTACCTGTTGCAAGGTGGCCGTAGGTGGCGGTGTCCGGCCGCCAGCGTTGTCCCAGATCAACAGCGTCGGCTCGCCCTCGCCGTCCAGCAGACCTTCACGCAGGTAGATGCCTGTCGAGCGTACGGCAGGCGTACCCGGGTTGGGAAAGTCGGACAAGCGCAGATCGAACTGACTAGCGTAGTACGCCATCAACGAGCGCCCCTCTTTCGGCGCTTCGCCACTGCGATTGAACAACGGCATGCGCATGGCGCCCATTTCGAACGGCGTCGAAGGCTCCCTGTCGCCTGGGCCAGGGTCGACGATGGTCATGTGCCGACCGCCGATCCGTTGCGACTTTTCGATCAGGGTGATGTGCTGGAAGCCGCAACGCAGCAGCTCGCGGGCGGCAGTCAAACCGGTAACGCCGGCACCGATGATGCAAATGCGGTGCTCGGCGCGACGGGCTTGGGCGATACCACCGACCTGCTCGAGCAACCTGCGGTAGTCGAAACACAGATCGGGCGGGTTGGGGAACCGCGCCGACCAGCCTTCGGCATTACCCGCCAAGGGGGTCGCAACATCAGCGGGATGGTTGTAGGTGGAACCGATAGTCATGGGCTGCTCTCTGCTTGAAGTGGCGGAGCAGAGAGCTTGAAGTCGCTGCCGGCTGCAGCGGTGCTACATAGTTGAACGCCCTCACTCCGGCAGTTCGAGCGCCACTCCACCTGCATGCTGCCTCACGATCCGATACGGCAGCACCGCCCAGCCCACCCCACGGCAATGGCGCTGCACGCTGTCGAACACCGGGTCGAACTGGATGCCTTCGGGGGTAAAGCGCCATGTGGGCATCTGCCACACCTGCGCCTGTGCATAATCGCAGCCGTCCTCGCCCACCTCGCCCAACATGTGCTGCGGATAAAGCTGCTTGAGCTGCGCCAGCAACCACGGCGCAAAGGTGCGCGAACGGTAGTCCACATAGGCACCGAAACTCACGGTGGCGAACTGCTCGGGGTTGGGGCCAGGCTGGTACTCGTAGTGAAACGGCTTGCCCTCGCCCACCCACAGCACATCGTCCAGGGTCAGCTCCTTGCCCGACTCCACCGCCAGGTTGAGCGGCGCATCGGTGGGCAGCATCGGCGTGCCGTCGCAGCTGTAGTCCTGCACGATGCTGACACTGAGCAGCGCATTGCTCATGAACCGCGGCGTCACCGTCTGCCGGTAGTACCCGCCAGGGCGCCCCAGCAGCATGCACTGGTGGTAGGCCACCACATCACTGGACAGGCGCGCGCGCAGCAACTGGTTGAGGCGTGTGAGCTGCTGCGCAGGGTAACCGTCCTCGATCACGAACAGGCTTATCCCCGAGGACGGCTCGCTCAGCCAGCGCAGCGGGTAGCCTTGAAAGTGTTCAAGCTCGCCCGGCTTCAACGGCAGTTGCATCAGCCTCAGGTATTCATAGGGTGAGTCGGTGTACTGGCGGGCCAGGAACGGATCGGCACCCGACGGTACCTGCGGCAGTCGTGCCGGCAGCAGCGTGATCGGCAGGCGTTTGCCCTGGGGGCTTTGCCACTCACCTTGCAGGCCGCCCTGGGCAGCCGGCCACAGCGCGAGTGTTGGCAGCGAGTCGATGCCTGCCTCCGGGGCCGGCTCATGCCCCTCCACCAGTTGAATCCGCGTGCCCTGGATGCTGCCGGTGAGCTGCAGGTCGTGGTGATGCTTCACGTAGAAGTAACGCCCGCTGACATCCTCGGGCACGGCGCGGTCGAGCTCCAGCACGATCGACTGGGTACCCAGGGTACCGGTGAACACGTCGCTGTCCAAGCCCGCCTGGGCGGGCATGGCTGCGGTCAAGGCCTGCGCGGCCAGCAGTGCGACGCAACATCCATGTTTCATGGGAAAAACGTCCGCTATTCAAGAGGGGTGAATTATGCCGACAAAGCCTGCGGCACAAGGCAACTAATTGAACGGCGGCGGATCTTTACTCAGAGCCCCCCACGGAAACCTCCCCCATGAACGAGCAGAAAAGCGGCAAGACCCCGGGCCTGTCAGCGGACGAAGAGCAGGAGGTCAGCCACAACCAGCCGCCACGTGCCGCTGTGCTCCACGAGATCATCCGCGCCCAGGGCGACAAGGAACTGCAGCGCACCATCGCGGCGCTGTGGTGGTCGGCACTGGCGGCCGGCTTGAGCATGGGCCTGTCGCTGATGGCGATGGGGCTGTTCTATTCCCGCCTGCCCGAGGGCGACAGCAGCCAGGTGATCGCCAGCCTGGGCTACTCGGCGGGCTTTCTGGCGGTGATTCTCGCGCGCCAGCAACTGTTTACCGAAAATACCCTGACCGCCGTGCTGCCGGTGATGACCAAACCCACGTTCAACAATGTGGGGCGCCTGTTGCGCCTGTGGGGCGTGGTGCTGTTCGGCAACCTGGTGGGCACCGTGCTGGTGTCATACGTGATGCTGCACCTGCCGATCTTCGACACCAAGACCGATCTCGCCTTTCTTGAAGTGGGGCGCAAGGTCATGGAAAACGAGGTGGGCCAGATGTTTGCCAAGGGCATCATCTCGGGCTGGATGATCGCGACCATGGTGTGGATGATCCCGTCGATGGAGAACGCCAAGATCTGGATCATCCTGCTGATCACCTATCTCATGGCGCTGGGTGACTTCACCCATATCGTGGTCGGCTCGGTCGAGGTGTCGTACCTGGTGTGGGCCGGGGAAGTGAGCTGGCAGCAGTTCTGGCTGCACTTTGCCGCGCCGACCCTGGCGGGCAACATCGTGGGCGGCAGCTTCATCTTCGCGCTGATCAGCCATGCGCAGATTCGCAGCGACGCCGGCCTGCCCGATGAAACCCTGAGCAAGGGCCGCGAGCGCCCCTTGCCCGGCCGGCGCGACCCTAGCGACGCACCTTAACGCTGCCCGGTGGCCAACACGCCCGCCTGAGCCTGCTGTTGCTCCAGTGGAAGCCACCACGCGGTACCCCGCTGCGGTTGCACCAGGCTGACCCGCTCCCCCATCTGCGGGGTGCTCAGCGGTACCCGTGCGTTGGCCGCCAGGGCCATGATGCGGTCGAAGGGTTCATGCCAGGCGTGGGTGGACAGGTCGAAGGTGCCGTTGTGGATCGGCAGCAACCAGCGCCCGCGCAGGTCCAGGTGCGCCTGCAGGCTCTGCTCGGGCTGCATGTGCACATTGGGCCAGTTGACGTTGTAGGCGCCGGTTTCCATCAGGGTCACGTCGAATGGCCCGTAGCGTTCGCCGATCTGCCTGAAGCCCTCGAAATAGCCGGTATCGCCGCTGAAGAACAGGCGCAGGTCCTCATCGAGCACCACCCATGACGCCCACAGGGTGCGGTTGCTGTCGAACAGCCCGCGCCCGGAGAAGTGCTGCGCCGGGGTGGCGACGAACTGGATGCCCGCAACCTCCGTGGCCTGCCACCAGTCGAGCTGGCGCACCTTGGCCGCAGGCACGCCCCAACCGACCAGGGTGTCGCCCACCCCAAGCGGGGCAAGGAACACCTCGGTGCGCTCGGCCAGGGCCAGCACCGCCCGTTCATCCAGATGGTCGTAATGGTCGTGGGACAGTATCACCGCCGTGATCGGCGGCAGTTGCTCCAGCGCCAGCGGCGGCTGGTGAAAGCGCTGCGGGCCGGCCCACTGCACCGGCGAGGCGCGCTCGGCGAACACCGGGTCGGTGATGAAGAAACGATCGCGCAGCTTGAGCAGCACCGTGGAATGGCCCAGGCGCCACAGGCTGCGGTCCGGCGCGGCCAGCACCTGGGCCTGGCTCAGGGGGTGCACCGGTATCGGCAGGGTTGGCCGGGTGTCGGCCGGCTTGCTCAGAAACAGGAACTTGAAACCGATGCGCAGTTTTTTCAGCACCCCGTCGCGGGGCAACTGCGCCTGGTTGCGGTACCGCCCATCCTGCTGCAGCGACGGCTGCGCGGGGGTTTCGGTGGCTTGTGCTGCAAGGGAAGCCATGAATGCAAATACTCCGACTAACCGTTTCAGGTGCATGCCCATTGCCCGTACCAACTGTGAAATGGCCTGCAAGGCCATTCTTGAACAGCCCGGCTTTGTTCAACAATATTCACGCAAATTATGCGATGAACGGCGTCAGGCAGATCGGCAAATCATGACTCAAATCAGCAACGGCAAGGGACTATCATTTGTCAGAAGAATTTACCTGCCGCGTATCATCGGCTCGGGTATCGGCCTGTTCAGCGTGCTCTCAGGCGTGCTGCCCCTGCAGCTGCCGTACTGGGTCGTAGCGCTGCTGGTGTTCAACGGCCTGGGCTGGCCGCACCTGGCCTACCAGCTCGGCCTGCGCTCGCAAGCCCCCTATCGCGCCGAACAGCGCAACCTGATGGTCGACTCGCTGATGGGCGGCTTCTGGGCCGGCACCGTGCAGTTCAACCCGCTGATCAGCGTCACCATCCTGGCCATGATGGGCATGAACAACGTCGCCGCCGGTGGTCAGCGCCTGTTCGTGCAAGGGCTGCTGGCCATGGGGCTGGGCATGGTGGCGGCGGTGGCGCTGTTCGGGCCGAGCCTGCAACTGGAGGTCAGCACCGTGCAGGTGTACGCCTGCCTGCCGATGCTGACCCTCTATCCGCTGGCGCTGGGCTGGGTGTGCTACCGCCTGGCGATCAAGCTGGCCGAGCACAAGCGCAGCCTCAGTGCGCTGAGCCGCACCGACAGCCTCACCGGCCTGTTCAACCACGGCTCATGGAAAGACCTGCTGCAACTGCGCTTTCAGCTGTGCCAGCAGGCCCCGGCCCAGGCCGTGATCGCGATCATCGACATCGACCACTTCAAGACCATCAACGATGTGTATGGCCATGTGGTGGGTGACTGCGTGCTGCGCCAGCTGAGCGTCGAGCTCAAGCGCAACCTGCGCGAGGACGACGTGCCGGGGCGCTACGGCGGGGATGAATTCGGCGTGATCCTGCCCGGGTGCAGCCTGGAGCATGCCAGCCAGGTCATGGAGCGCCTGCGCCAGCGGGTCAACGAGTACCGCAACGAGCAGCTCCCGCAATTGCGCATCAGCCTGAGCATCGGCCTGGCCAGCTTCCAGCCAGGCTTCGCAGACTCCATGGTGTGGCTGAACGAGGCGGACAAGGCGCTGTATGCGGCCAAGCAGAGTGGCCGCAACAAGGTCAATGTGGCCCGCGGCGAGGTGGTGCCGCTACGCCTGGCCTACCCGGACTGAAATGCAGGCACCACGTTCCGGCGCCTTCGCCGGCATGGCCGGCTCCTGCAGCGAGGGCTTGCGGCCCTGTGTCACGCCCGCAAGCGGCGCTGGGCCGCGATCTCCGGCAGGTCGTTGCGACGCAGGTACACCCGCAACGGCTCGGTGATGTTCAACCGCTCGTCGACATTCTGCGCCAGCAGCACCTCGATCAGTTCGCGGCGCAAGGTCATCACCTCGCCGCCGCTCGCCTGCCACACGAATTCATGGCTGGGGATGATGCTGTCGTCGGCCACGTCCATGCCGAACGAGTCTTCGCTGAAGCGCACGATATGCCGGCCCAGCTTGTGGTTGAAGCCTACGAAGCCCTTGAGCTGGTCGGCCGCGGCGCAGATATCCTGGGAAGTGATGTGCATGTCAAACCTCACTGAAGCATCGTCGAAGATGCGGGGTGAATGGAATTGGCACGCGGGGCGGGTCGTCTGCGGCCCTCTCTGACGGAGAAGCTCGACAGGCAGAGGTTACTAAAAACCCGCCTGCGCCTGACACCCTTTTTTTCGCTAAACTGCCAGACATCCTCACCTTGCCGCCAGCCACGTGGACGTTCCATGAGTACTGCCATCACCGCCGACCTTGCCACGATTGCGCGGATCAACGCCGTGCCGGCCATCCTCCAGGTGATCTGCGAAACCACCGGCATGCGCTTTGCGGCCGTGGCCCGTGTCACCGAGAACAACTGGACCGCCTGCGCCGTGCTCGACAACCTGGGCTTTGGCCTGGGAGTGGGCGGCGAGCTGGACGTGGCCACCACGCTATGCCACGAGATTCGCGGCAGCCACCAGACCATCGTGATCGACAAGGCCAGCGAGGACGCCCGCTACTGCCACCACCCCACCCCGCGCCTGTACCGCTTCGAAAGCTATATCTCGGTGCCGGTGTTCCGTACCAACGGCAGCTTTTTCGGCACCATCTGCGCGCTCGATCCGGCCCCGGCCGCCCTCACCGGCAGTGCCATCCAGCCGATGATGGAGTCCTTCGCGCGGCTGTTGACGATCCAGATCGAGAGCGAGGAAGCCGCCCAGCAGACCGAGGCGGCGCTGAAGAAGGAGCTGGCCATCGCCGAGCTGCGCGAACAGTTCATCGCGGTGCTCGGCCACGACCTGCGCAACCCGCTGTTCGCCATCACCGCCGGCGCCGAGCTGCTGGTCAAGCGCCTGGGCGATGCACGCTCGCGAACCATCGCCGAGCACATCCTCGCCTCCGGGCGCCGTGCCACCGAACTGGTGCGCGATGTGCTGGACTTCGCCCGCGGGCGCCTGGGCAACGGCATCATGGTGAACATCCAGCCCTGCCCCGACCTGGACACCGCCTTGCGTCAGGTGGCCTCCGAGCTGCAACGGGTCTACCCGCAGCGGGTGATACGCCTGCATATCGATGACCTCAGCGGCATGTGCTGCGACCGCGAGCGGATCACCCAGCTGCTCTCCAACCTGCTGGCCAACGCCCTGAACCATGGCGACGCCAACAGCCCGGTAGATGTATCGGCGCGTATCGAGCAGCAGGTGTTCACCCTGGGCGTGCACAACCAGGGCGCGCCGATTGCCCCGGCGGTGATGGCGCAACTGTTCCAGCCGTTTTCGCGCCCGCTCGACGGCACCCCGCAAAGCGGCCTGGGGCTGGGCCTGTACATCGCCAACCAGATTGCCCTGGCCCATGGCGGGCGCATGGAAGTGGTGTCCAGCCGCGAGGCCGGCACGCTGTTCAGCCTGCGTCTGCCACTGGATCGAGTTGCCCCGCCAGAGCCTGCTCCAGCCAACCCATGAACGCCGCCACCCGCAACGGCAGGTGCACCTGCCGAGCGAACAGCAATGACACCGGCATCGGCTCGGGCACCTGCTGGTCCAGCACGCTGACCAGTTGCCCGCTCTCCAGGTACTCGCGCACACCGGCAAAGGGCGCCTGGATGATGCCCAACCCGGCCAGGCAGGCGCTTTCGTAGGCATCGGTATTGTTCACCGTGACTGCGCCGCCCATGGGCTGATACCGCGTCGTGGCGCCCTGTCGGTACTCGAACCCCGGGCAGCGCGCCCCCAGGTTCTGTACGTAGTGGATCAACTGGTGGTCGCGCAGGGCCTCCAGCCGTGTCGGCACCCCCATGCGCTGCAGGTAGGCAGGGCTGGCGCAGTTGACCATGCGCAGGCTGCCCAGGGGCCGGGCGACCAGCGCAAGATCGCTGAGCGCACCGATGCGCAGCACGCAGTCGAAGCCCTCGCGCACCAGGTCGACCTGGCGATCGGTGCAACTGATCTCCAGCGCCAGCCCCGGGTGCTGCTGCATGAACGCCGGCAAGGCCGGCAGAATGATGCGCCGTGCCATCAGCGTCGGCAGGTCGATGCGCAGGCGACCGTGCAACTGGGCCGGGTCTGGCCGAAACAGCCCTTCGAGCTCGTCCATTCGCGACAGCAGGTCTTTGCTACGCTCGTACAGTTGCAGGCCATCCTGGGTGGCCTGTACACGCCGCGTGGTGCGGTTGAGCAGGCGCGTGCCCAGGTGCCTCTCAAGCAGGCGCACCTGTTCCGAGACGGTAGAACGCGGCAGCCCCAGGCTCTCACCGGCCAGGGTGAAGCTCGACAGTTCGGCAACCCGCACAAAGGTGCGCAACAGCTCCAGCGTGTTCATCCAGCCCCCTCCATTGTTCGACCCTGCCGAACAGTATTTCCGAATCCAGCGGATTTATCAGTACCGGAGCGACCAATAGACTGTGCTCGACTTCAGCCACCCCGAGGAACCGACCATGACCCGCAAGATCGCACTGATTACCGGCGCCAGCCGTGGCCTGGGCAGGAACACCGCGTTGCACCTGGCAGCCCAGGGCATCGACATCATCGGCACCTACCACAGCAAGGCCGACGAGGCCCACGCGCTGGTGGCCGAGCTTGAGCAAAAAGGCGTGCGCGCCACCATGTTGCAACTGGACGTGAGCAACAGCGCCAGCTTCGAGGCGTTCGCCGCCACCCTCGATGACACCTTGCAGCGTACCTTCGGCCGTCGGCAGTTCGACTTTCTGGTGAACAACGCCGGCATCGGCATCAACGCAAGCTTCAGCGAAACCACCGAAGCGCAGTTCGATACCCTGCTCAACATCCAGCTCAAGGGCCCGTTCTTTCTCACCCAGCGGCTGCTGCCGCTGCTTGCCGACCAGGGCCGCATCGTCAATATCTCCACCGGGCTGACCCGCTTCGCCCTGCCCGGCTTTGCCGCCTACGCGGCGATGAAGGGGGCAATGGAGGTGCTGACCCGCTACCAGGCCAAGGAGCTCGGTGCGCGTGGCATTCGCGTGAACATCCTGGCCCCCGGTGCCATCGAGACCGACTTTGGTGGCGGTGTGGTACGCGACAATGACCAGGTGAACGGCTTTATCGCCAGCAACACCGCCCTGGGCCGCGTCGGCCTGCCGGATGATATCGGCGCGGCGGTGGCTGTGCTGCTCGGCGACGGTGGCAGCTGGATCAACGGCCAGCGGGTGGAGGTGTCGGGCGGGATGTTCCTGTGAAACCTCAGAGGTGCCTGTACAGCTCGGTGAGGCGGTCCAGCGCGGCCTGCACGAAGTCCTCGGGCAGGTTCTGGATCAATCGCGACTGGGCCTCGAACAGGTCCTCGCCGTGCGCTGCCTCAAGCGCCTCGAGCACTTCCATGCGCGCGTCACGACGCTCGGGGTAGTGCGGGCCGAACAGCGCCAGGGCATCACCGAACGCCTTGGCAGTGACCGGCATGTGCAGGGCATGCAGGCCGCGCAAGGCGATCAGGGCCTGGTCGCCGGCACTGTTCCAGAAATACTGGTCCAGCCGCCCGTTCATGGTTTCGGCCTCCAGCCACCACAGCGCGATGGCTTCCTGCTCCTGCGCCAGCAAGGTGTCGAAACCGTGACCCCAGCGTGCTTCGAGTTGCGCCCAGGTGGGGCTGTTGGTGATGCTCATGTACTTCCCTCGCCCACGTGCCGAATCGATGGGCGCGATTATAGGCGCCGCCTCAGTCCTCGCGCACCTGCACGCTGGCGGTCATGCCTGCACTGAGGTTGACCCCCGCCGGCACCTCGTCGAGCCGGATGCGTACCGGAATGCGCTGGGCCAGGCGCACCCAGTTGAAGGTCGGCTCCACTTCGGCCAGCAACTGGCTGTCGGGGGTGGCGTTGCGATCGGTGATGCCGCGGCTGATGCTCTGCACATGGCCCTGCATCGGCTCGCCGGCGCTCATCAGCCACACCTTGACCGGCGCACCGACCTTGATGCGCGGCAGCTTGGTTTCTTCGAAATAGGCCTGCACATAGAAGGTCGAGTCGTCCACCAGCGCCATCACCGGCTGCCCGGCATTCACATAATTGCCCTCGGCCAGGCGCAGGTTGGTGATGTGCCCGTCCCGCGGTGCCTTGACCTGGCTGCGCGCCAGGTTGAGCGCGGCCACCTTGACCTCGGCCAGGGCCTGGCGCAGCTCGCCACGGGCCACGGCGGCGTTGATCTGGGCATTTTCGCGCAACTCGGCGCTGATCGCCTGCGGGCCCAGTGCAGCGCGGCGCGAGGCCTCGTGTTCGCGCAGGCGCAGTTGCTGCTGGCGGGTCTCGGCCACGGCATTGGCTTTTTCCAGCGCGGCCTCGAAGCGGTCCTTGTCGATGGACATCAGCAAGTCCCCCGCCTTGACCTCCTGGTTGTCGTGCACCTTGAGCTCGCGCACCCAGCCCGACACATCCGGGGCGACGATCACCACGTCGGCGCGGATCTTCGCGTCGCGGGTCCAGGGGGTGAGCATGTAGTAGCGCCACAGTTCGAGGCCGGCGAACACCGCCACCACCACCAGGCACAGGGTTACGGCAACACGCACATAGGTACGCATGGTCAAACTCCTTACAGGGGCCCCAGTACGCGGGTGACCAGGGCCAGAATACAAACGAACAGTGCAGTGTCGAACAGGGCTTCATGCCACACCCAGCGCCCCAGCGGGGTCAGACGCAGCAGCAGCCGCACCGCGAAGGTCAGCAGCAGCGCCAGCACCGCATAGATCAGAAACGGGCTGAGCAGTACCCCGCCCATTGCCCACTCACGCAACCCCATGGAGTTCCTCCTGTCGCCGGCACCATTTGGCCCAGCTGTGTCGAAGTTGCAGTACCGCGCCCACGGCAAGACGTAGCGGGTCGCTGTCGGGGCGTTGCTGCAACGCCGCGATGAAGGCTTCGCTGGCAGCATCCAGGCGCTGCCCGCGCCCGGCACCCGGGCCCTGTGCCAGCACGTTTTCCAGCTGCTGGAAATACGCACGCTGCGCCGCGTCCGGTGGCACCTGGGCCACCGCCAGGCACATGCGCAGGTGCAGCAGTTCGTCGCCGATGTCCAGCCCGTGCAGGCCATCGTCCCAGTGGCCGCGCTCCTGCTCGGGCAGCGCGGTGTAATGGCGCGCCAGCTGCAGCAAGCGGTCGGCCATGCGTCCGCCAAACCAGGTTTCGGCGCCGCGCAGGTCGCGCCGGGTCAGGCGTACCAGGTCGTTCTGGGTGGCGGCGCGCAGGCGCCGGCCGTGCCATGCGGGGTTGCGCAACACCAGCAGCTTGAACGCCAGCACCGCTGCGCCCACCCCCAGCAGCATGGCCTGGGCACTGTTGAGAAAGTTGGCCACATCGAACGTCATGGTATTGAGCGGTGCCACCAGCACGATGAAGTGCAGGCAGTACGAAGTGGCTGTGGCGCCGATTTTCGGGTTGGCCATGCCCAGCGCGCCCAGGAACAGCGGCACCCCCATGCCCATGCACAGCAAGGCAAAACCGCTCCACTGCGGCAGCAGGATCTGCCCGACGAAGAACGCCACGGGCACCGCCAGCAGGATGCCGCGCAAAAAACTCATGCCGATCTGCGCGCCGTTCTCGCGACTGGCGAACAGGCTGCACACCACGCAGGTGAGCACCAGGCCGCCGGGCGCCGCCGACCAGGCGGTGGCCAGCCAGAAGCTGGCCATGGCCAGGAACGCCAGCGCACTGCGCGAGCCGAACAGCAGTGCCAGCGGCACGTCGCGGTGCACCGCCAGGCTGTCGGGCAGGTCGGCCGGTGCCTTGCCCTCCTCCACCGCGCGCAGGGCCAGGGTCGCCGCCATGGCGTTGTCCAGCAGCAAGGTAAGACGCGCCAGGCAGTAATGCTGCGCGGGGCTGTTGTGCTCGTCATGGGCGGCATCCCACACGCGCTGGCGCAGCACCAGCAGTGCGGCCTGATCGGGCTCGGCCAGGGCGGCCTGCACCTCGCTCAACCACGGGGCCATGTGCTGCGCCTGTTCGTCGTCGAGCTGGCGCCACTGACGGCGTACAGAACGGGCGATGCGCAACAGGATCAGCAGCTTCTGGCTGAGCCCGCGAATCGCCCGGGCACGCTGGCGACCCAGGCTGCCTTCGAACCAGGCGTGTTCGCGCTGGGCATCCACCGCGACGATGCGCCCCAGAATCTCCAGAAGGCCCTTGCGCCCCTGCTCCTCGCCGGTCAGGGTCGCACTGGCCGCCTGCAGGCCGCTTTGCCAGGCCTGGCGAGCCTGCCCGCTGAGCTGCTGCTCGACCCGCATCGGCCAGAGCAAGGCGCTGACCAAGGTGGCGCAGATGATACCCAGGCTGATCTCGGTGCAGCGTGCCACCGCCTGGTCGAACACCAGCAGCGGGTGATTGATGGCCGGCAAGGCGATGATCGCCACGGTGTAGCCGGCCAGCACGAAGGAATACGCCCAGGCGCTGCGCAGCAGGGTCGAGCAGGCCGTGCACAGCGCCAGCCACAGGGCCAGCGCCAGCAGAAACAGCCACGGCGTCTGGGCGAACAGGCCCATGAACACCACTGACATGATCGTGCCGACCAGCGTGCCGAACAGCCGTGCCAGGCCCTTCTGCAGCACCATGCCTGACAGCGGCTGGGCCACGATGAAGGCCGTCATCAACGCCCAGGCCGGTTGCTCCAGCCCCCAGCGCAACGCCAGCCACAGCGCCAACCCGCCGCCAAGCAGGGTTTTCACGGCAAATTGCACAGCGAGTCGGTTGGGCGCCAGCAGGGCCTGCAGAGTGATGGGCACGGATCGAACCTTGGGAAGCGATGAAGTAAAGATAGACACAGATACGCGGGAAAGGTCAGATGCGAATTATTAGCTAGCTAACTACTTATAGTCCAGAATTTTTCTGCCTTCCCGCGCCGGCAAGGCCGGTGCCTACAGGGCCCATCCCGGCAGGCTCCGGTACTGCCACCCCAAATTCCAGGCAAAAAAAATGGGCAACCGAAGTTGCCCTAAATGCCTTGCGTGCTCGTGTATCGGAAAGGATCAGCCCTGCTTGCGCTTGTTCGAGTCCTTCCAGATGAAAATACCCAGGCCTGCGAAAAACAGCAGCATCAGGCCGACTGTCACAACGCCAGCGATAACCACATTATCGAAGAACATATCGGCCTCCATTCGCCTGCACCTGTCTGATGGGGTAACAGTAGCGAATGGGGCGGGAGAGGAAATTGACCGAGGTCAATGGCGCCCATCAACGGACGCGCGAGGCGGGTGCAGGGTTGACCTGCATCAAGAATCAGCGCTTCTTCGGCTTGCCCTTGGGCTTTTTCTTGCCCTTGCCCAGGGGCATTGCCTGCTCGAACGCCTGACGCACTTCGTTCAGGCGCTTTTCCTTGAGGTCGTGCACGCGACGGGCGCGCTCGGCGCCGAAATCGATCAGGTTGTCGTCTTGGCTCATGTTCAGGCTCGTGGAACGGACTGCGGAAGTCGCCATGATGAGGGCTCGCGCCCGCACTGAACAGCCCCGCTCAGACTTCGATGTCCACCAGCAGGCCCTGGCGCGGCTGTTCGCCCATCAACGGCGCCACCGGCACGGTGTTGTCGGCGTTGACCTCGTCGCCCGGCAGGGCCTGGTACAGCTCTTCGTCCGGGGCCTTGCGGCGTTTACCCTGGCGGCGGCGCTGCTCGTCACGCAGCAGTACCCCCGACTCCTGCGGGTCGCGCTTCTTGAAATCGATATTGCTGTCGGTGGCGCTGGGCTGGGCCGGCACCACGGGGGCGATGGTCGGCGGCTGCTTGACCGGGTCGTGTTGCGTGGTGACCGGGGCGGCACTGAGGGGAATGATGGGCGGCAGCATGGTTGTTGTTCTCCTGTCGCCAATGTGTCGGCTGCCAAACGGCAGCCTTGAGCGCCGATGGCAAAAGTGTGGCACCCGTCACAGCCAGGGGTGTGCCTGAGTATAGTACGCTGCGCTTCCCGTTTTTCGCCCTATTAAGGCAGGAGCCTACGATGCGCATCCCCTATCGCCTCCTGGCGAGTATCGGCCTGGCCACGGCCGGCCTTGCGGCCATGGCCGACCCGGCTCCGGTGCTGTTCGGTGGCTGGCGCAACCTCGCCACGGCGGCCGATGCCGGGTATGTCGAAGAGAACATGGCATTCGCCATGCTGCCGGCAGTGGTTGCCCGCGGCACGCGCATGGCCGTGCTGGACGAGCAGCGCAAGCAGACCGTGTGTTGCCTGGAGGTGGTCAGCGTGCCGCTTGAAGACAGCCTGCTGCGCCACCGTTTCGACCTGCCGGGCGTCTGGGTGAGCGACCTGCGCAATGACTGGAACATCGACCACCGGCCCTACCTGCCCGAGGTGTTCGCCCTGCAACGACGCGACGCCCTGGTCGACTATCACTTCGATGAAAATGGCTACGGCCACCTGGGGGGCCTGCTCGTCCCGGCCGATGCGCGAATCACACCCCAGGGCACGCTGCACACCGGTGGCCAGACGTTCACCGTCGACATCGATACCCAGCCGATGGCCAACGACAACGGCTCGATGAGCCGGTACACCCTGACTGACACACGCAACCCGCAGCACCGCTATACGGTGGAAGTCCCCGTCGCCACCTACTGACGTGCCCTACTGATCGGGGTCGTCATCGTCCGGTTCGGGCGCCGCTTCGCTCCACGGGCGCTTGAGCACGCTGTTCCAGACCTTCTCCAGGTGTTCGCGCAGCACCGGCGGTGCGTCCTTGAGGGTGGGGCCGTCTTCGCGTTCACCACCAAAGGCATCCTCGCCTTCCGGGGCGATCAACGACTGGCCGTTGATCACGTAGCTGGCGGCCCCTTCGCGCAGTTCCACATGCAGGTCCTGCGGGTCGACACCGCCGCCGCAAAAGGAATGGCTGGCAACGGTCAGTTCGGCCACACCATCGTTGTTCAGGTCGCTGGCGCCGCTGACGTCGGTATAGAAGCCCACGTCCAGGTCCAGCCCCGGGCAGGTGGTTTCATTCTCGATGGTCCAGCGCGCCTTGTAGGTTTGGGCGTCGTGGCTGCGGCCATACAGGGTGGCGGTGAGCACCACCCGGTCGACCTCCTGCTGGGTTTCCTCGTCGCTGACCTGGTCGTCCAGACGGCTGAGCACCAGCACCGCCTCGCCGTCGCGGTCGCGAAAGTGCACGTTCTGCACCGGCACCTGCACGCCCAGCGCCGCCAGCGCCGGGGGCTCCAGTGGTGGCAGCAGTTCGAAACCCTGCTGGTCGCAGGCGCCGAGCGAGGCCAGGCTGGCCAGTACGATGCAGTGGCGTAACGGGAGGGACAGCAGAGGGTGTCGGAGCATGGGTCGAGGCCTGTGGTGGCAAAGACGGCTTTCGTCGATGAAATCGCCAGACGCTTTGGTCTGTGCAGCCCTATCCGTTAAGATAGTCGCCTTTTGAATGGCGGGAGTCAGGCAGTATGGCGCAGCAGTATCAACCGGGGCAACGCTGGATCAGCGACAGCGAAGCCGAGCTGGGTCTAGGGACCGTTCTGGCACAGGACGGCCGCTTGTTGACCGTGCTCTACCCGGCCACTGGCGACACCCGCCAGTACTCCCTGCGCAATGCGCCCCTGACCCGCGTGCGTTTCTCGCCGGGCGACCAGATCACTCACTTCGAAGGCTGGAAGCTGACCGTGCGCGAAGTCGAGGTCATCGACGGCCTGATGGTCTACCACGGCCTCGATGCCCAGAACCAGGCCTGCACCCTGCCTGAAACCCAGCTGTCGAACTTCATCCAGTTCCGCCTGGCCAGCGACCGCCTGTTCGCCGGGCAGATCGACCCGCTGGCGTGGTTCTCGCTGCGCTACAACACCCTGGAACACACCAGCCGCCAGTTGCAGTCGTCGCTGTGGGGCCTGGGCGGCACCCGTGCCCAGCCGATCGCCCACCAGTTGCACATTGCCCGCGAAGTGGCCGACCGTATCGCCCCGCGCGTACTGCTGGCCGACGAAGTGGGCCTGGGCAAGACCATCGAAGCCGGCCTGGTGATCCATCGCCAGCTGCTCACGGGTCGCGCCAGCCGCGTGCTGATCCTGGTGCCGGAGAACCTGCAGCACCAGTGGCTGGTGGAAATGCGCCGCCGCTTCAACCTGCAGGTGGCTCTGTTCGACGCCGAGCGCTTCATCGAAAGCGATGCCAGCAACCCGTTCGAGGATGCGCAACTGGCGCTGGTGGCGCTGGAGTGGCTGACCGAGGATGAAAAGGCCCAGGACGCGCTGTTCGCCGCCGGCTGGGACCTGCTGGTGGTCGACGAGGCGCACCACCTGGTGTGGCACGAAGACCAGGTCAGCCCGGAGTACGCGCTGGTCGAGCAACTGGCCGAGGTCATCCCCGGCGTACTGCTGCTGACCGCCACCCCCGAGCAACTGGGCCAGGACAGCCACTTCGCACGCCTGCGCCTGCTCGACCCCAACCGTTTCCATGACCTGGCCGCGTTCCGCGCCGAGAGCGACAATTATCGCCCGGTGGCCGAGGCGGTGCAGGAGCTGCTCGATGAAGGCCGCCTGTCGCCCAAGGCCCACGCCACCATCCAGGGCTTCCTGGGTGCCGAAGGCGAGGCGCTGCTGGCCGCAGTCAACGATGGCGACACCCAGGCCAGCGCACGCCTGATCCGCGAGCTGCTGGATCGCCACGGCACCGGCCGCGTGCTGTTTCGCAACACCCGCGCCGCGGTGCAGGGCTTCCCGCAGCGCCAACTGCACGCCTACCCGCTGCCGTGCCCCGACGAGTACATGGAACTGCCGGTGGGCGAGCATGCCGACCTGTACCCGGAAGTCAGCTTCCAGGCCCAGGGCGACAGCGACGAAGAGAGCCGCTGGTGGCGCTTCGACCCACGGGTCGAATGGCTGATCGACACCCTCAAGATGCTCAAGCGGGTCAAGGTGCTGGTGATCTGCGCCCACGCCGAAACCGCGATGGACCTGGAAGACGCCCTGCGCGTGCGCTCGGGCATTCCGGCCACGGTGTTCCATGAGGGCATGAGCATCCTGGAGCGCGACCGCGCCGCCGCCTACTTTGCCGACGAAGAGTTCGGCGCGCAGGTGCTGATCTGCTCGGAAATCGGCAGCGAAGGCCGCAACTTCCAGTTCGCCCACCACCTGGTGCTGTTCGACCTGCCGGCCCACCCCGACCTGCTGGAACAGCGCATCGGCCGCCTGGACCGTATCGGCCAGAAGCACACCATCGAGCTGCATGTACCGCACCTGCAGAACAGCCCGCAGGAGCGCCTGTTCCAGTGGTACCACCAGGCACTCAATGCCTTCCTCAATACCTGCCCTACCGGCAACGCCCTGCAGCACCAGTTCGGCCCGCGCCTGCTGCCGCTGCTGGAAAGCGGCGACGACGGCGAGTGGGAAGCGCTGGTCAACGAAGCCTGCGCCGAGCGCCAGCGCCTGGAGTCGGAGCTGCACAGCGGCCGCGACCGCCTGCTGGAGCTCAACTCCGGTGGTGCCGGCGAAGGCCAGGCGCTGGTGGAGGCGATCCTCGAGCAGGACGACCAGTTCGCGCTGCCGATCTACATGGAAACCCTGTTCGACGCCTTCGGTATCGACAGCGAGGACCACTCGGAAAACGCCCTGATCCTCAAGCCGAGCGAGAAGATGCTCGACGCCAGCTTCCCGCTGGGCGACGACGAAGGCGTGACCATCACCTACGACCGCAACCAGGCGCTGTCGCGCGAGGACATGCAGTTCATCACCTGGGAACACCCCATGGTGCAGGGCGGCATGGACCTGGTGCTCAGCGGCTCGATGGGCAATACCGCGGTGGCGCTGATCAAGAACAAGGCGCTCAAGCCGGGCACCGTGCTGCTCGAACTGCTGTACGTCAGCGAAGTGGTCGCCCCGCGCGCCCTGCAACTGGGCCGCTACCTGCCGCCGGCAGCGCTGCGCTGCCTGCTCGACACCAACGGCAACGACCTGGCGGCGCGGGTGTCGTTCGAGACCCTCAACGACCAGCTCGAAAGCGTGCCCAAGGCCAGCGCCAACAAGTTCATCCAGGCCCAGCGCGATGTCCTGACCCCGCGCATCAATGCCGGCGAGGCCAAGATCATGCCGCGCCACGCCGAGCGTGTGGCCGAGGCGCAGCGCCGCCTGGCAGCCGAAACCGATGAAGAACTGGCGCGCCTGACCGCGTTGCAGGCGGTCAACCCGACCGTGCGCGACACCGAAATCCAGGCCTTGCGTGCGCAACGCGAGCAGGGCCTGGCCATGCTGGAGAAGGCCGCACTGCGCCTTGAGGCAATTCGGGTACTGGTCGCCGGCTGACCCACTGGCTGGCTCCTGCATGATCGATGCAGGAGCCGGCCTTGCCGGCGAAGGGCGCGACTCGGTTTTAGAACCAAACGCTATCGCCCCAATCTCCAATCCATACAAGTCAATCTGCCATTAATCCCGATGGGTTAATGCTCTCTTCCTATACTCAGCCAAAACCGTCTCCACTCCGCTGGAGGCCGCGTGCACACCGGACCAAGAGGCATGCTATGGAGTGGCAGGGGCTGCATGTACTCGCCGAACTTCCCGCAACCGGACAATTGCTCCTCGATTGCCGGCACAACCCTTACCTGGTGGCACTTGCCTACCTGGTCGCCTGCGCGGGCAGTTTCGCCACCCTCGACATCATCGAACGCGTGGGCAATGCCGAGCACAGCGCCGCCCAACGTCAATGGCGCCTGCTCGGCACCTTCTGCCTGGCCTGCAGCGTGTGGGGCATGCACTTCATCGGCATGCTCGCCTTCCAGGCCCCCCTCGAGGTGCACTACGACCTGGCCCTGACGGCCGTATCGCTGCTGCTGATGCTGCTCGCCGCCTGGAGTGCGATGAACCTGCTCGGCACACCCCAGCCGCGCCTGCACCAGCATGTGCTGGCGGCCATCGCCATCGGCCTGGGCATCGGCGCCATGCATTACACCGGCATGGCAGCCATGCGCTCCAACGCCTCGCAGTTCTACCGCGCCGACCTGCTGGCAAGTTCGGTGGTGGTCGCCTTCGGCGTCAGCCTGCTGGCGTTGCTGCTGACCCGCTACCGCCCGGCCCACAGCAACTGGCCCAGGTACGTCGCCAGCCTGGTGATGGCCACCGGCATCATTGCTACCCATTTCACCGGCATGTGGGCCTTGACCCTGGTACTGCCCGTGGACGCGCCGCTGCAGTTGCCGATCACCGACAACAGCCTGCACCTGAGCCTGGCCATCGCCTTCGTCGCCCTGCTGATCAGCGCCAGTTGCATCAGCGCCGCCCTGTCGGACAAGAAGCTGCAGAGCAAGGAGCACGACCTGCGCCGGGTCAACATGCTGCTCAGCCAGCTGGACCAGGCACGGGTCTCGCTGCAACAGGCGGCGCACTACGATGCACTGACCAACCTGGTCAACCGTCGCGGTTTCAACCAGCTGTTCGCCGAGCGCCTGGCCGAACAGGCGGCCAGCGGCGGGATGCTGGCGGTGATGTTCCTGGACATCGATCACTTCAAGCGCATCAACGACAGCCTGGGCCATGACGCGGGGGATCAGCTGCTGCAGGTGATCGCCGCGCAGATCAAGAGCGCCACCCGTAGCCACGACGTGGTGGCCCGCTTCGGCGGCGACGAGTTCTGCATTCTGATCGGCCTGCACAACCGCGACGAGGCCCGCCACCTGGCGCAGCGCATCATGCACAAGGTCAAGGAACCGATCGACCTGAGCGGCCGGCGCATGGTGATGACCACCAGCATCGGCATCAGCGTGTTCCCCGACGATGGCGAAAGCTGCGACGAGCTGCTCAAGCACGCGGACCTGGCGCTGTATCAGTCCAAGGGCTGCGGGCGCAACAACCTGAACTTCTTCAGCAGCAACCTGAAAACCCGCGCCACCCTGGAGCTGCAACTGGAGGAGGAGCTGCGCGTGGCCCTGCTCGAAGAACGCGGGCTGCGCATCCACTACCAGCCGATCTTCGACCTGGCCAGCGGCCAGGTGGCCAAGCTCGAAGCGCTGATCCGCTGGCAGCACCCGCAGCACGGCCTGCTCAGCCCCGACCGCTTCATCGGCATTGCCGAAGCCAACGGCCTGATCGGCGAGCTCGACCTGTGGGTGTTGCGCCGCGCCTGCCAGGACCTGGCGCAGTTGAGCCGCCATGGCTTCGACCAACTCAAGGTCACCGTCAACTGCTCGGCGCTGACCCTGGGCCGCGAAGAACTCGTCAGCGAAGTGGAAGATGCGCTGTTCAGCGCGGGGCTGCCGGCCTGGCGCCTGGAAATGGAGGTGACCGAAAACGCGCTGATGGGCAACATCCACAACACCATCGCCCTGCTCAAGCGTATCCGGGCCAAGGGCGTTTCACTCTCGATCGACGACTTCGGCACCGGCTACTCATCGCTGGCCTACCTCAAGCGCCTGCCGCTGGACACGCTGAAGATCGACCGCTCGTTCATCCAGGACATCCCCCACTCCGAGCAGGACATGGACATCGTGCAGGCCATCATCATCATGGCCCACACCCTGCACCTGAAGGTGGTGACCGAGGGAGTGGAAACCGTCGAGCAGTACCAGTTCCTGCGCCAGCAGGGCTGCGACTTTCTGCAGGGCTACCTGTTCAGCCGCCCGGTACCGATGGGCGAGCTGCACGCGGTGCTCGGCAGCCTCAACCAGTGCAGCGACCTGCCTATGGCTTGCGGCGAAACAGCTCGACCAGGGTTGCGGGATCCTTTTCCAGGTAACCCTGGCTGCCGTGCAAGCGCATCAGCTGCGCCGCCAGGCCGCTGATCGGGGTGGCCGAGCCCTGCTCGCGGGAAAACTTGACCGCCGTATCCAGGTCCTTGAGCAAGGTGCGCACGTGCCACTTAACCGGCTCGTAACGCTGCTCGGCCATTTGCGGGGCCAGGATCTGCAGCGGCCTGGAATCGGCGAAACCGCCCGCCAGGGCTTCGGCGATCAGGCTGGCATCCACCCCTGACTGTTCGGCCAGGGCCACCACCTCGGCAATCACCAGTGCGTTACAGGCCACGATCATCTGGTTGCAGGCCTTGGTCACCTGCCCTGCCCCCACCGCGCCCATGTGCGTGACCCGCTGCCCCAGCACCTGGAGCACCGGGCGCACCCGCTCAAGATCGGCCGCCTCGCCGCCGACCATGATCGCCAGGCTGCCGGCCTCGGCGCCCGGGGTGCCGCCCGACACCGGTGCATCCAGCCAGTGCATGCCGCAGGCCTGCCTCAGCTGTGCGGCCATTTGCCGCGTGGCGCCGGGCTCCAGGCTGGAAAAATCCACCAGCAGCTGCCCGGCCGCGCCGCCTGCGGCGATACCGTCGTCACCGAACACCACCTCGTGCACCACCTGGGTGTCGGCCAGGCACAGCATCACCACGTCCGCCGCCGCGCAGAGCTCTGCCGGGCTGTTCGCCTGGCTCGCCCCGGCGGCCACCAGTGGCGCGCACTTGTCCGATGAACGGTTCCACACGGTCAACGGAAAACCGGCCGCCAGCAGGCGCCGACACATGGGCAACCCCATCAGACCGATACCGGCGAACCCCAGCGAAGGTAGTGCAATGCTCATGACAGCTCCTGGCAAATTAAAGAAGTTGGCGATGCGGACGATTCAGTTCTCAGACGTGACAGGAAAACCCTTAGAGGGTTATAGGGCAGGACCCTATCGCTCACGCCAAAGGCGCACTGATACAGTCGCGAAACTTATCCCGTGATGGCTCGATGATATCGACTTTTACCAGCCGTCCACCCAGGCAAATGGCGCAAAATGACCTCAAAGAATACTTCTGCCACCGCGGTTTCCGAGCTGATGTCATCCTCCACCGCGCTCACCGCCCCGGCGCCTCGAGAATACTACAGCCCGCGCGCGGCTACGCCGCAGCAGTACCTGTATTACACCGAGACCGATATCCAGCGCATCCTGGACAACCTCGACGGCCTGCGCGACCTGGTGTTCCCGCCCAGTGTGCATGTCGAAGATGACACCCAGTTGCGCCTGGACCAGCAGTTCCCTTCGGTGTGCCTGATCGGCCTGGGTCGTTGCGGTTCGAACATTGCCCTGGATGTGGCGGAGCTGGTGTACAACGCCCGCACCTTCTACCTCAACGAATTCAACAACGAAGACCGCCACGCCGGCGAGCAGCCCTACAGCCCGGGCCGCTGGATCCGCAACAACCTGCGCCTGGTGCAGAACAAGGGCGCCAAGCCGGTGTTCCTGGTGGAACCGCTGGTGATGCTGGGCGACCTGGACAAGGACATCGCCGGGCGCATCCGTTTTTCGCGCAAGGGCGAGAAGAGCGGCTTTCTGCGCGACTACAGCAAGATGAAGATCATGGACCTGTCCGAGGTGCATGCGGGCGGCGCCGGCAACGCGCCGATCCTGGGCCAGTACCTGGCCAAGATCATCCTCAACAAGGAAACCCAGCGCTTCTCCAGTGCCGACTGGAAGCTGATCCACTCGTACCTGATCGACTCGTGCGGCATCAAGGCCAACCAGTCGCGCCTGTACTTCTACATCTTCAGCGCCGGTGGCGGTACCGGCTCGGGCATGGCTTCGGAGTTCGGCCTGGCCCAGCAGTTCTCGTACATGAACAAGACGTTCGACACCAAGCCGGCCGACGAGAACGACACCAAGAGCGGGCACTCCTTCGTCTTCGAGCCGATCTTCACCAGCGGCATCTGCGTGCTGCCGAACATCTCCGACCACCGCAGCGAGATGTCCGAGGCACTGCACATCAACGCCGGCCGCCTGCTGTGCAAGTACCTGTCGGAGGAATGGGACTTCTCGTACAACTTCGACAACGAGGACAGCAGCGAAGCCAGCGTGATGGGGCGTATCCGTCCGTGGAACGCGATGATGCTGATCTCCAACGACATCATGCGCTATGCCGAGGAGAACGATGACGGCAACATCCAGGACATTGACGTCAATGCCATGGAGAAGCACGCCAACCAGTACATCTCGCAGCAGATCTTCAACATCCTCACCGCCCAGGCGGTGACCACCGACTACGACCAGAACTACTTCCGGCGCGCCGGCATCGACATCGGCGAGACCATCCGCCTGGATGCCAACGACCTGTTCATGAGCCTGGCCGGCCCGGTGGCCATCGCCTACGCCGAATCGGTAGTGCCCGAGCAGCCGACGCCAGGCAACGACAAGTTCAAGGTGTTCGAGAAAGAGAAGCCGCAGCTCAACATCGACGACCTGTTCTTCCGCTCCATCGACCTGCCGCACTTCAACAAGGTGACCCAGGCGATCGAGGGTATCAGCCTGCTGCCGATCGAGTCCAAGCGCTATCGCGCGGCCCTGGAGCAGTACAAGACCTCCGGCTACGACGCCGCGGCGCTGCATGACCTGCACTTCTTCAAGAACTGCTCGTCGGTGGTGTCGATCGTGTCCCTGCCCAAGGACTACAAGCTCTCGTACATGGACCTGAACCGGCTCAAGACCCACCTCAACAGCCTGTTCCCCAACACCACGCTCAAGCGCTACGCGCTGGTGATCGGCGCCTCGGCCAACCTGTCGCTGACCACCCTGATCGCCAAGAGCCCGTGCCTGTCGGACGACTTCCTGACCCTGATTGTGGCGTTCATCAAGCGCTGTTTCGCGCGCACCCCGTACCGTTTCGACGACACGCTGGACAACGCCATCCTCGACTTCATCACCCGTGAGGAGTTCGACGAGGACCGTATCGACGACCTGCTCAACGAGTTCGAGAACCCGGCCAAGATCCTCGATACCAACTGGTACGCGATCAAGCCGATGTACGAGAAGAAGTACCGCGAGCTGATCAACGACAAGAGCAAGTTCGTGTCGATCAACGATATCCGCCTGTCACGCGAGTGCGTGAAGAAGGCGGTGAAGTACCTGCGCGAGATCTACCGTCACCGCATCGGCAAGACGCGGGTGATTTCGCTCAACAGCCATACGGGCAAGACAGACTACGAGTAATCTGCGCGGCGCCTTTGCGGCCATCGCGGGTCAAGCCCGCTCCCACCAAGGTCTCCACCAACCTGTGGGAGCGGGCTTGACCCGCGATGAGGCAAGAACTGTTACCGCGTTTTTTTAACCCCTGCCCCACTGTTACCAACAACCACCCCGCCTGAACGCCCTCGCGCACCAAAATCTTCCGGCTGTTCGTTTTTGCGCACCAGATCAGGGCGCGGACTTTTTCTGAATCACGATAAACGGCGAAACCACCACTGCCCAGATCGGCGCAATCGTGTGCGAAAGGTCTAGCGCCTGCTCGGCAGTCACCGGCACGACCGTGCCATCATTTCGCCATTTTTCCACGGTTTCACTGCGGTTTTCGGCCATTGCCGACGCCACCTCGATCAGGTCCAGCGACGGGTCGACCCAAATCAGGTCACCCTTGGCCCAAAAACGCTCCAGCGCTTTCCACTCGATGATTGCAGTCTCGCCGAGCAATTTGGCATAGAGGGTGCTTGGTTGATCTGTCATGGGTTCCTACCAGAAATAATTCGACCACTGAAAGGTCGCTATTTTTGCAGAAAAACCCAGTTTCAAATAAGTAATTGATCGACAAGGCCATGAAGATCACGCCCCGCCGCAGCATGCTGGCAAATTGGCGGCGCCTTTATGTAACTTTCTGTCGATTAGGCGACACCCCCGGATTTTGCCCCGAAAAGCCCGCTTTTCAATCGATCAAGCGGCGCTCTACACTGTACCGGTACAGTTGCCAGGGCATTTTGCGGGGGAACACGGGAGAGGCGGGACGGCGTGGCCGTCACGGTATCCCGGTCCGTAGCCCTGGGCACCAGGACTATAAAAATTACAACAGAATGAGTGGAGCACTATGAGTAAGCAGATTTCCAAGCTGTTCGCCGCAATGGTTCTGGCCGGGGTTGCCAGCCATGCAGTTGCCGCCGATACCATCAAGATCGGCATCGCCGGCCCGAAGACCGGTCCGGTTACTCAATACGGTGACATGCAGTTCATCGGTGCAAAACAGGCCATCAAGGACATCAACGCCAAGGGCGGCGTTGACGGCAAGATGCTCGAAGCCAAGGAATACGACGACGCCTGCGACCCTAAACAGGCCGTGGCAGTCGCCAACAAAGTGGTCAACGATGGCGTCAAGTTCGTGGTCGGCCACCTGTGCTCCAGCTCCACTCAACCAGCGTCCGACATCTATGAAGATGAAGGCGTGATCATGATCACCCCGGCTGCCACCAGCCCGGAAATCACCTCCCGCGGCTACAAGCTGATCTTCCGTACCATCGGCCTGGACAGCGCCCAGGGCCCGGCCGCCGGCAACTACATCGCCGACCACGTCAAGCCCAAGGTGGTTGCGGTACTGCACGACAAGCAGCAGTACGGTGAAGGCATCGCCACCGCGGTCAAGCAGACCCTGGAAGGCAAAGGCACCAAGGTTGCCGTGTTCGAAGGCCTGAACGCCGGCGACAAGGACTTCTCCTCGATCATCCAGAAGCTCAAGCAAGCCAACGTCGACTTCGTGTACTACGGCGGCTACCACCCAGAGCTGGGCCTGATCCTGCGCCAGGCTCAGGAAAAAGGCCTGAAGGCCAAGTTCATGGGCCCAGAGGGCGTGGGCAACGACTCGATCTCGCAGATCGCCCAGGGCGCTTCCGAAGGCCTGCTGGTAACCCTGCCCAAGTCGTTCGACGCCGACCCTGCGAACAAGGCCATCGTCGACGCCATCAAGGCTGACGGCAAGGACCCGAGCGGTCCGTTCGTGTTCCCGGCCTACTCGGCGGTGGAGCTGATCGCCGAAGGCATCAAGGCGGCCAAGAGCGAAGACACCGACAAGGTCGCACAGGCCCTGCACACCGGCACCTTCAAGACCCCTACCGGCGACTTGTCCTATGACAAGAACGGCGACCTGAAGGACTTCAAGTTCGTCGTCTACGAATGGCATTTCGGCAAACCTAAAACCGAAGTTTCCCCTCAGTAATCCCGTCACTCCATGACTACAAGCCCACTGTGCGAGCAGTGGGCTTTGTTTTACGAGGTTCATGGGCCTGATTCCCGCGATCCGGGAGCAGGTTCACCTGAAAATCTTAAAACCGTCACCAGCGGTTCGCTGGCAGTGCCCGTGCGAAGTGGCCTCAGACCACAAGCCGGGACGGGCGCAAGCCCACCAGTGAAATGCGTATCGGGTTTTTAGGAGCGCTGTAATGCCTGAGATCTATCACTTCTTCCAACAGCTGGTTAATGGCCTGACCATTGGCAGCACCTATGCCTTGATAGCCATTGGCTACACAATGGTTTACGGCATCATTGGAATGATCAACTTCGCCCACGGCGAGGTGTACATGATCGGTTCCTACGTGGCCTTCATCGCCCTTGCCGGGCTGGCCATGATGGGCATCGACTCACTGCCGATACTGATGACCGCCGCGTTCATCGCGACCATCGTGGTCACCAGCGCCTATGGCTACAGCATCGAACGGGTCGCCTACCGCCCCTTGCGCAACAGCAACCGGCTGATCCCGCTGATCTCTGCCATCGGCATGTCGATTTTCCTGCAGAACACTGTCTTGCTTGCCCAGGATTCCAAGGACAAGTCGATCCCCAACCTGATTCCGGGGAGCATCTCCTTCGGGCCGGGCGGCGCCGAGGAAGTCCTGATTTCCTACATGCAGATCCTGGTCTTCGTCGTCACCCTGGTGGCCATGACCGGGCTGACCCTGTTCATCTCGCGTTCACGCCTGGGCCGCGCCTGTCGCGCCTGTGCCGAAGACATCAAGATGGCCAACCTGCTGGGTATCAACACCAACAACATCATCGCCCTGACCTTCGTGATCGGTGCGGCCCTGGCGGCCGTGGCAGCGGTACTGCTGAGCATGCAGTACGGCGTGATCAACCCCAACGCCGGCTTCCTGGTGGGCCTGAAGGCCTTTACCGCGGCGGTGCTGGGCGGCATCGGCAGCATTCCGGGCGCCATGCTCGGCGGGCTGGTGCTGGGCGTGGCCGAGGCCTTTGGCGCCGATATCTTCGGTGACCAGTACAAGGACGTGGTGGCATTCGGTCTTCTGGTTCTGGTGTTGTTGTTCCGTCCGACCGGCATCCTGGGCCGTCCGGAGGTCGAGAAAGTATGAGCAGAAATCTCAAATCGGCGTTTTTCAGCGCCTTGCTGGTCTGGGCCGTGGCATTCCCGGTACTGGGCCTGAAACTCAGCATCGTCGGTATCAGCCTGCAGGTGCATGGCCAGGGGCCCCTGGCCCTGAGCGTGATTGTGGTGTGCTCGGTGCTGATGTTCCTGCGCGTGCTGTTCGACAAGCAATGGAGCGCGATGATGCGGTCCGCCCCCCGGGGTGCACTGATATCGCCCAAGGTCAGCAACTTCCTGACCCTGCCGCGCACCCAGCGCTACATCATCCTGGGCCTGATCGCGGTTGCCCTGGTGTGGCCGTTCTTCGGTTCGCGCGGTGCGGTCGACATCGCCACGCTCATCCTGATCTACGTGATGCTGGGCCTTGGCCTGAACATCGTGGTCGGCCTGGCGGGCCTGCTCGACCTGGGCTACGTGGGCTTCTATGCCGTGGGCGCCTACAGCTATGCGCTGCTGTCGCACTACTTCGGCCTGAGCTTCTGGGTGTGCCTGCCGATCGCGGGGATGATGGCGGCCACGTTCGGCTTCCTGCTGGGCTTCCCGGTGCTGCGCCTGCGCGGTGACTACCTGGCCATCGTGACCCTGGGTTTCGGCGAGATCATCCGGCTGTTCCTGCGTAACCTGACCGACCTCACCGGCGGCCCGAACGGCATCAGCAACATTCCCAAGCCGTCGTTCTTCGGCCTGAGCTTCGAGCGCAGGGCGGCTGAAGGCATGCAGACCTTCCACGAGTTCTTCGGGGTGGAATACAACTCGATCAACAAGGTGATCTTCCTGTACCTGGTGGCATTGCTGCTGGCCCTGCTGGCGCTGTTCGTGATCAACCGCCTGCTGCGCATGCCGATCGGGCGTGCCTGGGAAGCGCTGCGCGAAGACGAGATCGCCTGCCGTGCGCTGGGCCTGAACCCGACCATCATCAAGCTCTCGGCCTTCACCCTCGGTGCCTGCTTCGCCGGTTTTGCCGGCAGCTTCTTCGCCGCGCGCCAGGGCCTGGTGACGCCGGAGTCGTTCACCTTCATCGAGTCGGCGATCATCCTCGCCATTGTCGTGCTCGGCGGCATGGGCTCTCAGCTGGGCGTGATCCTCGCGGCCATCGTGATGATCCTGTTGCCCGAACTGATGCGCGACTTCAGTGAATACCGGATGCTGATGTTCGGTGCCCTGATGGTATTGATGATGATCTGGCGTCCGCAGGGCCTGCTGCCTATGCAACGTCCACACATGGAGCTGCGTCGATGAGCCGCGAAATTCTGCAAGTGAGCGGCCTGAGCATGCGCTTCGGCGGCCTGTTGGCGGTCAACGGCGTGGCCCTGTCCGTCAAGGAAAAACAAGTGGTGGCACTGATCGGCCCCAACGGCGCCGGCAAGACCACCGTGTTCAACTGCCTGACCGGCTTCTACAAGCCCAGTGGCGGCAGCATCCTGCTCGACGGCCAGCCCATCCAGGGCCTGGCCGGCCACGAGATCGCCCGCAAGGGCGTGGTGCGTACCTTCCAGAACGTGCGCCTGTTCAAGGAAATGACCGCGCTGGAAAACCTGCTGATCGCCCAGCACCGTCACCTGAACACCAACTTCTTCGCCGGCCTGTTCAAGACCCCGGGCTTTCGTCGCAGCGAGCACGAGGCGATGGAGTACGCGCAGTACTGGCTGGAAAAGGTCGACCTGGTCGAGTTCGCCAACCGTAACGCCGGCACCCTGGCCTATGGTCAGCAACGCCGGCTGGAAATCGCCCGCTGCATGATGACCCGCCCGCGGATCCTCATGCTCGACGAGCCGGCGGCAGGCCTGAACCCGAAAGAGACCGAAGACCTCAAGGCGCTGATCGGCACCTTGCGTGAGGAACACGGGGTGACCGTGCTGCTGATCGAGCACGACATGAAGCTGGTCATGAGCATTTCCGACCATATCGTGGTGATCAACCAGGGCACGCCGCTGGCCGATGGCACCCCGCAACAGATCCGGGACAACCCTGAAGTGATCAAAGCCTACCTGGGGGAAGCGTAAATGCTGCAGTTCGAAAACGTTTCCACCTTCTACGGCAAGATCCAGGCGCTGCACAGCGTCAACGTGGAGATTCGCCAGGGCGAGATCGTCACCCTGATCGGCGCCAACGGCGCGGGCAAGTCGACCCTGCTGATGACCCTGTGCGGGTCGCCCCAGGCCCACAGCGGCAGCATCCGCTACATGGGCGAGGAGCTGGTGGGGCAAAGTTCGGCGCAGATCATGCGCAAGAGCATTGCCGTGGTGCCCGAGGGTCGGCGCGTGTTCGCACGCCTGACCGTGGAGGAGAACCTGGCCATGGGCGGGTTCTTCACCGACAAGGGCGACTACCAAGAGCAGATGGACAAGGTGCTGCACCTGTTCCCGCGGCTCAAGGAGCGCTTCAGCCAGCGTGGCGGCACCATGTCCGGGGGCGAGCAGCAGATGCTCGCCATCGGCCGTGCGCTGATGAGCAAGCCCAAGCTGTTGCTGCTCGACGAACCGTCACTGGGGCTGGCGCCGATCATCATCCAGCAGATCTTCGACATCATCGAACAGCTGCGCAAGGATGGTGTAACGGTGTTCCTGGTGGAGCAGAACGCCAACCAGGCCCTGAAGATCGCCGACCGTGCCTATGTGCTGGAGAACGGCCGGGTGGTGATGCAGGGCACCGGTGAAGCGCTGCTGACCGACCCGAAAGTACGCGACGCGTACCTGGGGGGCTGAACCAGACGGCCCCTTCGCCGGCAACGCCGGCTCCTACAGTGCAGGAGCCGGCGTTGTCGGTGAAGGGGCCGGTACCGGCAACGCACCCAGCGCCTGGCTGCCACGCTTGAACCAGCGCACCAGGTAATCGGCCACCACCTGCACGCGTTTGGGCATCCCGCCCTGATACGGGTGCACCAGGAACAACGGCGTACTGCGTGTCTGGTAATCGCGCAGCAACCAGCACAAGCGTCCGTCCGCCAGCTCGGCATGCAACATGTAGGACGGCAGCCGCGCCACCCCCGCCCCCACCAGCACCGCCTTCTTCAACAGGCTGTAGTGATTGCTGGCAAAATTCCCCGCCACCTGCACCCGCAGCAATTCATGCTGCTGGTGGTACAGCCATTCCTCGCGTCCGCTGTAATGACTGTTGAGCAGGCAGCGATGCTCGGCCAGCGCCTGCGGCGTGGTCGGCGTGCCGTGGCGCTCCAGGTACGCCGGGCTGGCGCAGGTCAGCTCCTGCATGGCCAGCAGCGGCCGCGCCACCAGGCGCTCGTCATTGCCCGGGATCTGTCGGATGGCCAGGTCGAAGCCGTCGCGCAGAAGGTCGCGGTAGGCATTGTCCAGTTCCAGTTCGATCTGCAACTGCGGGTACTGGTTGCCCAGCTCCAGCAGCAGGCCTTCGAAGAAGGTTTCACCCAGCGACACCGGCACCGTCACCCGCACCGGGCCCGACAGGTCATCCTTGAGCCGCGACAGCGCCTGGCGCGCCTGGATCACCTGGCGCACCAGCGCCTGGGCCTGGGGCAGCAGCGCTGCGCCCGCGGCGGTCAGGCTCAGGCGCCGCGTGGTGCGGTGCAGCAGCTTGACCGAATGGCTGCTCTCCAGCTGGCTGATGCGCTTGGACAACTGCCCCTTGCTCCAGCCCAGCTGCTCCGCGGCCAGGGTAAAACTGCCCGCATCCATCAACACCGCAAAGGCCGCCAGATCGTCCAGCTCGCTCATGGATTGTTTCCGCATGAAAACCAAAGGTTGCCTATTAGCAGGCTTATTCACGCAAAAATCCACCCTAGACTGAAACCTCACCCCACACGCGAGGAACAGCCCCATGAAAATCATTCTGATCGGCGCCGGCGGTACCATCGGTTCGGCCGTGGCCCGTGAACTGGAACAGCGCCACGAGGTGATCCGGGTCGGTCGCAACAGCGGCGACCTGCAGGCCGATATCAGCGACAGTGCCTCTATTCGCCGCCTGTTCGAGCAGACCGGGCGCTTCGATGCCCTGGTGTGCGCCGCCGGCAACGTGGTGTTCGCGCCCCTGGACGAACTGGACGAACAGGGGTTTGCCCTGGGCCTGAACGACAAGCTGATGGGCCAGGTCAACCTGCTGCTGATCGGTCGCGAGTTCATCAATGACGGCGGCTCGTTCACCTTCACCACCGGCGTCACCAGCCACGACCCGATCCGTACCGGCACCTCGGCCAGCCTGGTCAACGGTGCCATCGACGCCTTCGTGCGCGCCGCCGCCATCGAGCTGCCACGCGGGCTGCGGGTCAACGCCATCAGTCCGACCGTGCTGCTCGAGGCCATGCCCGACTATGCCCCCTACTTTCGCGGCTTCAAGCCGGTACCGGCGGCCGACGTGGCGCTGGCCTACGCCAAGAGCGTGGAGGGGCTGCAGACCGGGCAGACCTATCACGTGGGCTAGGGCCTTGTGATTGCGCCCCAGGCTGCGTAACGTGACGGCACTTTTCTGGACCCGATGCTGGAGCCCCCCGATGCGTGCCGCCCCTTCGCTGCTGTTAGCCGCCCTGCTGCCCCTGTTCGCCGGTTGCCAGATGCTGGCAGACAAACCCGAGACGGTGTCCACCGTCGGCATGACTCGCCTGCAGGGCGAGCTGTCCGCCGCTGGCGGCCAGTTGCTGTTCAAGCCGTGCGAGGAGAGCCGCCGCTTCGTGGTCCGCGACACCGGCAACACCGGCCTGCTGCAGGAAGCTTCGGCACTGGCGGCAACCCCCGGCACCCTGTTCGCCGACGTGCGCGGCAAGCTGGCCGGCAGCCAGCAGGCCGGCAACGATGGCCAGCTCGACGTGCAACAGCTGTACCGCGTCGAGCACTCCTCCAGCGCCTGCAGCGACCCGAACTTCAAGCGCCTGATCCTGCGCGCCAACGGCCATGAGCCGGACTGGAACATCAAGGCCAGCGGCCAGGGCATGGTGCTCGACCGCCCTGGCCAGCCCTCGTTGGCGGTGCCGTACCTGGAAGAACAGATGCCCGACGGGCGCCTGTCACTGAGCACCGAAGCCAACGGCCAGCGCATCGACCTGTGGGTCGCCCCGCAGCGCTGCGTGGACATCGCCACCGGCGCGGTCAGCCACCTGAGCGCCGAACTGCGCATCGATGGCCAGACCCTGCGTGGCTGCGGCTACTACGGCGGCTCGCGCAACGACTGACCGGCCGCACGCGTTTAAGCTGCCTTAAGCGCCTGCGAACAGCTTATACTTGGCGGTTTGTGCAAAGCCGCCGGCCCTTTGATGGCCGGGATACTGGACCCTGTCATGCTACGAATCACTGAACTGAAGTTGCCGCTGGATCACCCGGACGAAGCCCTGCGCGAAGCCATCGTGCAGCGCCTGGGGATCAGCGACGACCAGCTGCTGGACTTCACGCTGTTCAAGCGCAGCTACGATGCGCGCAAGAAGAACACCGAACTGCTGTTCATCTACACCATCGACCTGACAGCCAGCAACGAAGCTGAGCTGCTGCAGAAGTTCGCCGACGATCACAACATCACCCCGGCCCCGGACGTCAGCTACAAGCCGGTTGGCCAGGCACCGGCCGAGCTTGCCGAACGCCCGATCGTGGTCGGCTTCGGCCCGTGCGGGATCTTCGCCGGCCTGCTGCTGGCACAGATGGGCTTCAAGCCGATCATCCTCGAACGCGGCAAGGAGGTGCGCCAACGCACCAAGGACACCTGGGGCCTGTGGCGCAAGAGCGTGCTCAACCCCGAGTCCAACGTGCAGTTTGGCGAAGGCGGTGCCGGCACCTTCTCCGACGGCAAGCTGTACAGCCAGATCAAGGACCCGAAGCATCACGGCCGCAAGGTGCTGCACGAGTTCGTCAAGGCCGGTGCGCCGGACGAGATCCTGTACGTCAACAAGCCGCACATCGGTACCTTCCGCCTGACCGGCATGGTCGAGAACATGCGCCAGCAGATCGAAGCCATGGGCGGCGAGGTGCGTTTCGAGCAGAAGGTCATCGACCTGATCAGCGAGGGCGAGCAACTGACCGGCGTGGTACTCGAAAGTGGCGAACAGCTGCATTCGCGCCACGTGATCCTGGCCCTGGGGCACAGCGCCCGCGACACCTTCCGCATGCTGCATGCGCGGGGCGTGTTCATGGAAGCCAAGCCGTTCTCCATCGGCTTTCGCATCGAGCACCCGCAGACCCTGATCGACAAGGCCCGCCTGGGCAAGTATGCCGGACACCCGAAACTCGGCGCGGCCGACTACAAGCTGGTGTACCACGCCAAGAACGGACGTTCGGTATACAGCTTCTGCATGTGCCCGGGCGGCACGGTGGTAGCTGCCACCAGCGAACCGGGACGCGTGGTGACCAACGGCATGAGCCAGTACTCGCGCAACGAGCGCAATGCCAACTCTGGCATCGTGGTCGGCATCACCCCCGAGCAGGACTACCCGGGCGGCCCGCTGGCCGGCATCGAACTGCAGGAACGCCTGGAGAGCCTGGCCTATGAGCTGGGTGGCAGCAACTACCAGGCACCGGCGCAACTGGTGGGCGACTTTGTCGCCGGCAAGCCATCCACCGCCCTGGGCAGCGTGGAACCCTCGTACAAGCCGGGCGTGAGCCTGGGCGACCTGGCGCTGAGCCTGCCGGCCTTTGCCATCGAGGCGATCCGTGAGGCACTGCCGGCGTTCGACCGCCAGATCAAGGGTTACAACCTGCCCGATGCGGTGTTGACCGGCATCGAGACGCGTACCTCCTCGCCGCTGCGCATCACCCGCGATGCCAGCTTGCAGAGCCTGAACCTGAAGGGGTTGTTCCCCGCCGGTGAGGGGGCTGGGTATGCAGGCGGGATTCTGTCGGCGGGCGTGGACGGAATTCGTGTGGCCGAGGCGGTGGCGCGCAGCATGCTGGGGCTGGACCTGGAAGCGTGAGGTAGGGCTTGCGGGCCGTTTCGCCGGCAAGATCGGCCCCTGCAGGGGTTGGCCTTGCCGGCGGAAAAGCCGCAATAGCATATAACAAAAAAGAATATAGTTTTTGTTCTAAAGCATATCCCCACAGGGTAGGGTGTTCCTCTTCGAATTTCAGGATGGAGGAGCACCCTTGCCTCTACGCAGCACATTCACGCGTTTCTTCCAGCTCGAATCAGCCAGCGGCCTGCTGCTGATTGCCGCGGCTGCCCTTGCGCTGATCATCAACAACTCCCCCCTCTCCTACCTCTACAACGGCCTGCTCGACGTGCCCGTGGTGGCCCAGGTGGGCGCGCTGCAAATCGCCAAGCCCCTGCTGCTGTGGATCAACGACGGCCTGATGGCACTGTTCTTTCTGCTCATCGGCCTGGAGGTCAAGCGCGAGATCATCGACGGCCACCTGTCCAGGCCCTCGCAGATCGTGCTGCCCGGCGCAGCCGCCATCGGCGGCATGGTGGTACCGGCACTGATCTACTACTTCCTCAACAAGGACAACCCCGCCGCCGTGGCCGGCTGGGCGATCCCCACCGCCACCGACATCGCCTTCGCCCTCGGCGTGCTGGCCCTGCTCGGCAAGCGTGTACCGGTGTCGCTCAAGCTGTTCCTGATGACCCTGGCGATCATCGACGACCTGGGCGCGATCATCGTCATCGCCCTATTCTACTCCGGCGCCCTGTCCAGCCTGTCGCTGATGCTGGCCGCCGCCTGCCTGGTAGCGCTGGTGGCGATGAACCGGATGGGTGTGGTGAAGCTGGGGCCGTACATGGTGATCGGGTTGATCCTGTGGGTGTGCGTACTCAAGAGCGGCGTGCATGCCACGCTGGCCGGTGTCACCCTGGCGCTGACCATCCCGCTGCGCACTCGCAACGCCGAGCCGTCGCCCCTGCTGGCGCTGGAGCACGCCCTTCACCCCTGGGTGGCGTTCGGTATCCTGCCTCTGTTCGCCTTCGCCAATGCCGGCGTGTCGCTGGCCGGCGTCACCGCCGAGAGCTTTACCCACCATGTGCCGATGGGCATCGCGGTCGGCCTGCTGCTGGGCAAGACCGTCGGGGTGTTCGGCCTGACCTGGCTGGCGATCAAGCTGGGCCTGGCCGCCCTGCCCAGTGGCGCCAACTGGGGCCAGGTGCTGGGTGTGGCGATCCTGTGCGGCATCGGCTTCACCATGAGCCTGTTCGTCGGCTCGCTGGCCTTCGTGCCGGGCAGCAGCGAGTACGCCGGCATGGACCGCATGGGCATTCTCACCGGTTCCATCCTGGCAGCGGTGATCGGCTACGCGGTAACCGCCATGGCCAGCCGCAAGGCCGTCGGCAGTTGATGCCGAACCGGCAATGAAAAACCCCGACCGGCGGTGCCGAGTCGGGGTTTTGTTTGCACGCCCTCATAGCCAGAGGGCTGCAGGACAAGGTTCAGTGAGAAACCCGGCTGGTGCCATCCACGGTCATGATGCGAACGCGCTCGCCCACCCGGAAGATTTCGTTCTGCTGAACCTGCTGGACATAGGCGCGCATGCTGCCATCGTCTTCACGCACGGTGATTTCCACACCCTGGGTGCGGGTCAGGCCTTCCTCGGCTGCAGAACCTGCCAGGCCGCCGGCTACCGCACCGATGACTGCCGCGACGATACTGCCACGACCGCCGCCTACCGCGCTGCCGGCCACGCCACCCACGATGGCACCGGCGCCGCCGCCGATCGGGGTCTTGGTGCCTTCGATCTTGACCGGACGCAGCGATTCGATGGTACCCATGCGCACTTGCTGCACGCGACGGGCTTCATCGCGGGAATAGGAATCGCCGGTCAGGTTGGAGGTACAGCCGCCAAGCAGCAGCGACATCGTGGTGAACGACGCCACCAACAAAACTGATTTACGCATAGGATCATCTCCAGAAGACAGGTAGTCATTAGACTCCGCGCGTTGACCACTGTCACGACACACGGTGTATAAAATTGCTTCCATTCAGCGTCGGTACAGGCACTTGATCCCCGCCATGACCCCAACACTCAACAGGCAAGGATAGACATGGATTACTTCATCATCGCCGTAACCACCCTGGCGGGTCTGTATTTTCACGGGTGGCTGTATGTACGCATCAAGCGCTGGATGGACCGCGACCTGGCCCTGTCGCTGGCCGGGGACGACGAGCACAAACGCGTCTTCATGCTACAACGTCTGGACAGCGCCAGGGCGCAAAAGGTCAAACGCAAGGAATTGGCGGCCTGGCTGGAACGCGCGGCCGCCGAATACCGCGCCGGTTAAGGGGCCAGGCGCTCGCGCAGCCACAGACCCTGTTTGAGCCGGTAGTTGAGACGATCATGCAGGCGGCTCGGGCGGCCCTGCCAGAACTCGATGCGTTCCGGCAGCAGGCGGTAGCCACCCCAGTGCTCGGGGCAGTGCGGCTGGGTATCGCTGAAGCGCTGCTCGGTGGCCTTGACCAGATCCTGCAGCTCTTCACGGTTGGCGATCACCCGGCTCTGCGGCGATGCCCAGGCGCCCAGGCGGCTACCCAGCGGGCGTACCTGGTAATACGCATCGGATTCCTGCGCCGTGACCTTCACCACCTTGCCTTCGATGCGCACCTGGCGTTCCAGGGTGGGCCAGAAGAAGGTCATGGCGGCGAACGGGTTGGCGCGCAGGTGATGGCCCTTGGCACTTTCGTAGTTGGTGAAGAAGGTGAAGCCCTGCTCATCCAGCCCCTTGAGCAGCAGGATACGGCAATGCGGACGCCCCTCGCCGTCCACCGTTGCCAACGTCATGGCGTTGGCTTCGACGGGCGGCTGCTCGGTCTTGACGGCATCCTCGAACCATTGGTGAAACAACGCGAACGGCTCTGCCGGCGCCTGGGTTTCGGTCAGGCCGTCGCGAGTGTAGTCGCGGCGCATATCGGCCAGGGTCTGGGTCATGCTGCGTTTCCTTGACGATCAGTTGGTCTTCGCAGGGCTGGTGCTGCTGGCAACGACTTTCTTCGCGGCCGGGGCGGCTTTCTTGGCGGCCGGCTTGGCAGCGGCTGCAGCCGGCTTCTTCTTGGCCACCGGCTTGGCGGCCGGGGCTTTTTTCGCAGTGGCTTTCGCCGCTGGTTTGGTGGCGGGCTTGGCAGCGGCCTTGACCGGTGCCTTGACGTCCTGCACGGCAACCAGTTCGGCCGGGCTAGGGGTCGGCTGCTGGTACTTGGCCACCAGCGCCAGCATGGTGTTCTGTGGCGTCAACAGCAGCTCGACGCGGCGGTTCAGGGCTCGGCCCTGCACACTGTCGTTGGCGGCGCGCGGCGCCACCGACCCCATGCCACGCAGCATCAGGCGATCACGCTGCAGGCCGCTGAGGCGAAAAATCGCCGATACCGACTGGGCGCGCTCCTGGCTCAGCTTCTGGTTGGCAGCAGCTGCGCCGCTGCTGTCGGCATGGCCGAGTACCAGCACGGCGGTCTTGGAGTCGGTCTCGATCACCTTGGCCACGCGCGTGATCGGGCCGAGGGTGGCCGGCAACAGCATGGCGGGGCGGTCAGGGTTGTACGAAGAGTCGACCGGTACGGTCACCACCAGCACGTCTTCGCGGCGCTCGAGCTCGAACTTGCTGTCCTTGATCGCTTCGCGCAGCTTGGGCTCGTAGTCGTCGAGCCAGGCCTGGGTGGCCTTGACGTCGATCTTGGGTACCGCCTGGGCCTGGCTCTGGGCCTTGTCGCTGTTTCCGAACGGCCACCACCAGCGGCTGCTGCTTTCGGACTTGGCATCAGCCTGGGCAACCTTCTCGGTGACCACATCCTTCACGTCCTTTTCGGCCACCTTGTCGGAGCCGAAGGGCCACCAGCCATGGCCGCCATCGGCCGAGCCGTTCTGAGGGTGCTGTGCGCAACCGGTCACGGCCAGGCACAGGGCGAGAGCTAAGGTTTTATGTGAAGACATCAGCGATACACCATGAAAATGAAAGAAATTTGACCCGACAGCGCAGGCTGTTGGAATCCAGAATAGACAATGGGTTCCGGTTGCAGGGACTTACCCGATCAAAGGCAGCCGGCCAGCACCCGAACCAGTTTCTGTGCCCGCGGGTCCATCAGGACATACGGGCCCAGGGTATTGGTGACAAAGCCAAAGGCCACGTCGTGTTCCGGATCGGCAAAACCGACCGAGCCGCCGGCCCCCGGGTGTCCGAAAGCCTTGGCGCCCAGCCCGAACGTGGCGTTGGGCACCTGTGGCTGATCAAGCATGCAGCCCAGGCCGAAGCGGGTCTGGGTCAGCAGGGTCATGTCCTGGCCCAGGCTGTGTTCGCGGGTCAGTTCGTCGAGCAGTTCCGATTCCAGCAGGCTGCCGTCCAGCAGCCCGGCATAGAACCCGGCCAGGCTGCGTGCGTTGCCGTGGCCGTTGGCCGCCGGTTGTTGCATGCGTCGCCACTCAGGCTTGTTGGTACTGGTCAGGATGGCTGGCGGGTTGGTGAAGGCGCGGGTGGACAACGCCTCGGGCTCACGCATCGTCACCTGCAGCAGCCGCTTGGCTGCCTCGTCACCCGGGTTGCCTTTGCCCCGGGCGATGTGCGCGACACGGTAGAACTCTTCATCGTCCAGTCCCACATGGAAATCCAGCCCCAGGGGCCTGGCGGTGCGCGCCACGATCGACTCGCCCGGGCCGCGGCCGTCGGCGCGGCGAATCAGCTCGCCCAGCAGCCAACCGTAGGTGATCGCGGCGTAGCCGTGGGCGGTGCCGGGGGTCCACCAGGGGGCTTCGGCCGCCAGGGTGTCGACCATGGTCTGCCAGTCGTACAGGGCTTCGGCGGGCAGCAACTGGCGGATCGCCGGCAGGCCGGCCTGGTGGCACAGCAGTTGGCGCAGGGTTACCGAGCTCTTGCCGGCCTGGGCAAATTCTGGCCAGTAGCGAGCGACCGGTGCATCCAGCGCCAGCTTGCCTTCGGCCACCAGTTGCAGGGCGGTGACGGCGGTGAAGGTTTTTGTGCAGGAGAACAGGTTGGCGATGGTATCGCTGTGCCAGGCTTGCTGGCCGTCCTTGTCGGCGGTGCCGGCCCACAGGTCGAGGACCGTTTCGCCACCGACCTGGATGCACAGTGCGGCGCCGCGTTCCTGGGGATCATCGAAAAGTGCTGCGAAGGCTTCGCGTACCGCCTCGAACTGGAGTTCGTAATGACCTTGAATCTGCACCCGTAATTACCCCGCCGTACTGCGCCACAAAATGGCTGGCATTGTTCCAGCACTGGAGGTTTTTGGGAACACCGCAAAGCCAGGCGGTCCCCTTGCGCTCTCAGGCGCCTACCGTGCCGGCATCACCAGCGGCTTGTTCAGTTGCTCCACCACCCCAAGATTGCTCTTGCGCACACTCTCCACAAACCCCTGAAACGGCACGTCGGTAATCCCCACCAAGCCGAAATGCCCATTCTCGCCATCGAGCAAACGCCCGCTGGCCGGCTGATCCAGGTACTGGAACCAGTGCACTCCCACAATCGAAGGCTCCTTCAAGGCCGCCTTGACGAAGTTCGCATAGGCCGGCCCACGGTCCTCCTCACGCGCCACTTCCATCGGCCCCGGCCCGAACGGCCCACGATCACGCGAGCCAAACTGGAACTCCGACACCAGCACCGGCTTGTCCAGCGCATTGAGCTGGGCAAAGTCGTAGCCATCCTGCGGCGTGGGTGCATACACATTGAAGCTCACCACATCACAGTACTTGGCACACGCCGCCACCGCTTCAGGCGTACTGACCGCAAACCGCCCACCCAGCAGCAGGTGATTGGGCGCATGCCATTTCAGCGAGTCGGAGATGGTCTTGAAGTAGGTCTCGGCAAACACCCGCTGGAAATACTTGAAGTCGGCCTCGATTTCCGGGTGCGCGGGGTCGGGCAGCGGCGGCTCGAAACCCGGGTCCTCCATCAGTTCCCACGCCGTCAGTTCGATGCCCCACGCCTTGGACAGGCCTTCCTGGTTGCGGTACTTGTCGCGCAGCTGCTTGAGAAAGGCACGCTTGGCCGGCGAGTCGGTGGTCAGGCGCAAGGTGCCATAGGCCAGCGCATAACGCTGCTTCGGTTCATTACCCGGCACCGCCCAGGCCAGCTCGTTGTCGGCAAAATAGCCAATCAGCCACGGATCGTCGCGATGGTCGCGCGCGGCAATCGCCACAGCACGTTCGGTGGCCATGGCAAAGCGCGGGTCGAACGGGTCGGGCATCGCACCCCACCAGTCCACCCCCGTGCTGATGCTGGTGTAGTCGCCGCCGATGGACAACGGCAGGGTGTAGGCCAGGCGTTCGCTCTGCAGGCCGTTGTCGCTCCAGTTGCCCAGAGTGTTGAAACCCCAGGCCTGCAGGCGATCCAGGCTCTGGCCCTGCCAGCGCGCCTGGTCGAACGTCGGCGTGGCGTGACCACGGCCCAGGTTGGCGGCGTAGAAGTCGAACCAGCGCCCCTTGCCGAAACCGCGCCCCTGGGAAGAACCGTTGCCGTCCAGGTTGTCGCCCTGGCCGTAGTACTGCGCCAGCGGGGTCTGCGCCTCGGGCAAGGCGGTGAACATCGACTCGCGCCCTTCCACGTAGGTGCGCCCGCCATCGGCCGCCACGGCATTGACCCCCAGCGAGTAGAACGGATGCCCCAGCGGCGTGACCAGAAACCAGCGACCCTCACGCTTTTCGGTGCGAAAGAACCCCTTGGCCTCGAATGCCTCAGCGCCAAGCAGGCCGCCGAACGTGTCCAGCTTGAGCTTGCTGCGCTCGTCCAGCCAGCCCTTGAGCTGCTGCTGCTCGCGCTGGGCAGCCGCCTTGAGCTGGTCGTCACTGCTGATCTTTTCGGGCCAGCGACCACGGGTGGACTGCCCATAACCGTCGATGAGGCCGGCATAGGCGGCCTTTTGCAGCACGTCGTCGTCCTGCACGCCAAAGCGCTCGATCAGCAGACTCTGCGCCACCTTGGGCCTGGGCATCGACAGCGTGACCGATACCACCTGCTTGAGGTCGGCCTTGCCCTCGCTGCTGGTCAGCAGCACCCGCTGGCCCTGATGACGGAACGGCATCGGCGGGCCGACGCGCATGCCCTGGGTGAGCGGCGAGCTGGCGGTCAGCGGTACCATCACGGTCTGTGCCGGGCCGGCCGGCAGGTCGATGCGGCTGGTGAGGGTACTGCCGTCGCTGCTGAGCACCGTCACGTCGACGCTCAGCGCCCAGTCCATGGCGCTCTGCATGCGCAAGGTCAGCGCGGTAGCGCCCGTCCAGTCCCACACCCCGGTCTGCGGGCTAAGGCGCAGGCTCGGGCGCTCCACGGGGTTGAACACCACGCGCCGCAGTACCTCGCCCTCGGCTGTCTGCTCCGCGTTGTACTGCGGCAGGCTGGCATCTTCGGTCACCACATTGACCACCGCGGCCGGGCGAACGAAGTTGAACAGCGTCTGTTGCCCGGCCAGCAGCGGCGAGCTGAACAACAGTGCAATCACGGCAGGCAGGGTACGGCGCAACATAGGGCTGGAGTTCTCCTTGATGGCCCTTGCGGGCCTTGATCTGTGCAATAGACAACGGGGCACTGCAAAGCGCTGTGCCGCTCAGGAAATTTCCCGGCGAAACGGCGGCAGCGCATTGAGGATAGCCTTGCCGTAGCGCTGGGTGACCACGCGCCGGTCAAGCAGGGTGATGGTGCCGCGGTCCTGTTCGGTACGCAGCAGGCGCCCGCAGGCCTGGATCAGGCGCAGCGAGGCATCCGGCACGGCGATCTCCATGAACGGGTTGCCGCCACGGGCCTCGATCCACTCGGCCAGGGCCGCCTCGACCGGGTCGTCCGGCACCGCGAAGGGAATCTTGGCGATGACCACGTGCTCGCAATACGCACCCGGCAGGTCGACCCCTTCGGCAAAGCTGGCCAGGCCGAACAGCACGCTGGAGTCACCGCCGTCGACGCGCGCCTTGTGCTTGTTGAGGGTTTCCTGCTTGGACAGGTTGCCCTGGATGAACACCTGCTTGCGCCAGTCGCGGTCCAGGCCGTCGAACACGTCCTGCATCTGCTTGCGCGACGAGAACAGCACCAGCGAGCCACGCGAGCCTTCCACCAGCTCGGGCAGGTCGCGGATGATCGCGGCGGTATGCGCCGGAGCATCGCGCGGGTCGGCGCGCAGGTCCGGCACGCGCAGCACGCCCGCATCCACGTGGTGGAACGGGCTGGGCACCACCGCCGTGACGGCCAGCTTGGGCAGCCCGGCGCGCATGCGAAAGCGATCGAACTTGCCCAGCGCGGTCAGGGTGGCCGAGGTCACCAGGGCGCCATGGGCGACGTTCCACAGGTTGCGGCGCAGCATCTCGGCCGCCAGGATCGGGCTGGCGTTGACCTCGATATCGAACAGCGCACCGCTTTCGGCCAGGGTCAGCCAGCGCGCCATCGGCGGGCTGTCTTCCGGGTCTTCGGCGGTAAAGGCGGTCCACAGCTCCCAGTTGCCCTGGGCACGGGTCTGCAGGCTGCCGAACAACGGGTACCACTCCTCGGCCTGGTGGCTGGGGATGCCGATGCTGACTTCGGCGTCCATACCTTCCTTGAGCAGGTCGGTGAGTCGGGTGAACAGGTCGGTCAGGCGCGAAAAGCCCTTTTTCAGTTCGATGCCCATCTCGCGCATGTGCTCGGGCACCACGCCGCCGACGAAGCGATAGCGCGGGCGTTCGCGACCTTCCATGTCTTCGCCCGGGCGAAACTCCGCCACCTGCTCGCAGGCGCTGAACATGAACTGCTGCTGGGCCTTGATCTCGCGGGCCAGTTCCGGCACCTGCTCGATGTACTTGCCCAGGTCGCCCGGCAACGGGTTCTGCGCCAGCAGCTTGGCCAGGTTCTTGGCGGTCTGCTCGAGCCAGTCGGCGGTCGAGCGCAGGCGGGTGTAATGAGCGAAATGGCCGATGGCCTTGTCGGGCAGGTGATGGCCTTCGTCGAACACATAGATGGTGTCGCGCGGGTCGGGCAGCACGGCGCCGCCGCCCAGGGCCAGGTCGGCCAGCACCATGTCGTGGTTGGTGACGATCACGTCGACCTTGCCCATGCCCTCGCGGGCCTTGTAGAAGGTGCACTGCCCGAAGTTGGGGCAGTGGCGGCCGGTGCACTGGCTGTGGTCGGTGGTCAGGCGCGACCAGTCCTGGTCTTCCAGGGCCTGTGGCCAGCTGTCGCGGTCGCCGTCCCATTTGTTGCCGGCCAGCTTCTCGATCATGCTGGTGAACAGCTTCTGACTGGCCTCGTCCACCTCGATGCGAAAGCCCTCCTCCTCGAACAGCTGCGCGGTGGCGGTCTGGGCGTGGCCTTCCTGCAGCAGCAGGTCGAGCTTGGACAGGCACAGGTAGCGACCACGCCCCTTGGCCAGGGCGAAGCTGAAGTTCAGGCCACTGTTGCGCATCAGGTCCGGCAGGTCCTTGAACACGATCTGTTCCTGCAGGGCCACGGTGGCGGTGGCGATCACCAGGCGCTTGCCAGCAGCCTTGGCCGCGGGAATCGAGGCCAGGCTGTAGGCCACCGTCTTGCCGGTACCGGTGCCGGCCTCGACCGCGACCACGGCGGGCTCGCCGCTGCGGCGGCCTTCGTCGTCCACGGCGATGTCGCCCAGCACCTTGGCCACTTCGGCGATCATCAGACGCTGGCCGTAGCGGGGCTTGAGGCTCTTGGCTTCGAGAAAACGCGAATAGGCGCCCTGAATCTGGGATTTGAGTTCGTTGCTGATCATGGTGTCGGGGCGCCCGGAGGGCTGGATAAATTTTCAGTGTTTCGAATGGGTCGCTATCATACCCCGCTATTGCCCCTTGCGCCGAATGGAGTTCCCGATGACCGCCTTTGCCATCCCCTACAGCCTGCATTTGCTGGCCGCCCTGATCTGGGTGGGCGGCATGTTCTTCGCCTGGCTGATCCTGCGCCCGGCCATGGTGGCCGCGCTTGACGGCCCTTCACGGCTGACGCTGTGGGTAGAAGTGTTTCAACGTTTTTTCGTGTGGGTCTGGGTGGCGGTCGCGGTGCTGGCGATCACCGGCGTTGGCATGATGCACATGCGCTTCTCGGGGTTCGAGACTGCGCCACGTTATGTGCAGGTGATGATTGGCGCAGGGATTGCGATGTTTGCGCTGTTTCTGAGAATCCAGGCGCTGCTGCTGCCAGAGTTGCGCAAGGCGGTGAAGGCGCAGGACTGGCCCGCCGGGGCCGCAGTGCTCGGGCGCATTCGGCGCCTGGTGGGGATCAATCTGCTGCTGGGTATTGCGGTGGTGCTGGTGGCATCGAGCCGGCTGCTGGTGTGAGGTGACCGCTTCGCCAGCAAGGCGGGCTCCTGCAAAGGCCACGTTTGCCTGCAGGAGCCGACCTGGCCGGCGAAGAAGCCCTGAAGATCAGAGGCGCTGAAGAATCAGCTCCCCGTCAGCCCCGGCTGCCCCCGGTTGCCCGGGCTGCCCGGGTCTTCCCGTCGCCCCTGCATCGGTACGGTACACCAGGCACCCCTTGCTGGCCCCGCCTGCGCCCGGCTTGCCCGGCGCACCTGCCAGCCCTGGCGCACCGCCGTCGAGCCTGACCTTGATCTGCTCGGCCGGGAAACTGGCCGGCAGTGCCAGGCGCACCCGGCCTCCGGGCGCCCCGTCATGGCCATCGCCACCGTTGTCGCCATTGGCGCCACGGCTGGCCTGGCCCCAGGTGCAACCACCCGCCTTGCCGTTACCACCATCGAGCCCCACATACCCCGGTGCCCCCGCGCCGCCACGGGCGTCGATGGCCAGTTCTGAAGCCTCCAGCGCCTGAATGCGCAAGCTCAGGTCACGTCCGGGCCTGGCGACCCGCTCATAGGTACCCGGCGCACCGTGGGCAGCAATCTCACTGCCCTGGCCCAACTGCGCCTGGGCCACTTCCATGCTCAGCGCATGCTCGGCCGGCACGATGGCAATGCGCGCCTGGTTGCCCAGGTACAGCTCATCCACCTTCAATTCCACCAGGCTCGCCGGCAGCACCAGGGTGGCCGAATCCGCCACCTCCAGGCGCTGCAGGTGCACCACGCTGGCCTTGTTCGGCAGGCGCAGCACCGAGTGCGCCGCCACGCTGATTGCATCGGCCAGGGCCAACGGGCTGAACAGTGCTGCCAACAACACGACCTTACGCATGACCAGCCTCCTGGCGCGGGGCCGGTATCGATTGGATATGAAAGATGCCGACCAGCAGAATCTGCAAACGGTCGAACCAGCGATGGCTGCGCTCACGCAACCGTCCGTTGAACATCAGCACCTCGAGCACGTGCAGCACCAGCAGCATGGCCCCCGCGAGGTTGATCAGCTGGTGGAACGGCTTGTCTGCCGGCATCAGCAGATTCACCAGTACCACCCACCAGAACACTACCGTCAGGGCCTTGCCCAGCCCCCACAACGCCTTCATACCCGCGCCCCTTGTTGTTGCGTTTTCTTGTTTGGCGGCCCGCTTACGCGACACAGGCACTGCACGCCACATTACCGGCTGGCACCCTCCGGATGCCAGCCCCGCTGTCGATCAATTGAGGTGCAATTCGACCCGGCGATTCTGCGCGCGGCCCGCATCGGTTTCGTTGTCGGCAATCGGCTCGCGCTCGCCACGCCCCTGGCTGGTGATTTTCTGCGGTGCCAGGCCCTGGCTGATCAGGTACTCGGCCACGCTGCTGGCGCGCCGCTCGGACAACGCCTGGTTGTAGGCATCGCTGCCACGGCTGTCGGTGTGTCCGATCACCTTGATGCTGGCCACGCTCGGGTCATTGAGCTTGCCGGTCAGGGTACGCAACTGCTGCTGGGCGGCCGGGGTGAGTTCGGCCGAGTCGTAGGCGAACATCACGCTGCCCTGGTCGTTGAGGGTGATCACCTCGGGCTCAGGCGCCGGGGCCTTCTCGCTCGGCGGGTATTGGGGCAACGGGCAACCGTTGTGGCTCACCGGGGTGTTGGGCGGGGTATCGGGGCACCGGTCGCGGCGGTCGAACACGCCATCGCCGTCCTCGTCACCGTCCTGGGCAAAGCAGATCAGGCCACCGGCGATGGCACCCAGCGCCGCGCCGCCACCGGCCCAGGCAGAGCTTTCGATGGCGCCCAGGCCGCCACCCACGGCGCCGCCCAGCAGGCTGCATAGGGGCCAGGTTCTTTGGTTCAACGGGGCGCTGCCATCGCTGTGGGTGGCGCAACCGGACAGCAGGCTGGCGACCACGAGCACGGGCAGCGCAGCCTTGGTGATTACATTCATGGGGAATGCTCCTGTGTCACCGGCCAGTACCGGTCACACAGGAGTAAAGACGCGCCCGCGACACTTCACAAGCCGCGGGGCGCAAGGGCTTCAGCGATCGATGCGAATTTCCACGCGGCGGTTCATCGCGCGTCCGTCGGCGGTGTTGTTGTCTGCCACCGGCTGGGTTTCACCGGCGCCCTGCACCGAAACGAAACTGCTGCGCGCAATGCCGCTCTCGACCAGGTAGTCGGTCACCGAATGGGCGCGGCGCTCCGAGAGTTTCTGGTTGTAGGCATCGCTACCGCGGCTGTCGGTGTGCCCGGTGACGCTCAGGCGTGCGCTCGGGGCTTCGGCCTTGAGGCGCGTGGCGATCTTGTCCAGGCGCAGTTTGTCAGCCGTGGTGAGCCTGGCCGAGTCGAACTCGAACAGCACATCGCGGATCACGATGACCTCTTCCTTGACCACCACGACTTCCTCGACCACCGCGACCGGCTCCGGCGGGCAGCCGTTGGCATCGACCTGAACGCCACGCGGGGTGCCCGGGCACTTGTCGCGGCTGTCCGGTACCCCATCACCGTCTTCGTCGCCGTCGCCATGGGCCCAGCAGTAACCGGCCGCCAGACCGCCGCCGAGCAGCGCGCCCCAGCCGGCCCAGCTGGAGCTTTCGATGGCGCCCAGGGCGGCACCGCCAACGCCCCCGACGGCGGCACACTTCGGCCAGTCGGTTTTTTGCAAACCTGCACAACCAGTCAATACGCTGGTTAGCAGAACCAGAGGCAATGCTGTGCGAACTATGCTCATTTTGTCGCGTCTCCTAGGGGGAATCGGTGCAAAACCGATGCTCTGGGAGTAAAGACCGGTGATTCCATCTGCGCCAGCAATAAGCCATGGTGCTTTGCGCGTGCCTCTATGCCTTGCGTCCCGGGCCGGCTAGTCTTGACGCATTACCGAGGAGCTTCGATGACTGACCGTTTTTCTTCGCGCACGCCCCAGCAGGCCCTCGCCGCCCTGCTGGAGCACCATGCCCCGCAACGCCTGTTGCTGGTGGGCACGTCGTTTCCGGCACTGGAGGCCTTCGCCGCCGCGCACCCGCAGGCGCAGATCGCCGTGGCCCGCCCCGGCGCGCTGCCGGCCGAGCTTGCCGCGCAGCGCTTCGACCTGGCGGTGCTGGTGGACTGCCTGGAACACCTGAGCAACCAGCAGGGCCTGCAACTGCTCGGCGGCATTCGCAACCTCAACGCCAGCCGCGTGGCGGTGCTGGTCGACCTTGCGGCCAGCGGCTGGCGCGACACCGACTTCTACGCACTGGCGCTGCAGGACAGCGAGCGTTTTCAACGTGACGAGCAGGTATTGAACCTGTTCACCTATGATCTACGTGACTACAAACAGGTACCCGACTGGCTCAACGCCAAGTTCTGGGCCAACCCGCAAAATTTTGGAAAGTACTGGTGGTGATGCAATGAGTGTCTCGGTTTGCCCGTGCGGCAGCGGTAACCTGCTCGATGCCTGCTGCGGGCATTATCATGCCGGCCACCCGGCGCCCGATGCACAGACGCTGATGCGCTCGCGCTACAGCGCCTATGTGCTGGGGCTGGTGGATTACCTGATCAAGACCACCCTGCCGGTGCAGCAGGCCGGGCTGGATCGCGCCGGCATTGCCGCCTGGAGCGCGCAAAGCACCTGGCTGGGCCTGGAGGTCGAGAGCGCCGAGGTGTTCGGCGGCCAGCCCGATCACGCGTTCGTCACCTTCACAGCGCGCTGGCACGACAACGACGGCGAGCACAGCCACCGCGAGCGCTCGGCCTTCGTGCACAACGGCGGGCACTGGTACTTCATCGACCCCACGGTGGGCCTCAAGGCCGGGCGCAACGACGCCTGCCCATGCGCCAGCGGGCAGAAGTTCAAGAAGTGCTGCGCCAGCTACATGAGCCATTAGTCATGACCACCTGCGCCCGTCGGCTGCTCATCGGCCTGCTGCTGATGAATCTGGCGGGCTGCGCCAGCTGGTGGGGCGGCAGCTACCAGGACCCCGGCGTGCACCTGGTGCGGGTCGAGACAGTAAAGGCGCGGCTGATGCAGCAGGAGTTCATCCTGCACTTTCGCATCGACAATCCCAACGACAGCACCCTGCAGGTGCGCAACCTGCATTACGCGGTGTACCTGGCCGACCTGTTGCTGGTCGAAGGCGACCACGGCCAGTGGTTTCGGGTGGACGCGCACAGTCGGCGCACCATCCAGGTACCGGTGCGTACCAACCTGTGGCGCCAGCTCAAGCCCATCGCCAAGCTGCTCAAGCGCCCCGATCAGGCCATCCCCTATCGCCTGGAGGGTGAGCTGAGCACCGGATTATTCTTTGCCCACGACCTGCACTTGTTGCGCAAGGGTGAGATAATTCCCGCCGATCTCATTCCGGAGTAACCCTCGATGACCCAGCAACCCCACGTTCATGGCCCCGACTGCAATCACGATCATGACCATCACGCGCATGATCATGACCACGGCCATGTGCATGGCCCGCACTGCAACCATGCCCCTCAGGAACCTGCGCGCAATGCCCTGAAGGACGTTGGCCGCAACGACCCTTGCCCATGCGGCAACGGCAAGAAGTTCAAGAAGTGCCACGGGGCCTGATGCCTCTCCTGTGGGAGCGGGCCTGACCCGCTCCCACACACGTTGCGCCTCGACATCAAGCACAGTTCCAGCAGACGACCATCAAACGGAGCGTGACCATGATCGACCTGTATTACTGGACCACCCCCAACGGCCACAAGATCACCCTGTTTCTCGAAGAGACCGGCCTGCCCTACACCCTTCACCCGATCAACATCGGCAAGGGCGAGCAATTTGCCGAAGACTTTCTGAAAATCGCCCCCAACAACCGCATCCCGGCCATCGTCGACCACGACACCGCCGACGGCCAGCCGCTGTCGCTGTTCGAGTCCGGGGCCATCCTGCTCTACCTCGCCGAAAAAACCGGGCAGTTCATTCCCAAGGACCTGCGCGGCCGCCAGGAGGCCCTGCAATGGCTGTTCTGGCAAATGGGCGGCCTGGGCCCGATGGCCGGGCAGAACCACCACTTCAACCGCTTCGCCCCCGAGAAGATCCCCTACGCCATCAAGCGCTACGTGGACGAAACCGCGCGCCTGTACGGGGTACTGAACAAGCGCCTGGCCGACCGACCATTCGTCGCCGGCAACGACTACAGCATCGCCGACATGGCGATCTACCCGTGGATCGTTTCGCACACCTGGCAGCAGCAGAACCTGGACGACTTCCCGGCCCTCAAAGGCTGGTTCCAGCGCATCCAGGCACGCCCCGCCACACAGCGCGCCTACGCCCTGGTCGAGCAGATCAACCCGCCGCCAGCCTGAACCACGACAAGGCCGCGCGGTACTTTGAAAATAAAGCCCGCGCCCCCGCTTGCATGGCGTGATCGTGCTCACTAACGTAGCGCCTTTTAGCGCCATCCCCTGCAGGAGCCTTGCCCATGGCCTCGCCAGCCCTTTCCCCCGTTCTACCCCGGTTCGGCGTCGCCGCGACCCTGCTCGGGCTGCTCAGCCTGGGCGGTTGCCAACTGGGCAACCATCAGGACAGCGTCCTCCCCACCAGCGGCGTGCAACCGCTCAAGGGGCTGGCACAGAACGTCTCGGTGCGGCGCAACGCCCTGGGCATGCCGCTGATCGAGAGCAGCAGCTTCCACGATGCGCTGTTCACCCTGGGCTATGTGCACGCCGGCGATCGCATCGGGCAGATGGTCGGCATGCGTCTGCTGGCCCAGGGGCGCCTGGCCGAGATGGCTGGCCCGGATGCGCTGGAGGTCGACCGCTTCATGCGCGCGGTCAACCTGAAAAAGAACGCCAGCGACCTCTACGCCGACGCCTCGCCGCGCCTCAAGCGCTTCTTCGAGGTGTACGCACGCGGGGTCAACGCCTACCTGTTCCGCTACCGCGACCGCCTGCCGGCCCCGCTGGCCCAGAGCGGCTACCGCCCCGAGTACTGGAAGCCTGAAGATTCGGCGCTGATCTTCAGCCTGTACAGCTTCAGCCAGTCGGTGAACCTGCAGGAAGAAATCGCCGCACTGACCCTGGCGCAGAAAGTCGGTGCCGACACACTGCCGTGGCTGCTGCCCAGCTACCCGGACGAACCGCTGGCCATGGCCGAAGCCGACAAGCTCAAGGGTTTGAACCCGGGCAGCCAGCTGCCGGGCCTGGCCACACTGAACAAGGTCAGCGAGCAACTGGCCGCGCTCAACCTGCTGGGCACCCCGGCGTCGAGCAACTGGGCCATCGCCCCGCAGCGCAGCCGCAGCGGCCGCAGCCTGCTGGCCAGCGACAGCCAGGGCGCCTGGGCCTTGAGCCCGGTGCAGGTACGTACCACCAAATACCAGGCCGCCGGCTTCAGCCTGGCCGGCCTGCCGTTCGTGCTGTCCGGCTTCAACGGCAAGCTGGCTTGGAGCAGCAGCGCGGCAATGGGCGACAACCAGGACCTGTACCTGGAAAAACTCAAGCGCGAAGGCAACCGCGTGCTCTATGAAGTCGACGGCCGCTGGCAGCCGGTGCAGGCGCGCAACGAGACCTACTTCGTCAAGGGCCAGCGCCCGCAACGCGAAACCCTGTACGAAACCCGCCACGGCGCCCTGCTGACCGGCACCCAGGGCAGCCTCGGCCTGGCCCTGAAGATGCCCGAACTCAAGGGCGACAAGAGCCTTGATGCGTTCTTCGACCTGTCGCGGGCACAGAGCGTCGAACGTGCCTTCGACGCCAGCCGCGAAATCGGCGCCGCCGCGCTGAACCTGGTGTTCGCCGACGCCGCCAACGTGGGCTGGCAGGTTACCGGCCGCTACCCCAACCGCCGCGAAGGCCAGGGCCTGCTGCCCTCCCCAGGTGCCGACGGGCGCTATGACTGGGATGGCTACGCCGACGCCATGCTCCACCCCTACGACCAGGACCCGCCGCAAGGCTGGCTGGGCAATGCCAACCAGCGCAGCATTCCCAAGGGCTATGGCCTGCAACTGTCCAACAGCTGGTACTACCCCGAGCGTGCCGAACGCCTGGCGCAGCTGGCCGGCAACGGCAAGCACGACAGCCGCAGCCTGATCGCCATGCAGTACGACCAGACCACCCTGTTCGCCGCCAAGCTCAAAGCCATGTTCGAAGCACCCGGCATGGCCCAGCCGCTCAAGCAGGCCATCGACGCCCTGCCCGCCGAGCAGAAGGCCCGCGCCCGCGAGGCCTACACCCGGCTGATGGCGTTCGACGGGCGCCTGAGCCCGCAATCGGCGGATGCCGCGGTGTACGAGCTGTTCCTGCAGCAAAGCGCCCGGCAGATCTTCCTCGATGAACTGGGGCCTGAAACCAGCCCGAGCTGGCAGGCCTTCGTCGCCAATGCGCGGCTGTCGTACTCGGCCCAGGCCGATCACCTGCTGGGCCGCGACGACAGCCCGTTCTGGGACGACCGCAACAGCCCGGGCAAGCAGGACAAGCCGGCGATCCTGGCCCGCAGCCTGGCCGCGGCCATCAGCGCCGGCGAAGCGCAGATGGGCACCGACCGCCGGGCCTGGCAATGGGGCAAGCTGCACCAGTACCACTGGCCCGTCAGCGCACCCTATGGCCTGGGCGACACGCTCAAGCGCGGCCCGCTGGCCACCGGCGGCGACCACACCACACTCAACGCCTCGGCCTATGCCTGGGGCCAGGACTTCGATGCCCGCCTGATGCCGTCGATGCGCATGGTGGTCGACTTCGGCCTGGCCGAGCCGCTGCAGGGGGTGAGCAGCAGCGGGCAGTCGGGCAACCCGGCCAGCGCGCATTTCGCCGACGGCCTGGATGCCTGGTTCAAGGGCAGCTACGTGACCTTCCCGATGCAGCCGCAGAACTTCGAACGCGCCTACGGCAGCAAGCGCCTGACCCTGGTGCCCGGCAAGTAACCCCTTCGGCTCGCCGTCGCCCTGGCGGCGAGCCCCTTTCTCACCCCGCGCTGATCCATATCAAAGTGCCACCCTCGTCCATCGGCTATAACCGGGTTTGTCTGATGACCCTATAAAAACGATTGCGGATACGTGCCTACAGGACCACCTGCGGCCGCATCCAAAGGACGATTGCGATGGCTTCTCTTGTATCGCGTCTGGCCATGCTTGGCTCGACGCTGCTGTTTGCGTACCCCGCCTCTGCCAGTGAGCCGCCCCCGGCAACGGCAGTCGAACGCGGCGCCTACATTGCCCGTCTGGGCGACTGCGTGGCCTGCCACACTGCCAAGGGCGGCGAGTTGATGGCCGGCGGCCTCGAACTGACCACGCCGATGGGCACCATCTACTCCAGCAACATCACCCCCGACAAGGTCACCGGCATCGGCCGCTATACCTTCGAGCAGTTCGACCGCGCCATGCGCGAAGGGGTGAACGCGGCCGGCACCAACCTGTACCCGGCCATGCCCTACCCCTCCTACGCGAAAATGACCGAAGGCGACATGCGCGACCTGTACGCCTACCTGATGGAGGACGTGAAGCCGGTCAACCAGCCCAACCTGGAAGCGGACATGAAGTTTCCGTTCAGCCAGCGCTGGGGCCTGTCGCTGTGGAACCTGGTGTTTCTCGACAAGCAACCCTTCGTGGCCGACCCGGCCCGCAGCGACGAGCTCAACCGCGGCGCCTACCTGGTACAGGGCCTGGGCCACTGCGGCGCCTGCCATACCCCGCGCGGCGTGGCCTTCCAGGAAAAGGCCATGGACGACGCCGGCAGCGCCGGCCAGCACTTCCTGGCAGGCGAGACCGTGGAGCACTGGCGCGCCCTGAGCCTGCGCAACCTGTGGACGGTGGAAGACACCGTGCAGTTGCTCAAGACCGGGCAGAACCGCTTTGCCACGGTGTCGGGCAACATGGCCGAGGTGATCTCCCACAGTACCCAGCACTTCACCGACGCCGACCTCACCGCCATCGCGCGCTACCTCAAGTCGTTGCCACCGGGCAAGGACGACCTGCCGATGCCGATGGTGGAACGAACCCCTGCCCCAGCGCCGGACAACCTGTTCACCAGCCGCGGCGGGCTGGGCTACACGCAGTTCTGCAGCGACTGCCACCGCCCGGACGGCGCCGGCGTGGCGGGCATGTTCCCGCCACTGGCGCACAACCCCAGCGTGGCCTCGGCCAACCCGACCTCGCTGCTGCACATCACCCTGACCGGCTGGCAGACCGCCGAAACCGTCGCCCACCCACGGGTGTACACCATGCCCGGGTTCTCGCGCCTGACCGACACCGAGATCGCCGAGATCCTCACGTTCGTGCGCAGCAGCTGGGGCAACGACGGCTCGGCGATCAGCGCAGCGCAGGTGGCCAAGCTGCGCCAGCAGCTCAAGCCCCAGGACCGCGACGCCTCGACCTTCGAGACCCCGCGCCTGGCCGACCTGCTGGCGGCCAGCAATGCCGATCAGGTGGTGCGCGGCATGCGCCTGCACCTGCAGACCCGCGACCTGCTGCCCGACAACGTCGGCAACGCGCTCAACTGCACCAGTTGCCACCTGAACGCCGGCACCGTGGCCGACGGTTCGCCGTTCGTCGGGGTATCGGCCTTCTTCCCCGGCTATGCGCCACGGGCGGGCAAGGTGATCACCCTGGAGGAGCGCATCAACGGCTGCTTCCGGCGCTCGATGAGCGGCTCGCCGCTGCCACCGCAAGGGGCCGACATGCAGGCGATGGTGGCGTACTTCGAGTGGATGAAGAACAACACCAAGCCCGAGGACAAGGTGCCAGGGCGCGGCGTAGGCAAGGTCGACCCGTCGATCAAGCCCGACCTGGAGAACGGCAAGCAGGTGTACGCCCAGCAGTGCGCGGTGTGCCATGGCAACGACGGCGAAGGCCTGACCCGCGCCGACGGCACCTGGATCTTCCCGCCGCTGTGGGGCGAGCAGTCGTTCAACATCGGTGCCGGCATGGCGCGCACCTACACCGCGGCCGCCTTCGTCAAACGCAACATGCCGATCGGCATGCACGAGAAGTTCCCGCTCGGCCAGGGCGGCCTGTCCGACCAGGACGCGGTGGACGTGGCGGCCTGGTTCTCCAGCCAGCCACGCCCGGACTTCCCCGACAAGGTCAAGGACTGGCCCAACGGCGGGCGCCCGGTAGACGCGCGCTACTGAAGCAGCCCCCCTGCAGCGTCGCCGGCAGCACGCCGGCGACGCTTTCGGATCGAACTTCACCGGCCCGGCCGCGCTCCTAGGTTAAACCCCCAGCGCAGCGGCCTTGGCATGGACCTGGTGATTGCACGACCCGAAGGATTGTATTGCCCACCCGGGGATTTCTATATCGACCCGTGGCGCCCTGTTGAACGTGCGGTGATCACCCACGGCCATGGCGACCACGCCCGCAACGGCAACCGCCACTACCTCACCGCCAGCCCCGGCGCGGGCATCCTGCGCAGCCGCCTGGGCGCCGACATCAACCTGCAGACCCTCGACTACGGCCAGCGCCTGGACCACGGCGGGGTGACCCTGAGCTTGCACCCGGCCGGCCATGTGCTGGGCTCGGCCCAGGTGCGCCTGGAGTATCGCGGCGAGGTGTGGGTGGCGTCCGGCGACTACAAGGTCGAACCCGATGGCACCTGCGCACCGTTCGAACCGGTGCGCTGCCACACCTTCATCACCGAGTCGACCTTCGGCCTGCCGATCTACCGCTGGGAGCCCCAGCAGCAGATCTTCGACCAGATCAATGCGTGGTGGCGCGAGAACATCACACTGGGCAAGGCCAGCGTGCTGTTCTGCTATTCGTTCGGCAAGGCGCAGCGCATCCTGCATGGCCTGGACCCGAGCCTGGGGCCGATCCTGGTGCATGGCGCGGTCGAGCCGCTGAACCGGGTATACCGCGAAGCGGGTGTCGCCCTGCCCGCCACGCTGCATGCCAGCGAGATGGACAAGCACGACCCACGCATGCGTCAGGCGCTGATCCTGGCCCCGCCCTCGGCGGCCGGCAGCAGCTGGATGCGCCGCTTCGGCGACTACAGCGACGCGTTCGCCAGCGGCTGGATGCGCCTGCGCGGCACCCGGCGCCGGCGCGGGGTGGACCGCGGCTTCGTGCTCTCCGACCACGCCGACTGGCCCGGCCTGCTATGGGCCATCGAACAGACCGGGGCGCAGCGGGTGATGGTGACCCACGGCTCGGTGGCCGTGCTGGTGCGCTACCTGTGCGAGCGCGGGCTGGATGCCCAGGCGTTCGTCACCGAATACGGTGACGAGGATGAAGGCGCCCCGACCGAGGCCAGCGCATGAAGGTCTTCGCCGAACTCTACGGCCAGCTCGACGCCACCACCTCGAGCAACGCCAAGCGCGATGCACTGGTGCGCTACTTCGCCAGCGCCAGCCCCGCAGACGCCGCCTGGGCGGTGTACTTCCTGGCCGGCGGGCGGCCGCGCCAGCTGGTACCCACACGGCTGCTGCGCGAGCTGGCAATCAGCCTGTCGGGTTTGCCCGACTGGTTGTTCGAGGAGAGCTACCAGGCCGTGGGCGACCTGGCCGAGACCTTTTCGCTGCTGCTGCCCGAAGCCGCCCACAGCAGCGACGCGGGCCTGGCCTACTGGGTCGAGGATTGCCTGCTGCCGCTGCGCGGACTGCCGCCCGAAACCCTGGCGCAGCGCCTGCCGCCCCTGTGGGCACAGCTCGACCGGCAGAGCCTGCTGGTGTGCCTGAAGCTGGTCACCGGCAGCTTTCGCGTCGGCGTGTCGAAGCTGCTGGTCACCCGCGCCCTGGCGCAACTGGCCGACATTGACAGCAAGCGCGTGGCTCAGCGCCTGGTGGGCTACACCGACCTGTCGCACCGCCCCACGGCACAGGGCTACCTCAAGCTGATCGCGGCCGAGTCCGAAGACGAACATGCCCAGCGCGGCGGCCAGCCGTACCCGTTCTTTCTGGCCCATGCGCTGCAACAGCCGGTGGACCAGTTCGACGCCCTGCTCGGCCCGCCCCAGGCCTGGCAGGCGGAATGGAAGTGGGACGGCATCCGTGCGCAGGTGGTCAAGCGCGAGGGCCAGTTGTGGGTGTGGTCACGCGGCGAGGAGCTGCTGACCGAGCGCTTCCCCGAACTGCAGGCGCTGGCCGCCGTGCTGCCCGATGGCTGCGTGGTGGACGGCGAGATCGTGGTGTGGCGCGACGGCGTGCAGCCCTTCGCCCTGCTGCAGCAGCGCATCGGGCGCAAGACCCTGGGCAAGAAGATCCTGGCCGATGCGCCAGTGGCGCTGTTGGGCTACGACCTGCTCGAATGGCAGGGCGCCGACTGGCGCAGCCGCCCGCAGACCGAGCGCCGGGCGCAGCTGGAAGCGCTGGTTCAGACCACTGCACACCCGGCGCTGCGCCTGTCGCCGGTGCTGCAGGGCGACACCTGGGCCGAGCTTGCCGCCCAGCGCGAGGCATCGCGCAGCCTGGGGGTCGAGGGCCTGATGCTCAAGGCCCGCGACGCCCTGTACGGGGTGGGCCGCACCAAGGACATGGGGGTGTGGTGGAAGTGGAAAATCGACCCGTTCAGCGTGGACGCGGTGCTGATCTATGCCCAGCGCGGACATGGCCGGCGCGCCAGCCTGTACAGCGACTACACCTTTGCGGTGTGGGACGCCCCCGCCGGCAGCCCGCAGCGTAGCCTTGTGCCCTTTGCCAAGGCGTATTCGGGGCTCAGCGACGAAGAGATGCGCAAGGTTGATGCAATCATCCGCAAGACCACCGTGGAAACCTTCGGGCCGGTACGCAGCGTGACCCCGACGCTGGTGTTCGAACTCGGCTTCGAGGGCATCGCACTGTCCAAGCGCCACAAGAGCGGGATTGCGGTGCGCTTCCCGCGGATGCTGCGCTGGCGCCTGGACAAACCGGTGGACGAAGCGGACGACCTGGCCACGTTGCAGTCGCTGCTGGGGTAAGCGAAACGCAGCAATTGGGACTATGGTGCGGAAATTGCTGTGAGCTTGATGTCGAGCGGCCAGCGGTAACGCTGCGCAGCCACCCATCATTTGCGCTTGAAGGACCACACCATGAAAAAAGCTCTGCTGACGCTGTCTGCTCTGGCGCTGTGCCTGGCTGCGGGCAACACCCTGGCCAAGGACTACAAGGAACTGCGCTTCGGCGTCGATCCCTCCTACGCCCCTTTCGAGTCCAAGGCCGCCGACGGCAGCCTGGTGGGCTTCGACATCGACCTGGGCAACGCAATCTGCGCCGAGCTCAAGGTCAAGTGCAGGTGGGTCGAGAGCGACTTCGACGGCATGGTTCCGGGCCTCAAGGCCAACAAGTTCGACGGCGTGATCTCGTCCATGACGGTGACCCCGGCGCGGGAGAAGGTCATCGACTTCTCTGACGAGCTGTTCTCCGGGCCTACCGCACTGGTGTTCAAAAAAGGTGCAGGCATGAGCGCCGACCCGGCCTCGCTCAAGGGCAAGACCGTCGGCTATGAGCAGGGCACCATCCAGGAAGCCTATGCCAAGGCCGTGCTGGACAAGGCCGGGGTCAAGACCCAGGCCTACCAGAACCAGGACCAGGTGTATGCCGACCTGATTTCGGGACGCCTGGACGCCTCGATCCAGGACATGCTGCAGGCCGAACTGGGCTTTCTGAAATCGCCACAAGGCGCGGGCTACGAAGTGAGCCAACCGGTGGACAGCGAATTGCTGCCGTCGAAGACGGCGGTGGGCATTAAGAAAGGTAACAGCGAGCTGAAGGCCTTGCTGAACAAAGGTATCAAAGCGTTACACGATGATGGCACCTATGCCGACATCCAGAAGAAGCACTTTGGTGATCTGAACCTGTACAGCGGCAAGTAGGGCCGGCCTCTTCGCCGGCAAGGCCGGCTCCTACACGGGTTCGCGGTGCGTGCAGGAGCTGACGCACCGCGTACCCAAGGTCCCACCCGCACAGGCTCGCCCCATGCTTGACGACCTCCTGCAACACCTGGGCCTTGGCGCCTTCAGCCTCAGGGGCTTCGGCCCGCTGCTGCTGCAAGGCACCTGGATGACCCTGCAACTGTCCTTCATGTCGCTGCTGGTCAGCGTCGGCCTGGGCCTGCTCGGCGCCAGCGCCAAGCTCTCCGCGCTGCCGCTGCTACGCATCCCCGCGCAGCTCTACACCACGCTGATCCGCGGGGTGCCCGACCTGGTGCTGATGCTGTTGATCTTCTACAGCCTGCAGACCGGGCTCACCAGCCTGACCGACGCCATGGAGTGGGACTACATCGAGATCAACCCCTTCGCTGCCGGGGTCATCACCCTGGGCTTCATCTACGGTGCCTATTTCACCGAGACCTTTCGCGGCGCGATCCTCGCGGTGCCGCGCGGCCAGGTCGAAGCGGCCACCGCCTATGGCCTCAAGCGCTTTCAGCGGTTTCGCTTCGTGGTGTTCCCGCAGATGATGCGCTTCGCCCTGCCGGGCATCGGCAACAACTGGATGGTGATGCTCAAGGCCACCGCGCTGGTGTCGATCATCGGCCTGGCCGACCTGGTCAAGGCCGCCCAGGATGCCGGCAAGAGCAGCTACCAGCTGTTCTACTTTCTGGTGGTGGCGGCCTTCATCTACCTGCTGATCACCAGCGCCTCGAACGTGGCCCTGCGCTGGCTCGAACGGCGCTACAACGTCGGCACCCGGGAGGCACTGCGATGATCGAGCTGCTGCAGGAATACTGGCGCGCGTTCCTCTATACCGACGGCACCCACATCACCGGGCTGGCGATGACGATGTGGCTGCTCAGCGCCTCGCTGCTGATCGGCTTCGTGGGGTCGATCCCGCTGTCGATCGCACGGGTGTCACGGCGCCTGTGGGTGCGCTGGCCAGTGCAGTTCTACACCTACCTGTTTCGCGGCACGCCGCTGTATATCCAGTTGCTGATCTGCTACACCGGCATCTACAGCCTGGAGGTGGTGCGCGGGCAACCGCTGCTCGACAGCTTCTTTCGCGACGCCATGAACTGCACCATCCTGGCCTTTGCCCTGAACACCTGCGCCTACACCACCGAGATCTTCGCCGGCGCCATCCGCAGCATGCACCACGGTGAAGTCGAGGCAGCCAGGGCCTACGGCCTGCGCGGCTGGAAACTTTATGCTTATATCATCATGCCGTCCGCGTTGCGCCGCTCGCTGCCGTACTACAGCAATGAGGTGATCCTGATGCTGCACTCGACCACCGTGGCCTTCACCGCCACCGTGCCGGACATCCTCAAGGTCGCCCGCGACGCCAACTCGGCCACCTTTCTGACCTTTCAGTCGTTCGGTACGGCCGCCATCATCTACCTGTGCGTGACCTTCGCACTGGTGGGCCTGTTCCGCCTGGCCGAACGACGCTGGCTGGCCTTCCTCGGCCCCGCACACTAGGACCGTTCATGCACCACAAGACCCACGACATCCTGGCCCCGGTGCCGGGGATTTGCCGCCAGATCCACAGCTTCCACTTCGGCCCGCGCGGTGCCGGCAAGGTCTATATCCAGGCTTCGCTGCATGCCGACGAGCTGCCCGGCATGCTGGTGGCCTGGCACCTCAAGCAACGCCTGGGCGAATTGCAGAGCCAGGGCCGCCTGCGCCACGAGATCGTGCTGGTGCCCATCGCCAACCCGGTGGGCCTGGAACAGGTGCTGATGGACGTGCCCCTGGGGCGTTTCGAGCTGCAGAGCGGCGAGAACTTCAACCGCCACTTCGTCGACCTGAGCGACACCATCGGTGACCAGATCGAGGCGCACCTGACCCAGGACCCGCGGCACAACGTCGAGCTGATTCGCGAGTGCATGCGCCGGGCGCTGGACGCGCAGCCCGCCGCCACACCGCTGCAATCCCAGCGCCTGGTACTGCAACGCCTGGCCTGCGATGCCGACATGGTGCTGGACCTGCACTGCGACTTCGAGGCCGTCGCGCACTTGTACACCACCCCGGAAGCCTGGCCCCGGGTCGAGGCGCTGTCGCGCTACCTCGGGGCCCAGGCCAGCCTGCTGGCCACCGATTCGGGCGGGCAGTCGTTCGATGAGTGTTTCACCCTGGTGTGGTGGCAGCTGCAGCAACGCTTTGCCAAGCAGTTCCCCATCCCCCAGGGCAGCTTTTCGGTGACGGTGGAGCTGCGCGGTCAGGGCGATGTGAGCCACCCGCTGGCCAGCACCGACTGCGAGGCGATCCTGAACTACCTGACCCGTTTCGGTGCCATCGAAGGCGAGGCCGCCCCCTTGCCGCCCCTGCCCTACCCGGCCACGCCGCTGGCGGCGGTCGAACCGGTGGCCACGCCGCTGGGCGGCCTGCTGGTGTTTCATGTCACCCCGGGCCAGCCGGTGCAGGCCGGGCAACTGATCGCCGAGGTGATCGACCCGCTCAGCGACCGCGTGACCCCGGTACACAACCAGCAGGCCGGGCTGCTGTATGCCCGCTCGCTGCGACGCATGGCCACCGCTGGCATGGTGATTGCGCATGTGGCGGGCAACCAGCCGTACCGCAGCGGCTACCTGTTATCGCCATGAGGGGCCGTGCATGTACAAACTGACCATCGAAGGCCTGCACAAGCGCTACGGCGAGCACCATGTGCTCAAGGGCGTTTCACTGCAGGCCAGCACCGGCGACGTGATCAGCCTGATCGGCGCCAGTGGCTCGGGCAAGAGCACCTTTCTGCGCTGCATCAATTTTCTCGAACAGCCCGACGAGGGCAGCATGACCCTGGACGGCCAGCCGGTGCGCATGGTGCACGACCGCCACGGCCTGCGCGTGGCCGATGCCGACGAGCTGCAGCGTATCCGCACGCGCCTGGCCATGGTGTTCCAGCATTTCAACCTGTGGAGCCACCTGAGCGTGCTGGAGAACATCAGCATGGCGCCGCGCCGGGTGCTGGGGGTAAGCCGGCACGAGGCAGAGGAACGGGCACGTGCCTACCTGGACAAGGTAGGCCTGGCGCCCCGGGTGGCAGACCAGTACCCGGCGTTCCTGTCCGGTGGCCAGCAGCAGCGGGTGGCGATCGCACGGGCGCTGGCAATGGAGCCGGAGGTGATGCTGTTCGACGAGCCGACTTCGGCGCTGGACCCGGAGCTGGTGGGGGAAGTGCTGCGGGTGATCCAGGGGCTGGCCGAGGAAGGCCGCACCATGATCATGGTGACCCACGAAATGAGCTTTGCACGGCAGGTATCGAGCCAGGTGCTGTTCCTGCATCAGGGGCTGGTGGAGGAACAGGGCGCACCGGCCGATGTGCTGGGCAACCCCAGGAGCGAGCGGCTGCGCCAGTTCCTGAGTGGCAACCTCAAATAACCCGACGATTGTCACCCGCTAAAACTAATGCCGGGCATTGATGGTCTGTGAAGACACACCCACTGCCCACAAGCGGCCCCGGCATGCGTAAACCTTCCGACCTTGCTGGCCCCTGGTTTGCCACCCGTGGCTGGAAGCCCTTCGCCTTTCAGAAGCGCGTGTGGGCCGCCGTCGCCCGCGGCGAATCCGGGTTGCTGCATGCCAGCACCGGCGCCGGCAAAACCTACGCCCTGTGGCTGGCCGCGCTGCAACACCTCCATGCCCAGGACACGCCACGCGCCAAGCACCCGGCACCGCTGCAAGTGCTGTGGATCACCCCCATGCGCGCCCTGGCCGCCGATACCGCGCGGGCCTTGCAGGCGCCACTGGACGCGTTGCAGATTCACTGGAGCCTGGGCGTGCGCAGCGGCGACACCTCCAGCGCCGAGCGTGCCCGCCAGAGCCGGCGCCTGCCCAGTGCCCTGATCACCACCCCCGAAAGCCTGACCCTGCTGCTGACCCGCGATGCGGCGCAGAGCGAGTTCGCCAGCCTGCGCCTGGTGGTGGTGGACGAATGGCACGAGCTGCTCGGCAACAAGCGCGGTGTACAACTGCAGTTGGCCCTGGCGCGCCTGCGCCGCTGGCACCCGGGCCTGATCGTATGGGGCATCTCGGCCACCCTGGGCAACCTGGAGCATGCCCGCGACGTGCTGCTGCCCGAGGGCGGATGCCTGGTGCAAGGCCGCCAGGACAAGCGCATCGAGGTCGATACCCTGCTGCCCGAAGCCATCGAGCGCTTCCCCTGGGCCGGGCACATGGGGCTCAAGATGCTCGCGCAGGTGCGCGATGAGGTGGCGCGCAGCGGCAGTTGCCTGGTGTTCACCAACACCCGCGCCCAGGCCGAGCTGTGGTATCAGGCGCTGCTGGAGGCGCGCCCCGACTGGGCCGGCATCATTGCCCTGCATCACGCCTCGCTGGCCCGCGAAACCCGCAACTGGGTCGAGCAGAGCCTGAAACAGGGCCAGCTCAAGGCAGTGGTATGTACCTCAAGCCTAGACCTGGGGGTGGATTTTCTGCCCGTCGAACGGGTGTTGCAGATCGGCTCGGCCAAGGGCGTGGCGCGTCTGATGCAGCGCGCCGGACGCTCGGGGCACGCGCCGGGCCGCCCTTCGCGGGTGACCCTGGTACCGACCCACAGCCTGGAGCTGGTGGAGGCCGCCGCCGCCCGCGAGGCCGTGGCAGCACGCCAGATAGAGGCAAGGCGCTCTCCGGCGCTGTGCATGGATGTACTGGTGCAGCACCTGGTGAGCATGGCCCTGGGGGCCGGGTTTCGCCCCGCGCAACTGCTCGAGGAAGTGCGCAGCACCTGGGCCTATCGGCACCTGCGCGACGAACAGTGGCAATGGGCGCTGGAATTCGTGCGCAACGGCGGTGCCTCGCTGGGCGCCTACCCTGACTATCACCGGGTCATCGAAGCCCCGGACGGGGTATGGCGGGTGGCCAACGCGCGCCTGGCGCGCCGCCACCGCATGGGCATCGGCACCATCGTCAGCGATGCGAGCATCCAGCTGAAGTTCTGGAGCAAGGGAGGCGGCGGGCGCAACCTGGGCAGTGTCGAGGAAGCCTTCGTTGCCCGCCTGCGCCCGGGCGATGCCTTCCTGTTCGCCGGGCGCACGCTGGAGCTGGTGCGCATCGACAACATGACCGCCTATGTGCGTCGCAGCACCGCACGCAAACCTGCCGTACCACGCTGGAACGGCGGGCGCATGCCGCTTTCCAGCGAGCTGGCCAGGGCCGTGGTCGAGCAGCTCAACAGCGCCGCGCACGGTCGCTACCACGGGCCGGCCATGCAGGCGGTCAAGCCATTGCTGGAGCTGCAGCGGCGCTGGTCGGTGATCCCCACCCACGACATGCTGCTGGCCGAGACCTGGACCTCGCGTCAGGGCTGCCATCTGTTTCTCTATCCATTTGCCGGGCGCACCACCCACCTTGGGCTGGCCAGCCTGCTGGCGTGGCGCTACAGCCGCAGCCAGCCGGCGAGTTTCTCGATTGCGGTGAACGACTATGGCCTGGAACTGCTGTGCCCTGGCGAAGTGCCGTGGGCGGCCATGCTGCCGGACCTGCTGAGCCCCGATGAACTGCTCGAGGACGTGCTGGCCAGCCTGAATGCCGGCGAAATGGCCATGCGACGTTTTCGCGAAATTGCGCAGATCTCCGGGCTGGTGTTCGGCGGCTATCCCGGCTCGCACAAGAGCACCCGGCAGATCCAGGCGTCCAGCGGCCTGTTCTTCGAGGTGTTCCGCCAGCACGACGCGGGCAACCTGCTGCTGGGCCAGGCCCGTGACGAGGTGCTGAACGCAGAGCTTGAGATCGACCGGCTGGCGCAGGTACTGAGCCGGCTGGGCGGTTTGCGCCTGCATCTGCAGCCGCTTGCGCGCCCGGGCCCGCTGGCCTTTCCGCTGCTGGTGGAAGGCATGCGCGAAACCCTGAGCACGGAAAAGCTCGCCGACCGCATCGCCCGCATGGTCGCCGACCTGGAAAAGGCCGCGAGCCGGGAGCGCTGAATGAGTCACTGCCTGAACATCGACGTACACGGCGAGCAGCTCTGGCTGCTGGGGGACAAGGCGCTGTACTGGCCGGCGCGCAGGGTGATGCTGGTGGCCGATGTGCATATCGGCAAGGCGGCGGCATTTCGCGCCCAGCACCTGCCCGTGCCCCGCGGCACCACGCAATCGACCCTGCAACGCCTGGACCGGCTGCTGACCAGCTACCCGTGCGAAGAGCTGATCGTGCTGGGCGACTTTCTGCACGCACGCACCGGCCGCGCCGCGGCCACGCTGGAACGCGTGCGGCAATGGCGGGAGGAGCACGCCCGGCTGAAGATCACGCTGATACGCGGCAACCACGACCTGCATGCCGGCGACCCGCCCGAAGGGCTGCGCATCGACGTGCTGGACGGCCCGCTGCTGCTGGGGCCATTCGCCTTGCAGCACGAGCCCGAGCCCCATGCCACGCACCTGGTGCTGGCCGGCCACGTACACCCGGTGTATGTGCTGCGAGGGCGCGCGCGGCAACGCCTGCGCCTGCCCTGCTTCGTGATCGGCGAACGGCTCGGCCTGCTGCCGGCCTTCGGGGACTTCACCGGCGGCTGGGCAGTGCAGCCTCAGCCGGGTGAGCGCGTGTACCTGACGGCAGACGCGCAGGTATGGCCGGTCAAGCCCTAGGCTCAGGCAACCGGTGCCGGTGGCGGTTCATCAGGGAGTGTGGGTTCACCCGGTTCCATCGGCGGGTTATCGCCTGGCTGCGGCGGCGACGGGGTGTCCGGGCCAGGCTGGCCGGGGACGCCACCGGCCTGCATCAGTGGCGGCTGCGCGAGCAATGACCAGGCCACCAGCCCAATCTGATTGGGCTGCAGCACGGCAAGTTTGGCGCTGATTGAGGGGTCGAGTTTCATAGGCGGCTCCTGAGCGAAGTCCGACACGCCTCCTGGCGTGCCGGGACGGTTCATCTGCTTGGAGTGCCTTGCCGGCGAGTAATTCCCTCGCTTCGTCGGCTCAGGTGCGCGGCAGGGTCACACCGCGCTGGCCCTGGTACTTGCCGCCGCGGTCCTTATAGGACACTTCGCACTCTTCGTCGGACTCCAGGAACAGCATCTGCGCCACGCCTTCGTTGGCGTAGATCTTGGCCGGCAGGGTGGTGGTGTTGGAGAACTCCAGGGTCACGTGGCCTTCCCACTCCGGCTCGAGCGGGGTGACGTTGACGATGATGCCGCAACGGGCATAGGTGCTCTTGCCCAGGCAGATGGTCAGCACGTTGCGCGGGATGCGGAAGTACTCGACGGTGCGCGCCAGGGCGAAGGAGTTGGGCGGGATGATGCACACGTCGCTCTTGACGTCGACGAAGCTGCCGGCGTCGAAGTTTTTCGGATCGACGGTGGCCGAATTGATGTTGGTGAACACCTTGAACTCGTCGGCGCAGCGCACGTCGTAGCCGTAGCTGGAGACGCCGAAAGAGATCAGCCGGTTGTCGCTTTCGCCGCGTACCTGACGCTCGACGAAGGGCTCGATCATGCCGTGTTCCTGCGCCATGCGGCGAATCCACTTGTCCGATTTGATGCTCATGGCGGGTGTCCTGAAATAGCGTGGTGAAGAAATTCTGTGGGGCATCTTACCGGGCCCGGCGCCGGGTTCAAAGTTCCGTGCGGTGTTGGCGGCAAGATCCGCGTCATACGGGGCCTGCGCGGGGTATCGCGGCGCCGTCAGTCTTGAATTGCACGAAAGCTGAACAAGACCATTGGCACGTTCTGGAAAAAGGGTTATGGTGACGCCACTGTGCTGCACGTGTCACTGAGAATCTCTACCTGATGCAAGATCTCGATCAACCCATCTTCATGAATTTTCTGCCTCTTTGCACTCAGTCTCGGCCAGGGCGTTTCCTGAGCCGTAATTAACTTTGTCCAAGGAGACAGACCATGTCCAATCGCCAAACCGGTACCGTTAAGTGGTTCAACGATGAAAAAGGCTTCGGCTTCATCACCCCACAATCCGGTGACGACCTGTTCGTACACTTCAAAGCCATTCAAGCTGACGGCTTCAAAAGCCTGAAAGAAGGCCAGCAGGTCTCTTTCGTCGCTACCCGCGGCCAGAAAGGCATGCAAGCTGAAGAAGTACAAGTTATCTAACTTGCGCTTCACTGCTTGAAAAAAGCCCTGCCCTCACCGGCGGGGCTTTTTTTTGCCTTGCCGGTGGGGCTGCCCGTAGGAGCCGGCGTTGCCGGCGAAGGCAACACCGCAGTACCTGCCTGGTGATGCAGTGGGCCCTTCGCCGGCAACGCCGGCTCCTACACAGGCGAGGGTATCGACTCAGTCTTCGCTGATGGTGATATTGGGCATCGCCGGCGCCGCCGCTTCCTGCAGCACGATGCGCGCCCCCACCTGCCGTGCCAGTTCCTGGTACACCATGGCAATCTGGCTTTCAGGCTCGGCAATCGCAGTCGGCTTGCCGCTGTCGGCCTGCTCGCGAATCAGCATCGACAGGGGCAGCGAAGCCAGCAGCTCCACACCGTACTGCGCCGCCAGCTTCTCGCCACCACCTTCACCGAACAGGTGCTCGGCATGCCCGCAGTTCGAGCAGATATGCACGGCCATGTTCTCGACCACGCCCAGCACCGGGATATTCACCTTGCGGAACATCTCCACACCCTTTTTCGCGTCCAGCAGCGCAAGGTCCTGCGGCGTGGTCACGATCACCGAACCGGCCACCGGCACCTTCTGCGCCAGGGTCAGCTGGATGTCGCCGGTGCCCGGCGGCATGTCGATCACCAGGTAGTCGAGGTTGTCCCAGGCGGTCTGGGTCACCAGTTGCAGCAACGCACCGGAGACCATCGGGCCACGCCATACCATCGGCGTGTTGTCGTCGGTAAGAAACGCCATCGACATGACTTCCACGCCATGCGCACGCAACGGCACGAACCACTTCTGGTCGCGGATCTGCGGCCGGGTCCCTTCGGCGATACCGAACATCACGCCCTGGCTGGGGCCATAGATGTCGGCATCCAGGATACCCACTCGCGCCCCTTCACGGGCCAGGGCCAGGGCCAGGTTGGCGGCGGTGGTGGACTTGCCCACACCGCCCTTGCCCGAGGCAACGGCCACGATGTTCTTGACGTTGGCCAGGCCCGGAATCTGCGCCTGGGCCTTGTGCGCGGCGATCACACAGGTGATCTCGACCTGTGCCGAGGCCACGCCCTCGATCCCCTCGACGGCGGTCTGCAGCACCTGGGCCCAGCCGTTCTTGAACAGGCCGGCGGCATAGCCCAGCTCCAGGGCCACGCTGACCCGGTCGCCCTGGATATCGATGCTGCGCACACACCCGGCGCTGACCGGGTCCTGGTTCAGGTAAGGGTCGGTGTATTGGCGAAGGACGGTTTCAACCGCTGCGCGAGTGACGGCGCTCATGGAGACTCCCGATAAAAGACTGAATGAAACAGGTCGCTATGCTAACCCGTGAAACAACGGCAGATACGTCCATGGGGTGAAATATATTTCCCATCGTTTTATAGTGGCCGATCACCGTTCATACCCTGTAGCCGAAAGTAGCCGAGCCCCCATGTCCGAGCCACGCCAGATTCTCGTCACCAGCGCCCTGCCCTATGCCAACGGGTCGATCCACCTTGGCCACATGCTCGAGTACGTTCAGACAGACATGTGGGTGCGCTTCCAGAAGTACCGCGGCAACCAGTGCACCTACGTGTGCGCCGACGACGCGCACGGTTCGGCGATCATGCTGCGCGCCGAGAAAGAAGGCATTACCCCCGAGCAACTGATCGCGAATGTGCAGGCCGAGCACTGCGGCGACTTTGCCGACTTTCTGGTGGAGTTCGACAACTACCATTCGACCCACGCCGACGAAAACCGCGAGCTGTCGAGCCAGATCTACCTGAAACTGCGTGACGCCGGGCATATCGCCACGCGCTCGGTCACCCAGTATTTCGACCCCGACAAGCAGATGTTCCTGGCCGACCGCTTCATCAAGGGCACCTGCCCCAAATGCGCGGCCGACGACCAGTATGGCGACAACTGCGAAAAATGCGGCGCCACCTACGCACCGACCGAACTGAAGAACCCCAAGTCGGCGATCTCCGGCGCCACCCCGGTGCTCAGGGACTCCCAGCACTTCTTCTTCAAGCTGCCCGACTTCCAGGCCATGCTGCAGCAGTGGACCCGCAGCGGCACACTGCAGGACGCCGTGGCCAACAAGTTGGCCGAATGGCTGGATTCCGGCCTGCAGGAATGGGACATCTCCCGTGATGCGCCGTACTTCGGCTTCGAGATCCCGGGCGAGCCGGGCAAGTACTTCTATGTGTGGCTGGACGCGCCGATCGGCTACATGGCCAGCTTCAAGAACCTGTGCGACCGCACGCCGGAACTGGACTTCGACGCCTACTGGAAAAAAGACTCCAGCGCCGAGCTGTACCACTTCATCGGCAAGGACATCGTCAACTTCCACGCGCTGTTCTGGCCGGCCATGCTCGAAGGCGCCGGCTACCGCAAGCCGACCGCAATCAACGTGCACGGCTACCTGACGGTCAACGGCCAGAAGATGTCCAAGTCTCGTGGCACCTTCATCAAGGCGCGCACCTACCTCGACCACCTGTCGCCGGAATACCTGCGCTACTACTACGCGGCCAAGCTGGGCCGTGGCGTGGATGACCTGGACCTGAACCTGGAAGACTTCGTGCAGAAGGTCAACTCGGACCTGATCGGCAAGGTGGTCAACATCGCCAGCCGCTGCGCAGGGTTCATCCACAAGGGCAACGGCGGCGTGATGGTGGCCGGCGACGCCGCACCGGAGCTGACCGAAGCCTTCCTGGCTGCGGCACCGGGTATCGCCGACGCCTACGAAGGCCGCGACTTCGCCCGTGCGATGCGCGAAATCATGGGCCTGGCCGACCGCGCCAACGCCTGGATCGCCGACAAGGCCCCGTGGTCGCTGGCCAAGCAGGAAGGCAAGCAGGACGAAGTGCAGGCCGTGTGCGCCCAGGGCATCAACCTGTTCCGCCAGCTGGTGATCTTCCTCAAGCCGGTGCTGCCGCAACTGGCCAGCGATGCCGAGGCGTTCCTGAACGTCGCGCCGCTGACCTGGAACGACCACCTGAGCCGTCTCGAGAACCACCAGCTGAACCCGTTCAAGGCATTGATGACCCGCATCGACCCGGTCAAGGTGCAAGCCATGGTCGACGCTTCCAAGCAGGACCTGGCCGCCAGCCAGACCAGCGTGGTCACCGGCAACGGCGAGCTGACCAAGGACCCGCTGTCGGCCGAGATCGACTTCGACACCTTTGCCGCCGTCGACCTGCGGGTAGCGCTGATTCTCAAGGCCGAAGCCGTGGAAGGGGCCGACAAGCTGCTGCGACTGACCCTGGACATCGGTGACGAGCAGCGCAACGTGTTCTCCGGCATCAAGTCCGCCTACCCGGACCCGAGCAAGCTGGAAGGTCGTCTGACCATGATGATCGCCAACCTCAAGCCACGCAAAATGCGCTTTGGCGTGAGCGAGGGGATGGTCATGGCCGCAGGCCCTGGCGGCGAGGAGATCTACCTGCTCAGCCCTGACAGCGGCGCCAAGCCGGGTCAGCGCATCAAGTAAGTGCCACGCCCCGACCCTGACCGGCCGGGGCGTTCTCATTGCACCGTGATTGCCGGATAATGGCGCACAGCCTCTTGCCTGTGGCGCGCCCATGACCGAACTGCTCCTTACCCTTATCAGCGCTGCGCTGGTCAACAACCTCGTGTTGCACCAGGCCCTCGCGCTCGACCCGCTGCTGCAGCCCGTCGAGCCGGCGTCACGTCGCCGGGTGCACGCACTGGGGTTGGCGACGCTGGTGCTGATGGTGCTGGCGGTCGTACCGGGGCAGTTGCTTTACCGCTACGGGTTGCGCCCGCTGCAACTGGAGTACCTGCGCCTGTTCGTGTTCCTGCCGCTGTGCGTTCTGCTGGCAGCGCCGGTGCTGAACCGGTTGCAACGCCAACTGCCACACTGGCCGTTCACCGGCCTCAAACCCTTGCTGCTGGGCAATGCCGCCGTCTTGGGCCTTGCCCTGCAAGCCAGCGATGCCACGCTCGACCCGTTCGCCACCCTGGCCCTGAGCCTGGGCGGCGGCCTGGGCTTCTGGCTGGCGCTGTGCCTGTTCGACGACCTGCGCCAACGCAGCGACGCGGCCCCCGTGGCCTTGCGCGGCCTGCCCATCGAGCTGATCGGCGCAGGGATCATGGCCCTGGCCTTTCTCGGTTTCAACGGACTGTTCACCTCATGAGCCTGATTCAACGCATCGACGCCCTGCTGCCCCAGACCCAATGCGGCAAGTGCGGTCATGCCGGCTGCCAGCCTTACGCCCAGGGGCTGGCGGCGGGCGAGGCGATCAACAAGTGCCCACCCGGCGGCAGCGAGACCATTGCCGCACTGGCAGCACTGCTGCAGGTGCCGGTGATTGCCCTGGATACCGACCGCGGCAGTGCGCCCGCCCAGGTCGCCTTCATTCGCGAGGCCGAATGTATCGGTTGCACCAAATGCATCCAGGCCTGCCCGGTGGACGCCATCGTCGGCGCCGCCAAGCTGATGCACACAGTCATCAGCGCCGAATGCACCGGCTGCGACCTGTGCGTGGCGCCTTGCCCGGTCGACTGCATCGACCTGCTGCCACTGCCTGCCGACAGCCCTATCGTGCCGATCGTCGGCGGCCTGGCGCACACCCGGCCACAGCAGCTCGCCCGCGCCGCCCGGCGCAGCCATGCACGCCACCGCTTCGAGCAGCGTGCCCAGCGCCTGCAACGCGAAGAGGCGCGCAAGCAGGCCGAACGCATCGCGCGCAGCCAGCGGCCCGCCCCGAACGCGGCGGCTGCGGTGCCGGCCGACGACCCGATCAAGGCCGCGATTGCGCGGGTGCAGGCGCAAAAGGCTGCAGCCGCCGATGCGGCGCTGAAAAAGGCCAAGATTGCCGCGGCCATGAGTCGCGCCCAGCTGACCAAGGCGCGCACAGCCTTTGGCGACTCGCCAAGCCCGGCGCAGCAAGCGCAACTGGCTGAGCTGCAGCAAGCGCAGCAACAGGCCCAGGCTCACCTGGAATCACTGCTGGCGGTAAGCGATGCTGCCCGCGCCTGACCCGGGCGAACGCCTGCGCGCCAGCCTGCGCCTGGTGCTGCTGGCGTGCCTGCCCGGCTTGCTGGCACTGACCTGGCTGCACGGTTGGGGCACCCTGCTCAACCTGCTGCTGACCACCACCGCGGCGCTGGCGACCGAAGCGGTGTTGCTGCGCGCCCAGCGCCGCCCGGTACGTGCTGCACTGGGTGATGGCAGCGCCCTGGTCAGCGCCACACTGCTGGCCATCGCCCTGCCCGCCTACCTCGCCTGGTGGGTGCCGGTGATTGCCAGCGCAAGCGCCCTGGCCCTGGGCAAGCATGTGTACGGCGGGCTTGGCAAGAATCCGTTCAACCCGGCCATGCTCGGCTATGCCGTGGCCCTGGTCAGCTTTCCGGCCCAGATGACCCAGTGGCCCGGGCCGCAACCGCTGGACCTGGGCACCAGCCTCGAAGCGGTGTTCGGCTTGGCCGTCCGACCCGACGCCTGGGCCCAGGCGACGGTGCTGGATGTGGTGCGCCACAACCAGAGCCTGACCATCGAAGAACTGTTCGGCCAGCACCCGGCCTTCGGCCGATTCGCCGGCGCGGGCAGCGAGTGGGTCGCCCTGGCCTTCCTGGCCGGCGGCCTGTTGTTGCTGCAGCGCAAGGTGTTCAGCTGGCATGCCCCGGTGGCCATGCTGGGCAGCCTGTTCATCATGAGCCTGCTGGGCTGGAACGGCTCGGGCTCCGACTCCAATGGCTCGCCGCTGTTTCACCTGCTGGCCGGCTCCAGCCTGTTCGTCGCGTTCTTCATCGTCACCGAACCGGTCAGCGGCCCCAGGGCGGCCAGCGCACGCCTGCTGTTCGGCGCCGGGGTGGGCGTGCTGGTCTATCTGATCCGTACCTGGGGTAGCTACCCCGACGGCAGTGCGTTCGCCGTGCTGCTGATGAACCTGTGCGTGCCGGCGCTCGAACGCTGGGCCGCGCGGCGCCAAGGGCAGCCGGCATGACCCCCCGGGCGCGTGCAGTGCTGCTGGTGGCGGCTGTGGCGTGCCTGGCCATCGGCTGCGCCATTGGCTGGGCGCAGTTGAACGCCGCGCGTATCAGCCAGGCTGAACTGCAGCTCAAGGCCAGGAGCCTGCTGAGCGTGCTGCCGGCAGAGCGCTACGACAACCAGCCGCTGCAACGCCCCCTCGCACTGCCCGCACCGACCCTGGCCCATAGCACCCTGCTGGCCGGCTACCGCGCGACCCTGCTCGGCCAGCCCAGCGCCGTGGTGCTGCACAGCCGGGTTCAGGGCTATGCGGGGCCATTGGACCTGCTGATCGCCATCGACAGCCACGGCCGCCTGCTGGCCACCCGGGTGCTGCAGCACCAGGAAACGCCAGGGCTTGGCGGCAAGCTGAGTGAACCGGGCAACACCTGGCTACGCGGGTTCGAGGGCCGCACGCTGGCGGACACCCCCGATCCGGCCTGGGCCCTCAAGCGCGATGCCGGCCAGTTCGACCAGCTGGCCGGCGCCAGCGTGACCTCCCGCGCAGTGGTCCGGGCGGTGCACGATGCCCTGCGCTACTTCGACGAACACTCCCTCTATCTGCTGGGTACCGGTGAACATGAATAGCCGCAGCCTGCTCATCCTCAGCCTGGCCCCGATGCTGGGCGCCAGCCAGACCCTGGCCCAGGCCGCAGCGCTGGCGTTGTTCAGCCTGTTGAGCCTGTGCCTGCACCGGTTGTGCATGACGCCCTTGCGCCCGCTGCTGCAAGGGCTGCAGACCACGCTGGTCAGCGTGCTTTTGGCGGCGATGCTGGTGACCTGCCTGGAGCTGAGCCTGCGCGCCTGGGCCCTGGAGGTTCACGCGCAACTGGGCATCTACCCGGCGCTGATCGCACTGCAATGCGTGCTGCTGGAACAGAGCTTCGAGCGCCATTGCGGCGTCGCGCAAGGCCTGCTGCTGGTCATCGGCTTGTGTACAGTGCACCTGCTGCTGGGCCTGTGTCGCGAACTGCTGGGCTCTGCCGGGCTGCGCCTGGCCCAACTGACCCCGGGCGCACTGATCCTGCTGGGCCTGCTACTGGCCATTTTCAACCGGGTGCGGCGCAAGCCGGCCCCCTCTAGCCGTCAAGGAAGCCTCTGAGCCCATGAATGCTGCCAAACGCCTGGAAATCTTTCGCAGGCTGCACGAAGACAACCCGGACCCGAAGACCGAGCTAGCCTACACCACCCCCTTCGAACTGCTGATCGCGGTCATCCTCTCGGCGCAATCCACCGACGTGGGGGTCAACAAGGCCACTGCACGCCTGTACCCGGTGGCCAACACGCCCCAGGCCATCTACGACCTGGGCGTTGAAGGGTTGTCCAGCTACATCAAGACCATCGGCCTGTACAACAGCAAGGCCAAGAACGTCATCGAAACCTGTCGCCTGCTGATCGAGCGCCACGGCGGCGAAGTGCCGCAAACCCGCGAGGCCCTCGAAGCGTTGCCAGGGGTGGGCAGAAAGACGGCCAACGTGGTGCTCAACACCGCATTTCGCCAGCCGACCATGGCGGTGGACACGCATATCTTCCGGGTCAGCAACCGCACCCGTATCGCCCCCGGCAAGACGGTGCTGGAGGTGGAAAAGGCATTGATGAAGTTTGTGCCCAAGGACTATCTGCTGGATGCGCACCACTGGCTGATACTGCATGGGCGCTATGTATGCCAGGCGCGCAAGCCACGCTGTGGAAGCTGCCGTATCGAGGACCTTTGCGAGTACCCGCAAAAAACCTCCGACGATTGAACAAATAGTTGAATCGGTTGCGCACGATTGAAAAAATCTTTTTTACCGGCTCTGAAAATATCGCTATAAGGTGCGCCAATAGCCCTCTTGGCATGGAGTGACTTATGAGCACCGATAACGAAGAGCTGGATATCGACGTCGAGCCGGACACGGCAGACGAACAGGAAACGGAAAGCCCGCCCGAAACGGCGAAGACCAACCTCAGCAAGCGTCGCACCATCGACAACATGCTGGAAGAACGCCGCCTGCAAAAGCAGTTGGCCGATTACGACTTCGATCTTTGACGGCCCACTTCAGGTCGCGGGCGGGCCGTCTCTAGCGCATGCAGGGGCCAGGCAGTCGCCCTGGCAAGGTCTGGTTCACACCAGGCCGTTACGCTGGGCCAGTTCGATAAGGTCCACCAGGGAGCGCGCATTGAGCTTGAGCAACAGGCGCGTCTTGTAGGTACTCACCGTCTTGTTGCTCAGAAACATGCCGTCGGCAATCTCCTTGTTGGTCTTGCCGCGTGCCAGTTGCTGCAGCACCATCATCTCCCGCCCCGACAGACGTTCGACCATATCCGCTTCGCTGGAACCGCCAAGGTTCGAACGCACCGAGTGCAGGGCCTGGTTGGGGAAGTAGCTGTAACCGGAGAGGACCGCCTTGATGGCGCTGAGCAGCTCGGTAAGGTCCTGCTGCTTGCAGACATAACCCGCGGCGCCCGCCTGCATGCACCGCATCGAAAAATGCCCAGGTGCCTGTGAGGTCAGCACCAGTACCTTTATGTTCACGTCATTGGAGGTCAACCTTGCGATGACCTCCAGCCCATCGAGCTTGGGCATGCCGATATCCAGTATCACGATATCGGGCAGGTGTTTCTTGACCAGCTGCAGCGCGTCCACTCCGTTGTCGGTCTCTGCGACAACTTCATAGCCATGCCGCTCCATCAGCATGCGTACAGCCAGGCGAATGACCGGATGATCATCCACGATCAGCACTTTATTCATGGGCAAAATCCAATTTTCGCTGTTCGATTTTTTGAGCCCGCACAATAGCCTAGTCAACCGGCATAGTGCATTGCAGCTTCCTTGACAGTTGCACGACAAGACCAGACCTACCTAAATAGAAGATTATTCCTACAAAACTTCCTGATAGCAGGCGTTAAGCAGAAACAATCATTGCGCCGTTCGAGGCGTGCATGCAGTGCGAACAAACACTAACACCGCACTCTCGCCACGTTCCATATGACAACGCTCGCCCGCACGCAGGAAATATCCGTGATATTTGCCAAACCCGGGTATCAATCCCGTCACGGCGTTTTATCGCGTCGAAGTTGCACCGAAGTATTTCCTGAGGACGATCCATAACCCCCTGAACACCGAAGTACCCAGGCCGCATAGTGGTTCCAAAAACAATGCGAACCCTGACCCTTGCGCCCACGAAACAGCGCTCACGCCGAGCAGCAGGCACGTACATGAGCAACGTCGAACCGAAAAGCCCACTGACGATCATTGCTATTTTCGCGGGTATCATCGAAGCCTCTGCGTTGGCCTCACTGCCCTTTCTTGGCGAAGACAGCCAGGGTATCTACACGTGGTTTCTGGTGGGCTTTCCACCCTTTCTGACAATCCTGTTTTTCCTGACGCTCAACTTCAACAGCAAGACGCTGTATTGCCCGGAGTACAACGAGGACACGCCTGAAGTTCCGGATGAACCCAAAGACTGGCCAACTTCAGAACAACGTGAAAGTCACCTGCCGCCTGCCCGTTCTGCCTTTGCACAATTGACCACACAAGCCCCACCCCTGGGTTGCGACGCCATGGCACCCGCTATCTCGACCATCGTCATTTCCGGTGCACACAGCACATCGCTGATCGAATACCTTGTCACTCAGGCCATCACGCAACAGCCCAGGCTGGGCACGCTGGTCATCCACAACCTTGAAACCGGCACGCAGACCACACTGACCACCCATGCCCTGGGCGCCGAGCTACCGCAATGAAGGCATAAAAAAACCCGGCCTCAGGCCGGGTTCCTTTCGTTCAAGCGCCCCTCACACCAGTGAGCGGCCCTTGTTCGCGGCAATGCGCAGGCGCAGTGCGTTGAGCTTGATGAAGCCCGCCGCGTCGGCCTGGTTGTAGGCGCCGCCGTCTTCTTCGAAGGTGGCGATGTTGGCATCGAACAGCGAATCGTCAGACTTGCGACCGGTGACGATGACGTTGCCCTTGTACAGCTTCAGGCGAACCACACCGTTCACGTTCAACTGCGAAGCATCGATCATCTGTTGCAGCATCAGACGCTCAGGGCTCCACCAGTAGCCGGTGTAGATCAAGCTGGCGTACTTGGCCATCAGCTCATCCTTGAGGTGAGCCACTTCGCGGTCCAGGGTGATGGACTCGATCGCACGGTGCGCGCGCAGCATGATGGTGCCGCCCGGGGTTTCGTAGCAGCCACGGGACTTCATGCCCACATAGCGGTTCTCGACGATGTCCAGGCGACCGATGCCGTTCTCGCCGCCGATGCGGTTCAGGGTGGCCAGGACGGTGGCCGGAGTCATCTCGACGCCGTCCAGCGCCACGACGTCGCCGTTGCGGTAGGTCAGTTCCAGGTAGGTCGGAACATCAGGGGCGTTTTCTGGCGACTTGGTCCAGCGCCACATGTCTTCTTCGTGCTCGGTCCAGGTATCCTCCAGCACGCCGCCCTCGTAGGAGATGTGCAGCAGGTTGGCGTCCATCGAGTACGGCGACTTCTTCTTGCCGTGACGCTCGATCGGGATACCGTGCTTCTCGGCGTAGTCCATCAGTTTCTCGCGCGAGAGCAGGTCCCACTCGCGCCATGGGGCGATGACCTTGACGCCTGGCTTGAGCGCGTAGGCACCCAGCTCGAAACGCACCTGGTCGTTGCCCTTGCCGGTGGCGCCATGGGAAATGGCGTCGGCGCCGGTTTCGTTGGCGATCTCGATCAGACGCTTGGCGATCAGCGGACGTGCGATGGAAGTACCCAGCAGGTACTCGCCTTCGTAGACGGTGTTGGCGCGGAACATCGGGAACACGAAATCGCGGACGAATTCTTCTCGCAGGTCATCGATGTAGATCTCTTTGACACCCATGGCCTGAGCCTTGGCGCGGGCCGGTTCGACCTCCTCGCCCTGCCCCAGATCGGCGGTGAACGTCACCACTTCACAGTTGTAGGTATCTTGCAGCCACTTGAGAATCACCGAAGTATCAAGGCCGCCGGAATACGCCAGTACGACCTTTTTTACGTCCGCCATGCCATCACTCCACGGGTTGTACGGAAAGCCGGTGATTCTACCGGCCTTACCGCAGAATTTACAGTGGGGCGACAGCTTGTGACGACAAAGCGACAGAAATTGTCGTCGGCGCGACCGGCGGTCGCACCGTCGAATCAGGCGGCGGGTTTGCCTGCCTGGGCGGCCGGCGTCTGCGTGGGTGCCGGCGCAGGCGGGGTCGCTGCCGGTTCGGCAGGCTTGTGCGGGGCAACCTCTGCGGGCTTCTCGACCGGGGTGACGCGGTCGAGCTGGATGTTCACCCGGCGGTTGCGTGCCCGATTGGCGGCATTGGTATTGGCCGCCAGCGGATAGCGCTCGCCATGAAAGCGCACGGTGATCTGCTCTTCGGGGATGCCATGGGCCTTGAGGTAGTCCTGCACCGCCAGGGCGCGGCGACGCGAGAGGTCGCGGTTGGTCAGGCGGTTGCCGCTGTTGTCGGAGTGGCCATCGAGCTCGATGTGGTTGACCGTGGGGTCGGCCTTGAGGAAGTCGATGATCACGTCCAGGCGGGCACGTGCATCGGCATCCAGATCGATACCGCCGCCCGGAAAGCCCACGCGTGCCTGGCGCACCTGGTCATAGTTCATCGGCAGCAGCTTGGCCGCACAGGCCTGGTAGTCACCGTAGGCACGGTTGAACTTCACCGGCAGCACGCGCACTTCCATGCTGCGCCCGGCTTCGCCGGTGTAGTTGCGCACCACGGTGCTGCGCCCGTCCAGCAGGCCATTGATGAGCCGGCTGGCCTGGCCCTGGGAGCTGTTGAACAGCACGCCGCTGCGCGCCATGCGCACCGCGCCCAGGTTGATGTCGCCACGCCCGGGCTGCCACGGTGCGGCGGCGGCCAGCAGGGTCGCGGAGCCGGCGCCCAGCACATTGCTGGTGGAGCGTAGCTGGAAGGTGGCCTGCTCGCCCGCGCGGCGCACGAACTCGCCGCTGCCGAAATCGGCGATCGGCTGGATCAGCCGGCATTCGAACTGATCGCCCTCGACCTTCCACTCGACGTTCTCCACGCGAGTCTGGAAGGTGAGTGCCACGGCCGGCAGGCTGGCAAACATACTGAGCAGGGCTAGGTAACGCTGGCGCACGGGCGGCTCCACAAATTTCTTACGGCATACCTGCAAGCTATCGGACGCCCTGCGCAAAACTTGATAGCGAGTGCTCGGATCGGGCTTTTCCGGTAGCATTCACCGGGAGTTCGAACCGCCTGGAATCCCCAATGTCCGACCGCCTGACCCTCCTGCGTCCCGACGACTGGCACATCCATCTTCGCGATGGCGCTGTATTGCCCCATACCGTCGGCGACGTGGCGCGCACCTTTGCCCGCGCCATCATCATGCCCAACCTGGTACCGCCGGTACGCAACACTGCCGAAGCCGACGCCTATCGCCAGCGCATCCTGGCCGCCCGCCCTGCCGGCAGCCGCTTCGAACCGCTGATGGTGCTGTACCTCACCGACCGCACCCAGCCCGAGGACATTCGCGCGGCCAAGGCCAGCGGATTCGTGCATGCCGCCAAGATGTACCCGGCCGGCGCGACCACCAACTCGGACTCCGGCGTGACCAGCGTCGACAAGATTTTCCCGGTGCTCGAAGCCATGGCCGAGGTGGGCATGCCACTTCTGGTGCACGGCGAAGTGACCCGCCCCGAGATCGACGTGTTCGATCGCGAGAAGCTGTTCATCGACGAGCATCTGCGCCGTGTGGTCGAGCGCTTCCCCACGCTCAAAGTGGTGTTCGAGCACATCACCACTGCCGAAGCCGTGCAGTTCGTCAACGAGGCCCCGGCCAACGTCGGCGCAACCATCACCGCCCAGCACCTGCTGTACAACCGCAACCACATGCTGGTGGGCGGTATTCGCCCGCACTTCTACTGCCTGCCGATCCTCAAGCGCAACACCCACCAGGTGGCTCTGCTCGACGCAGCCACCAGCGGCAGCAGCAAGTTCTTCCTCGGCACCGATTCGGCGCCCCACGCCCAGCATGCCAAGGAAGCCGCCTGCGGCTGTGCCGGCTGCTACACCGCGTTCGCCGCCATCGAGCTGTACGCCGAGGCGTTCGAACAGCGCAACGCGCTGGACAAGCTGGAAGGTTTCGCCAGCCTTCATGGCCCGGCGTTCTACGGCCTGCCGGCGAACACCGACCACATTACCCTGGTCCGCGAAAGCTGGACCGCCCCAGGCAGCCTGCCGTTCGGCGAGCAGACTGTCATCCCGCTGCGCGCCGGTGAGCAACTGCGCTGGCGCCTGCTGGAGGAGACTGTGTGAGCGACGATTACGAAGACGACCAGGAAGGTCAAGGCGGCGGTTCGCGCCATCCGATGGCAGAGCGCTTTCGCGGCTACCTGCCGGTGGTGGTGGATGTTGAAACCGGTGGTTTCAACTGCGCCACCGATGCACTGCTGGAAATAGCCGCAGTCACCATCGGCATGGACGAAAAGGGCTTTCTGTTCCCGGAGCACACCTATTTCTTCCGCGTCGAACCCTTCGAGGGCGCCAATATCGAACAGGCGGCCCTGGACTTCACCGGCATCAAGCTCGATCACCCGCTGCGCATGGCGGTCAGCGAAGAGTCGGCGCTGACCGACATCTTCCGCGGCGTGCGCAAGGCCCTCAAGGCCAATGGCTGCAAGCGCGCGATCCTGGTGGGGCACAACAGCAGTTTCGACCTGGGCTTCCTCAACGCGGCCGTGGCGCGCCACGACATGAAGCGCAACCCCTTCCACCCGTTCTCCAGCTTCGACACCGCCACCCTGGCTGGCCTGGCCTATGGTCAGACCGTGCTGGCGCGGGCCTGCCAGAGTGCCGACATCGACTTTGACGGGCGGGAGGCACACTCGGCGCGCTACGACACCGAGAAGACGGCCGAGCTGTTCTGCGGCATCGTCAATCGCTGGAAGGAAATGGGCGGCTGGCAGGACTTTCGCGACTGACCGCTTCGCCGGCCGGCGCCTGCAGACGCTACGCGACGCAGGAGCCAGCCTTGCTGGCGAACAGGCATAAAAAAACCGGCCACCAGGGCCGGTTTTTTCATGCGTGGCGCTTACAGCTTGCCAGCATTCTCGCTCAGGTAGGCAGCAACGCCTTCTGGCGAAGCGGTCATGCCCTTGTCGCCTTTTTTCCAGTTGGCAGGGCAGACTTCGCCGTGCTCTTCGTGGAATTGCAGCGCGTCGACCAGACGGATCAGCTCTTCCATGTTGCGGCCCAGCGGCAGGTCGTTGACGATCTGCGAACGGACAACACCCTTGTCGTCGATCAGGAACGCGCCACGGAAGGCCACGCCGCCTTCGGACTCGACGTCGTAGGCCTGGGCGATTTCGTGCTTGAGGTCGGCAGCCATGATGTATTTGACCGGGCCGATACCGCCGGCGTTGATCGGGGTGTTGCGCCAGGCGTTGTGGGTGAAGTGCGAGTCGATCGAAACGGCGATCACTTCAACGTTGCGCGCCTTGAAGTCGTCCATGCGGTGATCCAGGGCGATCAGCTCGGACGGGCAGACGAAGGTGAAGTCCAGTGGGTAGAAGAACACCAGGCCGTACTTGCCCTTGATAGCCGAAGCCAGGTTGAAGCTGTCGACGATCTCGCCGTTGCCCAGTACTGCAGGTACGGTGAAGTCCGGGGCGTTTTTGCCTACGAGCACGCTCATTCGATATCTCCTGATGGTATTGAATGGTTTGCGCAGCCGACCCGCAGGTCCGCTGGCATGACACAAGAACTGCCCATCATACACCGACCGACGCCGTGCGCCGAGCGAATGCCAGCCCACTGCCAGACTGACCGCCGGTCGCTCTGGAACGGGCCTCTGCACAAGGTACTTTGACAAGCATTCTCATTAGCATTAAGCTCCCCGACATCAAGCCTTTACCAGCGATGGTCTCCCTTATGTATGTGTGTCTTTGTGTTGGTGTTACCGACGGACAGATCCGCGATGCGATTTACGAAGGATGCTGCAGCTACAAGGAAGTCCGTGCCGCCACCAACGTGGGCACCCAGTGCGGCAAATGTGCCTGCCTGGCCAAGGAAGTGGTACGTGAAACCCTGACCAAACTGCAGGTCAGCCAGGCCGCCCTGCCTTATCCGGTAGAATTTACCGCAGCCTGAAAACAGCGAATTTGAAGAACCGGACCTCGTGTCCGGTTTTTTTATGCCTGCAATTCAAGTAGTTAGGCTTAAAACGCGGAACACAAACATTCTTATTCCGATTAATTTTCATTTATTATTCAATAACTTAGGTTTGACACTGGAAGTTGTCGGGCTCAGACTCGTGCTTATCGACACACTTACGCAGGGCAGGACCCCATCATGAAAGGCGACGTTAGCGTCATCCAGCATCTCAACAAGATCCTCGGAAACGAGCTGGTCGCAATCAACCAATACTTCCTGCATGCGCGCATGTACGAAGACTGGGGTCTGGAAAAGCTCGGCAAGCACGAATACAAAGAATCCATCGACGAGATGAAACACGCTGACAAACTGATCAAGCGCATTCTGTTTCTAGAAGGTATTCCCAACGTCCAGGACCTGGGCAAGCTGCTGATTGGCGAACACACCAAGGAAATGCTTGAGTGCGACCTGCGCCTGGAGCAGAAAGGCCTGATCGACCTGAAGGCGGCGATTGCGCATTGCGAGACCGTGGGCGACTTCGGCAGCCGCGAACTGCTCGAGGACATCCTCGAGGCCGAGGAAGAGCATATCGACTGGCTGGAAACCCAGTTGAGCCTGATCGACAAGGTCAGCCTGGAAAACTACCTGCAGTCGCAGATGGGCGAGTAATCACGCCCAACCGGCTGCAACCAAAGCCCCGCCTGTGCGGGGCTTTTTTTCGCCTGGGGTAACCGGCCTTGCCGGCCACCGGGCCCAGGCAGGCACAAAAAAGCCCCGCAGATGCGGGGCTCTACAGTGCAAAACCGGATTCAGGCCTTGGCCGCCTCGGCCTTGGCAGCGGCGTCCTTGATCAGGGTCTGCAGCTCGCCGTTGGCAAACATCTCGGCCATGATATCGCTGCCGCCGACCAGCTCACCGCCCACCCACAGTTGCGGGAAGGTCGGCCAGTTGGCGTACTTGGGCAGGTTGGCGCGGATTTCCGGGTTCTGCAGGATATCCACGTAAGCGAACTTCTCGCCACAACCCATCACGGCTTGCGCCGCCTTGGCCGAAAAGCCGCACTGCGGGGCATTCGGCGAGCCTTTCATGTAAAGCAGAATGGTGTTGTTGGCAATCTGCTCTTTGATTGTTTCGATAATATCCATGAAGCACCTCGCGGCTGAACTTTCCGACCTGGTTGTCGGCACGGTGACGCATTGTATCGGAAAGCCGAGCGTGACGCTCGGCCTTGCCGATATCAGGCCGCAACCACCTCTACCACCACCCCGTTGAGCGCCGCATTGCCCGATACCGCGTCGCGCTGACGCTCGTCGGTCAGATCGTTGGCACTGGCCCCTGCTTGCGCCTGAGCGATGCCCAGGCGCATGCCTGGCCGCCCGTGGCCGAAGCCGTGTGGCAGGCTGACCACGCCGGGCATCATATCGGTGCTGGCGAGCACCTCCACCTCGATGCTGCCCACGCGCGAGCTGACGCGCACTCGCTGGCCGTCCTGCAACTGCCGGCCGGCCAGGTCGTCGGGGTGCATCAGCAGCTGGTGGCGCGGCTTGCCCTTCACCAGGCGATGGTAGTTGTGCATCCAGGAGTTGTTGCTGCGCACATGCCGACGCCCGATCAGCACCAGTTGCGTGGCGTGGGGCAAAGCTTGCGCGGCGAAGCGCTGAAGGTCGGCCAGGATCACCGCGGGCGCGGCCTCGACACACTGGCTGGCAGTTTTCAGCCGTGCACCGAGGTTGGGCTGCAACGGCCCCAGGTCGATACCGTGGGGATAGCGCTCGAGGGTGTGCAGCGACAGGTCGAACGCGCTGCCCTGGCCATGGGGCCCGCCGCGCAAGCCCAGGTCGATCATCTGCGCGGGTGTCAGGGTCGGTTTGAGCGGCTTGTCGGCCAGTGCCGCGAAGGCCTTGGCCAGGCCGACGAAGATCTCCCAGTCGTGCAGCGCGCCTTCGGGCTTGGCCAGGATCGCCCGGTTGAAGCGGCTGACGTTGCGCACCGCCAGCAGGTTGAAGGTGGTGTCGTAGTGATCGTTCTCCAGCGCCGAGGTGGACGGCAGGATCAGGTCGGCATGGCGCGTGGTCTCGTTGATGTACAGGTCGATGCTGAGCATGAACTCCAGCCCTTGCAGCGCCTGCTCCAGCTGCCGCCCATTGGGCGTGGAGAGCACCGGGTTGCCGGCCACGGTGACGAGTGCGCGCACCTGCCCTTCGCCCTCGCACAGCATTTCTTCGGCCAGTGCCGCCACCGGCAGCTCGCCTGCGTACTCGGGCAGGCCCGACACCCGGCTCTGCCAGGCGTTGAAATGTCCGCCGCTGGTACTGGCCACCAGGTCCACTGCCGGCTGGGTGCACAAGGCGCCGCCGACCCGATCCAGATTGCCACTGACCAGGTTGATCATCTGCACCAGCCAATGGCACAGGGTGCCGAAAGCCTGGGTCGAGATACCCATGCGCCCATAGCACACGGCCTTGTCGGCGGCGGCGAAGTCGCGGGCCAACTGGCGGATCTGCTCGGCCTCGATACCACAGCGCGGGCCCATGGCTTCGGCTGTGAACGGCGCGATTGCCTCGCGCACCGCGTCCAGCCCGGCCACCGGCAGGTGCGTGGTACGGCTCAGGCCTTCCTCGAACAGGGTGTTGAGCAGCCCGCACAGCAGCGCCGCATCAGCGCCTGGGCGCACGAACAGGTGTTGGTCGGCCATGGCCGCGGTCTCGCTGCGCCGCGGGTCGACCACCACCAGCTTGCCGCCCCGTGCCTGCAGGGCCTTGAGGCGCTTTTCGACATCGGGCACGGTCATGATGCTGCCGTTGGAAGCCAAGGGGTTGCCGCCCAGAATCAGCATGAAGTCGGTATGGTCGATGTCCGCAATCGGTAACAGCAGGCCATGGCCGTACATCAGGTAGCTGGTCAGGTGCTGCGGCAACTGGTCGACCGAGGTCGCGGAAAAGCGGTTGCGCGTCTTGAGCAGGCCCAGGAAATAGTTGCTGTGGGTCATCAGGCCGTAGTTGTGCACGCTGGGGTTGCCCTGGTACACCGCCACCGCGTTCTGACCATGGCGCTGCTGAAGGGCCCAGAGCTTCCGGGCGGCCAGCGCGAACGCCTCGTCCCAGCCGATGGCCTGCCATTGCTCGCCGATGCGGCGCATGGGAGTACGCAGGCGGTCCGGATCGTTCTGGATGTCCTGCAACGCAACGGCCTTGGGACAGATATGGCCACGGCTGAAGGTGTCCAGCGCATCGCCCTTGATCGACGTGATGCGCGGCGCCTGCCCAGGCTCATGGGCCACTTCCAGGGTCAGGCCGCAGATGGCTTCGCACAGATGACAGGCACGGTGATGCACGCTTTTGCTCATGGCCGCCTCTTGTTGTAGGTCTGATTAGCGACCTCGACTATGGCCCTGCCCCGCCCCCCTCGCCAGTGACGTTCGTGGCGTGAATCGCCCGGCATCAGGCAAGGCGATGGTCGCGGCGCGCTGGCACCTGTACCGCGCATGCGTTGCAAAGGCCTCGGCGGGCAGTGTACAAAGCCTGTCCGGCCCAATAAAAAGCGTCACCCAACGGCTTGAACACATTCGGCAACGTCGAGTTCGCAGCCGCCACTTGGTAAGACGCGACATTTAATTATAGTATTGCGCCTTTCCCTATTTCGTCGCCCCGTGCGGCTTTCGCCGCAGGTCACTTCCGTTATTTTCGAAAACCGGCTTTTGATGATCTGCGGTCTGTTGCAAAAAGGTAGTCAATGATGAGCGCTAGGCACTTTCTCTCCCTGATGGATTTCACCGCCGAAGAACTGGTCAGTGTGATCCGCCGAGGGATCGAGCTGAAGGACCTGCGTAACCGCGGCGTACTCTTCGAACCTCTGAAAAACCGCGTGCTGGGCATGATTTTCGAAAAATCGTCCACGCGTACCCGGCTGTCGTTCGAAGCCGGCATGATCCAGCTCGGTGGCCAGGCCATCTTCCTGTCGCCACGCGACACCCAGCTGGGCCGTGGCGAGCCGATCGGTGACTGCGCCATCGTCATGTCGCGCATGCTCGACGCGGTGATGATCCGTACATTTGCCCACAGCACGCTCACCGAGTTCGCCGCCAATTCGCGGGTACCGGTGATCAACGGCCTGTCCGACGACCTGCACCCGTGCCAGCTGCTGGCCGACATGCAGACCTTCCTCGAACACCGCGGCTCGATCCAGGGCAAGACCGTGGCCTGGGTGGGCGATGGCAACAACATGTGCAACAGCTATATAGAAGCGGCCATCCAGTTCGACTTCCAGCTGCGCATCGCCTGCCCTGAGGGCTATGAGCCCAACCCGGCGTTCGTGGCCCAGGCCGGCGAGCGCGTGCAGATCGTGCGCGACCCCAAGGACGCCGTGCGCGGTGCACACCTGGTGAGCACCGATGTCTGGACTTCCATGGGCCAGGAGGAGGAAACTGCACGGCGCCTGGCGCTGTTTGCGCCTTACCAGGTCAACCGCGAACTGCTCGACCTGGCGGCTGCGGATGCCCTGTTCATGCACTGCCTGCCCGCCCACCGTGGCGAGGAAATCAGCCTGGACCTGCTCGACGACCCCCGTTCGGTCGCCTGGGACCAGGCCGAAAACCGCTTGCATGCACAGAAGGCGCTTCTCGAATATCTTGTCGAACCGGCCTATCACCACGCATGAGTCAACCTCTACTGCTTAACCTGCGCGACCTCGCCTGCGGCTATGGCGAGCAGCGCATCGTCCAGAACCTCAACCTGCACCTCAACGCCGGCGACATCGGTTGCCTGCTGGGTTCCTCGGGGTGCGGCAAGACCACCACGCTGCGCGCCATCGCCGGTTTCGAGCCGGTGCACGAGGGCGAGATCAGCCTGGCGGGCGAAGTCATCTCCAAGGCCGGCTTCACCCTGGCCCCGGAGAAGCGCCGCATCGGCATGGTGTTTCAGGACTACGCGCTGTTCCCGCACCTGACCGTGGCCGAGAACATCGCGTTCGGCATCGGCAAGCACCCGCGCCAGCGCCAGGTGGTCGATGAAATGCTCGAGCTGGTGAAGCTGGACAAGCTTGGCGGGCGCTACCCGCACGAGCTGTCCGGCGGCCAGCAACAGCGTGTGGCCCTGGCCCGTGCCCTGGCACCCGAGCCGCAACTGCTGCTGCTGGACGAGCCGTTCTCCAACCTCGACGTGGAACTGCGCCGACGCCTCAGTCATGAGGTGCGTGACATCCTCAAGAGTCGCGGCACCAGCGCGATCCTGGTCACCCATGACCAGGAAGAGGCCTTTGCCGTCAGCGACCATGTGGGCGTGTTCAAGGAAGGCCGCCTGGAGCAGTGGGACACCCCGTACAACCTCTACCACGAACCGTTCACGCCGTTCGTGGCCAGCTTTATCGGCCAGGGCTATTTCATCCGTGGCCAGCTGACCAGCCCCGAATCGGTGCAGACCGAACTGGGCGAGCTGCGCGGCAATCGGGCCTACACCCTGCCCCAGGGCAGCGCGGTGGATGTGCTGCTGCGCCCGGACGACATCGTGCATGCGCCCCACAGTGCCTTGAGGGCAAGCATCGTCGGCAAGAGCTTCCTCGGTGCGTCCACCCTGTACCGCCTACAACTGGGTACCGGCAGCCAGCTCGAAGCGATCTTCCCGAGCCATATCGACCATCAGGTCGGCGGCGAGGTGGGCATTGAAGTGGCGGCGGACCACCTGGTGCTGTTCCCGGTGGCCGGCACGGTGCCGGCACAACTGCCGGTGGCGGAGAACGGCGTGCGACGCTACAGCGCGGCGCTCTGATAAGGCTTCGCCAGCAAGGCTGGCTCCTACAGGAAATTGCCTGGCCTACTGTAGGAACCAGCCTTGCTGGCGAAAAGGGCCGCTAGAGGAACAACGTCCCGCTCGCCACCCGCGTCGCATACCCGCCAATCTTCACCCGCGCCCCTTCCAGGCGGCAGAACAGCTCCCCACCCCGCGCGGAACACTGCACCGCGTGCAGCTCATCCTTGCCCAGGCGCTGCGCCCAGTAAGGGATCAGCGAGCAGTGCGTGGAGCCGGTCACCGGGTCTTCAGGGATACCGATCCCCGGCGCAAAATAGCGCGACACAAAATCATGCTCGCGCCCTGGCGCCGTGACAATCACGCCCAGCCCCGGCAACGGCACCAGCGCCGCCATGTCAGGGCGACAATCCCGCACCGCCTGTTCGCTTTCGAGCACCACGAACAGTTCATTGGTCTGCCACACCTCGACCACCGGGCACCCCAGCGCCTGCGCCACCGGCGGCAGCTCGGCCAGCGGCTGCGGGTCGTAGCGCGGGAAGTCCAGCACCAGGCGCCCCGCCTCGCGGCTCACGGTCAGCGGCCCCGAACGGCTGTCGAACGCCAGGCACTCGGCATCTTCCCCATACACCTCGAACAGCACATGCGCGCTGGCCAGGGTCGCATGCCCGCACAGCGGCACTTCGGTGGAGGGCGTGAACCAGCGGATGCGCCAGCGCTGCGCCTCGCGCACGACGAATGCGGTTTCGGCCAGGTTGTGCTCGGCCGCAATTTTTTGCATCAGTTCATCGGGCAGCCATTGCTCCAGGCGATACACCATCGCCGGGTTGCCGCTGAAGGGTTGGGAACTGAAGGCATCGACCTGGTGAAATTCAAGCTGCATGGGTTGGCTCCTGCATGGGAAGGCAGCGAGCATGCCTGCCCGGGCGCTCGCGCTTCCATATACAGAATGGCCGGATTTGGAGGATACAGATGCTACTCGCGGCCGATCGCCGCAAAGCTGCCCCGGGTGTGCTCGGCCAGCACCGCCGCCGCCAGTTCCACCTCCAGCCCGCGCCGCCCGGCGCTGACATGAATGGTTTCGAACTGCTGCGCCGAAGCATCGATGAAGGTGCGCAGGCGCTTCTTCTGCCCCAGTGGGCTGATCCCGCCTACCAGGTACCCGGTGGAACGCTGTGCGGCCATCGGGTCGGCCATTTCGCACTTCTTTGCGCCCGCCGCATGGGCCAGGGCCTTGAGGTCCAGGCTGCCCACCACCGGCACCACCGCCACCAGCAACTCGCCCTTCTCGGTGCTGGCCAGCAGCGTCTTGAACACCCGCGCTGGCTCCAGGTTGAGCTTCTCGGCGGCTTCCAGGCCGTAGGAAGCCGCCTTGGGGTCGTGTTCATAACTGTGGATGCGGTGTTCGGCGCGGGCTTTCTTGAGCAAATCCAGGGCGGGGGTCATGCAGGGCTCCAGGCAGGGTGATCGGTCTCCAGTCGCTGGCTACTTTAGGGCAAAACGCCGGAGCCAACCATTACCCGCCCGGTTGCCACCGACACCACCTGAGCCACCGGCAGTCAGAATATGAATGGCAGTTCACTTTCGACCTTTGACATCAGCGTTTCTTGTCTATATTTTTTCGATTCTGAATATCGAACTGCCCCAATACCGTGCAGTTCTGCCGTCAACCCGACCAGAATGGGGATTCTGCTCGGGTTTTTGTCGAGCGCACACGCGCCTCACAACAACAAGAACCGAGGTCACGAATGACGACTGCTCTACGACAACCAACGCTGTCTGCCCAATGCATTGCCGAATTCCTCGGCACCGCATTGCTCATCTTTTTCGGTACCGGCTGCGTCGCGGCACTCAAGGTCGCGGGCGCCAGCTTCGGCCTGTGGGAAATCAGCTTCATCTGGGGCGTGGGGGTCAGCATGGCGATCTACTTCACCGCCGGGGTGTCGGGTGCACACCTGAACCCGGCCGTGAGCATCGCCCTGAGCCTGTTCAGCGGCTTCGAAAAGCGCAAGCTGCCGTTCTACATCGTCGCCCAGGTGGCCGGTGCCTTCTGCGGCGCGGCGCTGGTATACACCCTGTACAGCAACCTGTTCTTCGATTACGAACAGACCCACGCCATGGTGCGCGGCAGCACCGCCAGCCTGGAGCTGGCCTCGGTGTTCTCCACCTATCCGCACCCGTTGCTGTCCACCGGCCAGGCATTTCTGGTGGAGGCCGTGATCACGGCCATCCTGATGGCGGTGATCATGGCCCTTGCCGACGACAGCAACGGCCTGCCCCGCGGCGCACTGGCACCACTGCTGATCGGCCTGCTGATCGCGGTGATCGGCAGTGCCATGGGCCCGCTGACCGGCTTTGCGATGAACCCGGCGCGCGACTTCGGCCCCAAGCTCATGACCTTCCTGGCCGGCTGGGGCAACGTGGCCTTTACTGGCGCACGTGACATTCCCTATTTCCTGGTTCCCATCATTGCGCCGATCATAGGTGCAAGCGTGGGTGCCGCCCTGTATCGCGGCGTGATCGCGCGCAACTTGCCCACGGCAGACGGCGCGAACGCCCAGACCGACGACAACGCTCGGGGCAAGACCCAGGCCTCCTGATGCCGAACCGGCGAGCCAGGCTCGCCCTGCCCCGACTTCCACCTTTTCGAGTGCAAGGCCCACACCATGACCGACACCCCGAACAAGCACTACATCATTGCCCTGGACCAGGGCACGACCAGTTCACGCGCGATCATCTTCGACCGTGACGCCAACGTGGTCGGCACCTCGCAGCGCGAGTTCGCCCAGCATTACCCCCAGGCCGGCTGGGTCGAGCACGACCCGATGGAGATCTTCGCCACCCAGAGCGCGACCATGGTCGAAGCACTGGCCCAGGCGGGCCTGAGCCACGACCAGGTGGCGGCCATCGGCATCACCAACCAGCGCGAGACCACCGTGGTGTGGGACCGCGAAACCGGTCGCCCGGTGTACAACGCCATCGTCTGGCAGTGCCGACGCAGCACCGAGATCTGCGAGCAGCTCAAGCGTGACGGCCACGCGGACTACATTCGCGAAACCACCGGCCTGGTCACCGACCCGTACTTCTCGGGCACCAAGCTCAAGTGGATCCTGGATAACGTCGACGGCGTGCGTGAACGCGCCGAACGCGGCGAGCTGCTGTTTGGCACCGTGGATACCTGGCTGATCTGGAAGTTCTCCGGCGGCAAGGTGCATGTCACCGACTACACCAACGCCTCGCGCACCCTGATGTTCAACATCCACACCCTGGAATGGGACGAGAAGATGCTGCAGGTGCTGGGCATCCCGAAGCAGATGCTGCCCCAGGTACGCTCGTCGTCAGAGGTGTACGGCCACACCAAGAGCGGCATCGCCATTGCCGGCATCGCCGGCGACCAGCAGGCTGCGCTGTTCGGCCAGATGTGCGTGGAGCCGGGCCAGGCCAAGAACACCTATGGCACCGGCTGCTTCCTGCTGATGAACACCGGCGACAAGGCCGTGCAGTCGTCCCATGGCCTGCTGACCACTATTGCCTGCGGCCCGCGCGGCGAAGTGGCCTATGCCCTGGAAGGCGCGGTGTTCAACGGCGGTTCGACCGTGCAGTGGCTGCGTGACGAACTGAAGATCGTCAACGACGCCCACGACACCGAGTACTTCGCCAGCAAGGTCAAGGACAGCAACGGCGTGTACCTGGTGCCGGCATTCACCGGCCTGGGTGCGCCGTACTGGGACCCGTACGCGCGCGGCGCCCTGTTCGGCCTGACCCGCGGGGTCAAGGTCGACCACATCATCCGCGCCGCGCTGGAGTCGATCGCCTATCAGACCCGCGACGTGCTCGACGCCATGCAGCAGGATTGCGGCGAGCGCCTGAGCGCACTGCGGGTGGACGGTGGCGCGGTGGCCAACAACTTCCTGATGCAGTTCCAGGCCGACATTCTCGGCACCTGCGTGGAACGCCCGCAGATGCGCGAAACCACTGCGCTCGGCGCCGCCTACCTGGCCGGCCTGGCATGTGGCTTCTGGAGCGGGCTGGACGAGCTGCGCGGCAAGGCCATCATCGAGCGCGAGTTCACTCCGCAGTTGGAGGAGGCGCAGAAAGAGAAGCTGTACGCCGGCTGGCTGAAGGCAGTGGACCGTACCCGCGACTGGGAACCGCACGAGGAATAAAACCTGCGCAGGCCTCTTCGCCAGCAAGGCTGACTCCTACACTGTAGGCACCAGCCTTGCTGGCGAGGCGCCCACAGGATCGTTTCAGCCAGCCCCGCGCTGGCCCCCGCCCCCATCCTGCGGCATCATGCAGATTTGCCCGGCAGCCCAAAAGGACCGCCCATGAATCTGCCCCCTCGCCAACAACAAATTCTCGAGCTGGTCCGCGAACGCGGCTATGTCAGTATCGAGGAAATGGCGCAGCTGTTCGTTGTAACCCCGCAAACCATCCGCCGTGACATCAACCAGCTGGCCGAAGTGAACCTGCTGCGCCGCTATCACGGTGGCGCGGCCTATGACTCGAGCATCGAGAACACCGCCTACGCCATGCGTGCCGACCAGATGCGCGACGAAAAGCAGCGTATCGCCGAAGCCATCGCCGCGCAGATCCCCGATCACGCCTCGCTGTTCATCAACATCGGCACCACCACCGAGTCCATCGCCCGCGCCCTGCTCAACCACAACCACCTGAAGATCATCACCAACAACCTGCATGTGGCCTCCATCCTCAGCGCCAAGGACGATTTCGAAGTACTGCTGGCCGGCGGCAACGTGCGCCGCGATGGCGGTGTGGTCGGCCAGGCCAGCGTCGACTTCATCAACCAGTTCAAGGTCGACTTCGCCCTGGTCGGCATCAGCGGCATCGATGAGGACGGCAGCCTGCTCGACTTCGATTACCAGGAAGTGCGCGTGTCCCAGGCCATCATCGCCAATGCGCGCCAGGTGATCCTCGCCGCCGACTCCAGCAAGTTCGGGCGCAACGCCATGGTGCGCCTGGGCTCGATCAGCCTGATCGACTGCCTGGTGACCGACCAGCCCCCCGTCGCCGCCCTCGCCCAGTTGCTCAACCAGCACAAGATCCGCCTGGACGTGGTGTAGCGCCATCGCGGCCCTCGCAACGGGGGCCGCTCGAATGTTCATAATTTTTCATTTATTTGTCATCCGATCAGTATTTTCTATTGAAAGCGACTGGCGGGCGCCATTTTGTTGCGCTACCATTTTCGCAAACGAACATTAATGTTCATATTCGATAGAAACCAGAGGCCGCCTCGTGTCCCAGTCCAGCTCGCCATCGCCCGCCCTTGCCGAAATCTACGACGTTGCCGTGATCGGTGGCGGCATCAACGGCGTCGGTATCGCCACCGATTCGGCCGGACGCGGCCTGTCGGTACTGCTCTGCGAAAAGGACGACCTGGCCAGCCATACGTCCTCGGCCAGCAGCAAGCTGATCCACGGTGGCCTGCGCTATCTGGAGCACTACGAGTTCCGCCTGGTGCGCGAAGCGCTGGCAGAACGCGAAGTGCTGCTGGCCAAGGCGCCGCATATCGTCAAGCCGATGCGCTTCGTGCTGCCGCACCAGCCGCACCTGCGTCCGGCCTGGATGATCCGCGCCGGCCTGTTCCTGTATGACCATCTGGGCAAGCGCAAGCAGCTGGGCGCCTCGCGCAGCCTGCGCTTCGGCCCGGGCAACCCGCTCAAGCCGGCCATCACCCGCGGTTTCGAATACGCCGACTGCGCAGTGGACGACGCCCGCCTGGTGGTGCTCAACGCCATGGCCGCGCGTGAGCTGGGTGCGCACATCCTCACCCGTACCCGCTGCGTCAGCGCACGGCGCGTGGGCAAGCTGTGGAACGTGCAGCTCGAACGCGCCGACGGCAGCCAGCAGACCATCCAGGCCCGCGCCCTGGTGAACGCGGCCGGCCCGTGGGTGGCCAGGTTCATCAAGGACGACCTCAAGCTGGAGGCGCCCTACGGCATTCGCCTGATTCAGGGCAGCCACCTGATCGTGCCCCGGCTGTACGAGGGCGAGCATGCCTACATCCTGCAGAACGAAGACCAGCGCATCGTGTTCGCCATCCCGTACCTGGAGCGCTTCACCCTGATCGGCACCACCGACCGCGAGTACAGCGGCGACCCGGCCCAGGTGAGCATCACCGAGGCCGAGACCGACTACCTGCTCAAGGTTGTGAACGCGCACTTCAACCACCAGCTGGGCCGCGCCGACATCCTCAGCACCTACTCCGGTGTGCGCCCGTTGTGCAACGACGAGTCGGACAACCCCTCGGCGGTCACCCGCGACTACACCCTGGCCCTGTCGGCGTCTGCCGGCGAGGCGCCGCTGCTGTCGGTGTTCGGCGGCAAGCTGACCACCTACCGCAAGCTGGCCGAGTCGGCCATGGCCGAGCTGGCGCCGTACTTCACCCAGATGACCGGTAGCTGGACCGCCACCTCCAGCCTGCCGGGCGGTGAACAGATGACCACGCCGCAGGCGCTGTGCGACGAGATTCTCGCGCGCTTCGGCTGGCTGCCAGCGGATATCGCCAAGCGCTGGGCGCTGACCTACGGCAGCCGCGTATGGCGCCTGCTCGAGGGCGTCCAGGGCCCGGACGACCTGGGCGATGCGATTGGTGGCGGGTTGTTCACCCGCGAGGTGGATTACCTGTGCAGCGAGGAATGGGCGGTCAGCGCCGACGATATCCTGCTGCGGCGCACCAAGCTGGGGCTTTTCACCAGCCCGGCCGAACAACAGGCTCTGCGGGTTTACCTGCAACGGGTAGAACTGAGCCGCGGGCGTATTCAGGCAGCCTGACACCGCAAAATCGCATCGCGGGTCAAGCCTGCTCCCACAAGGTCACCAAACCAGTGGGAGCGGGTTTGACCCGCGATGAGGCCACCAAAGCACTATCTGTTCGGTTTCCCGAACGAGCCATTGGCCCTTAATCGGAAACCCGGACATCCCTCCCCCGCCATACCCCGGCAAAAAATGCCCGCCGCCGCTATTTGCATGGGGTTATGATCAAAATCAGAGTTTGGCATGAGTCATGCTCTACACTCAGTACCCGAATGCGCAACCGCTTCATTGCTGTGTTCGCTGAACGAAAGAGCCCGCCAACGGCTCAATAAGAAAAACAACGTCGAGGAAAATTTGATGCGTATCGTTCCCCATCTGTTGGGCGCCGCCATGGCGACCGCTTTGATCAGCACGCCGGCCCTTGCCGCCGAACTGACCGGCACCCTGAAGAAAATCAACGACTCGGGCACCATTACCCTGGGGCACCGCGACGCTTCCATCCCGTTCTCCTACATCGCCGACGCTTCGGGCAAACCCGTCGGTTACTCCCACGACATCCAGCTGGCTATCGTCGAGGCCCTGAAAAAGGACCTGAACAAGCCGGACCTGAAGGTCAAATACAACCTGGTCACCTCGCAGACCCGCATCCCGCTGGTGCAGAACGGCACCGTTGACGTCGAGTGCGGTTCCACCACCAACAACCTCGAGCGCCAGCAACAGGTCGACTTCTCGGTCGGCATCTTCGAGATCGGTACCCGCCTGCTGTCCAAAAAGGATTCCTCCTACAAGGACTTCCCGGACCTGGCCGGTAAGAACGTGGTGACCACCGCCGGTACCACATCCGAGCGCATCCTCAAGTCGATGAACGCCGACAAGCAGATGAAGATGAACGTCATCTCCGCCAAGGACCACGGCGAGTCGTTCCAGATGCTCGAGTCCGGCCGCGCCGTGGCCTTCATGATGGACGACGCCCTGCTCGCCGGCGAAATGGCCAAGGCCAAGAAGCCGACCGACTGGGCCGTGACCGGTACCCCGCAGTCCTATGAAATCTACGGCTGCATGGTGCGCAAGGGCGATGCCCCGTTCAAGAAAGCGGTCGATGACGCCATCGTCGCCCTGTACAAGTCGGGTGAGATCAACAAGATCTACGACAAGTGGTTCAACCAGCCAATCCCGCCTAAAGGCCTGAACCTGATGTTCCCCATGAGCGACGAGCTCAAGGCGCTGATCGCCAATCCTACCGACAAAGCTGCAGACGAAAAGAAGTCCTGACCCCCAGCTAGTTAGTGTCTAACCTTTCATCCGAGGGCGCCCAGCGCCCCCGGATGCTCGAAGGTGCCCGTGAAACAACCGATCTGAGGGGAGACCCCGATGAATTACAACTGGGACTGGGGCGTTTTTTTCAAGTCCACCGGCGTTGGCAGCGAGACCTACCTGGACTGGTATATCACCGGCCTTGGCTGGACCATCCTGATCGCCGTTGCCGCCTGGATCATTGCGCTGCTGCTGGGCTCGGTGCTCGGCGTCATGCGTACCGTACCGAACCGTCTGGTGTCGGGTATCGCCACGTGCTACGTGGAACTGTTTCGCAATGTGCCGCTGCTGGTGCAGCTGTTCATCTGGTACTTCCTGGTACCCGACCTGCTGCCCGAAGGCCTGCAGGAGTGGTACAAGCAGGACCTCAACCCGACCACCTCGGCGCTGATCAGCGTGGTCATCTGCCTGGGGCTGTTCACCGCTGCACGGGTGTGCGAGCAGGTGCGCACCGGCATCCAGGCACTGCCCCGTGGCCAGGAAGCCGCTGCCCGCGCCATGGGCTTCAGCCTGCCGCAGATCTACAACAACGTGCTGCTGCCGCAAGCCTACCGGATCATCATTCCGCCGCTTACCTCCGAATTCCTGAACGTGTTCAAGAACTCCTCGGTGGCGTCGCTGATCGGCCTGATGGAGCTGCTGGCACAGACCAAGCAGACCGCCGAGTTCTCGGCCAACCTGTTCGAGGCCTTCACCCTGGCCACGCTGATCTACTTCACCCTGAACATGGGGCTGATGCTGCTGATGCGCCTGGTCGAGAAGAAAGTCGCGGTGCCGGGCCTGATCTCCGTGGGGGGTAAATAATGGACATGGATTTCAGTGGAATCGTGCCAGCCCTGCCGGGCCTGTGGAACGGCATGAAGATGACCCTGCAGCTGATGCTCATGGGCATCATTGGCGGCATCGCGCTGGGTACCGTGCTGGCACTGATGCGGTTGTCGTCGAGCAAGCTGCTGTCGCGCCTGGCCGGCGCCTACGTGAACTACTTTCGCTCCATCCCGCTGCTGCTGGTGATCACCTGGTTCTACCTGGCGGTACCGTTCGTGCTGCGCTGGATCACCGGCGAAGACACCCCGGTGGGTGCGTTCACCTCCTGCGTCGTGGCATTCATGATGTTCGAGGCGGCGTACTTCTGCGAAATCGTGCGGGCCGGCGTGCAGTCGATCTCCAAGGGCCAGATGGCGGCTGCCCAGGCACTGGGCATGAACTACGCGCAGACCATGCGCCTGATCATCCTGCCCCAGGCATTTCGCAAGATGACCCCGCTGCTGCTGCAGCAGAGCATCATCCTGTTCCAGGACACCTCGCTGGTCTACACCGTGGGCCTGGTGGACTTCCTCAACTCGGCACGGGCCAGTGGCGACATCATCGGGCGCTCCAACGAGTTCCTGCTGTTTGCCGGCGCCGTGTACTTTGTCATCAGCTTCTCCGCTTCCTTCCTGGTCAAGCGTCTGCAGAAAAGGATAACCGTATGATTTCCATCAAGAACGTCAACAAGTGGTACGGCGATTTCCAGGTTCTGACCGACTGCAGCACCGAGGTCAAGAAAGGCGAAGTGGTGGTGGTGTGCGGGCCGTCTGGCTCGGGCAAGTCCACCCTGATCAAGTGCGTCAACGCGCTGGAACCGTTCCAGAAGGGCGACATCGTGGTCGACGGCACCTCGATCGCCGACCCCAAGACCAACCTACCCAAGCTGCGCTCGCGGGTCGGCATGGTGTTCCAGCACTTCGAACTGTTCCCGCACCTGACCATCACCGAGAACCTGACCATCGCGCAGATCAAGGTGCTGGGCCGCAGCAAGGAAGAAGCCACCAAGAAGGGCCTGCAACTGCTCGAGCGCGTCGGCCTGTCGGCCCATGCGCACAAGCACCCCGGCCAGCTCTCCGGCGGCCAGCAGCAGCGCGTGGCCATCGCCCGCGCCCTGGCCATGGACCCGATCGTGATGCTGTTCGACGAACCCACCTCGGCCCTGGACCCGGAAATGGTCAGCGAGGTACTCGACGTGATGGTGCAACTGGCCCACGAAGGCATGACCATGATGTGCGTGACCCACGAAATGGGCTTTGCGCGCAAAGTGGCCAACCGGGTGATCTTCATGGACAAGGGCAACATCATCGAAGACTGCACCAAGGAAGAGTTCTTCGGTGACCAGAGCGTGCGCGACGAGCGTACCCAGCACTTCCTCAGCAAGATCCTGCAGCACTGATGCCGCCCGGTGCCCCTGCCCGGCCCACGCCGGGCAGAGGGCGCTGGTCGTGACAAGGCCACTGTGATGAAATGCGATCCCACGCTCTTTCGCCCAGCCAAGCCTGACCTTGCCGTGAAACCTCGCCTGATCCGCCACCTGTTCCTGCCCCCACTGGTCCTGCTGCTGATGATCGGCCTGGGTGTGATCGGCTACCTGATCAGCGAGCACAACGGCATCCGCACCCTCAGCGAGACCGGCGAGCGTCAGCTTGAACTGCATGCCCGCGCGGTCGAGAGCGAGATCAGCAAGTACACCTACCTGCCCAGCCTGCTGGAACTCGAAGACAGCGTCTCCAGCCTGCTGAACTCCACCGATGGCGACCAGCGCCAGGCGGTCAACGAATACCTCGAAGGGCTCAACCGGCGCAGCCGCAGCCGCGCCATCTATGTGCTCGACACCACCGGCCGGGTGCAGGCCACCAGCAACTGGCGCGACGTCGACAGCTACCTGGGCGAAGACCTCTCGTTCCGTGCCTATTTCCAGAATGCCGTGCGCGGCCAGCCCGGGCGCTTCTACGGCATCGGCAGCACCACCGGCGAACCTGGCTACTACCTGGCCCATGGCCTGGAGGAACACGGCAAGATCATCGGCGTGGCGGTGATCAAGGTGCGCCTGGAAGCGCTCGAAGAGCGCTGGCAGCGAGCCCGCCTGGAAGCCTTCGTCAGCGACGAGAACGGCATCATCATCCTCTCCAGCGACCCGGCGCGGCGGCTGAAGTCGGTGCGCCCGCTGACCCCGGAAATCAAGGAGCGCCTGGCGCGCAGCCTGCAGTACTACTGGTTCCCGCTCAACGAACTGCAGCCGCTGGCGCGCGAGAAGCTCGCCGACGGGGTCGAGAAGCTGACCTTTCCGGCCAATGCCGAACTGGGCGACAGCAACCGCAAGGTCACCTACCTGGCCCAGACCCGGCGCCTGAGCGACACGCCCTGGCACTTCACCCTGCTGACCCCACTGCAGGACCTGCGCCACGAATCGATGATCCAGGGCGTGCTGGTGGCCGTGGCCTTCGCCCTGCTGGCGATCCTGCTGATAGCCTGGAACGAGCGGCGCAAGGTGATCGCCACCCGCCTGGCCGCCCGCGAGGCGCTGGAAGAAGCCAACAACCAGCTCGAACGCAAGATTGCCGAGCGCACCGCCGACCTGCGTGCCAGCAACGAACGCCTCAAGGGCCAGATCCGCGAACGCCGGCACGCCGAGCAGACCCTGCGCCATGCCCAGGACGAACTGGTGCAGGCCGGCAAGCTGGCGGCCATCGGGCAGATGTCGACCAGCATCGCCCATGAGCTGAACCAGCCGCTGGCGGCGCTGCGCACCCTGTCGGGCAACACCGTGCGCTTTCTGCAGCGCGGTGCGCTGGAAACCGCCAGCGCCAACCTGCTGACCATGAACGAACTGATCGACCGCATGGGCCGTATCACCGCCAGCCTGCGCTCGTTCGCCCGGCGCGGCGACGACCGTGGCCAGGCCTCGCTGGAAAAGGCCGTGACCGCCGCCCTGCAACTGCTCAATGCGCGCATCGAGGGCTGTCACCTGAAACTGCACCTCGAGTACGCCGACCAGCAACTGACCATCGACCAGACCCGCCTGGAGCAGATCCTGGTCAACCTGATCGGCAACGCCCTGGATGCCATGGCCGCGGTGCCGCTGCCGCAACTCTGGCTCGAAGGCGAGCTGGTGGGCGACAAGTACCGCCTGCGCGTGCGCGACAACGGCCATGGCATCGACGATGAAGCGCGCAAGCACCTGTTCGAACCGTTTTTCACCACCAAACCGGGCGAGCACGGCCTGGGCCTGGGCCTGACCCTGTCGGCCAGCCTCGCCGCTGCAGCCGGCGGTACCCTGAACGTCGAACACCCCGCCAGCGGCGGTACCGCGTTCGTGCTCAGCCTGCCGCTGGTCGATGCCCCCACTGAACCTGCCGAGTCCCTATGACCCCATCGCCCCTTACCGTCCTGATCGTCGAAGACGATCCGCATGTGTTGCTCGGGTGCCAGCAGGCGCTGGCCCTGGAAGATATCGCCTGCGAAGGCGTCGGCAGTGCCGAACAGGCACTGGAGCGCATCGGCGATGATTTCGCCGGCATCGTGGTCAGCGATATCCGCCTGCCGGGCATCGATGGCCTGGAACTGCTCAGCCGCCTCAAGGCCCGCGACAAGAGCCTGCCGGTGGTGCTGATCACCGGCCACGGCGACATCGACATGGCCGTGGGCGCCATGCGCAACGGCGCCTACGACTTCATGGAAAAGCCCTTCTCGCCGGAGCGCCTGGTGGATGTGGTGCGCCGGGCGCTGGAACAGCGCGGCCTGGCCCGCGAAGTGTTCTCGCTGCGCCGCCAGCTGGCCGAGCGCAGCACTCTGGAGGGGCGCATCATCGGCCGCTCGCCGGCCATGCAGAACCTGCGCGAGCTGATCGCCAACGTCGCCGATACCTCGGCCAACGTGCTGATCGAGGGCGAGACCGGCACCGGCAAGGAGCTGGTCGCGCGCTGCCTGCACGACTTCAGCCGGCGCCAGAGCCAGCCCTTCGTGGCGTTGAACTGCGGCGGCCTGCCGGAGAACCTGTTCGAGACCGAAATCTTCGGCCACGAGGCCAACGCCTTCACGGGTGCCGGCAAGCGCCGCATCGGCAAGATCGAGCACGCCAACGGCGGCACGCTGTTTCTCGACGAAGTCGAGAGCATGCCGCTCAACCTGCAGATCAAGCTGCTGCGCGTGTTGCAGGAGCGCACCCTGGAACGCCTGGGTTCGAACCAGAGCATTGCGGTGGATTGCCGGGTGATCGCCGCCACCAAATCGGACCTGGATGCCCTCGGCCAGACCGGCCAGTTTCGCAGCGACCTGTACTACCGCCTCAACGTGGTGACCCTGGAACTGCCGCCGCTGCGCGAGCGCCGCGAAGACATCCTGCAACTGTTCGAGCACTTCCTGCAGCAGTCGGCCCTGCGCTTCGACCGCGAGGCACCGCCGCTGGACAGCCAGACCCTGTCGCGCCTGATGGCCCATGACTGGCCGGGCAACGTGCGCGAGCTGCGCAACGTGGCCGAGCGCCACGCCCTGGGCCTGCCGGCGTTCAAGAAGGCCGGCGCCAATGTGGCGCAGAGCCTGGGCTTTGCCGAGGCGGTCGAGGCCTTCGAGCGCAACCTGCTCAGCGACGCCCTGCAGCGCACCGGCGGCAACCTCAGCCAGGCCAGCCAGGAGCTGGGCATGGCCAAGACCACCCTGTTCGACAAAGTCAAAAAATACGGCCTGGCCTGAGCGAGCGTTTCGATGGACATGATTCTCAAGGCCTGCCTGGGCGCCGTGGTGGTGCTGATCATCGCGGCCCTGGCCAAGACCCGCAATTACTACGTGGCCGGGCTGGTGCCGCTGTTTCCCACCTTTGCCCTGATTGCCCACTACATCATCGGCAAGGGCCGCTCGCTGGAGGACCTGAAGGCCACCATCGTGTTCGGCATGTGGTCGATCATCCCCTACTTCGTGTACCTGGCCGCGCTGTACGTGCTGGTCGACCGCCTGCGCCTGGAGCTGTCACTGGCGCTGGCGGCGGTGGCCTGGCTGATCGCCGCCACCGTGCTGGTCAGCGTATGGGGGCGCCTGCACTAGCGTTGGGCCAGATGGCCCAGCTCTTCGCGGTGCGCCTTCAGGTAAGGCAGTACCGCCGCCAGCAGCGGGGCCTTGAACGGCTCCTGGAAGCGGTGCGCCAGGCCCGGTATCAGGCGTAGCTGGCTGCCCTGGATGTGCGCGGCCAGGTGCACGCCGTGCATCACCGGCAACAGCGGGTCGGCCGTGCCGTGCACCACCAGGGCCGGTACCCGCAGGTTGTCGAGCAGCTCGACACGGCTGGGCTCGGCAAGTATGGCCATGACCTGGCGCTGCACGCCTTCGGGGTTGAAGGCCCGGTCGTAGGCAGTGGCGGCCTGCTGCAACAGGGCCTGGCGATCATCCTGCACCTGCGGGCTGCCCAGCGCGGCCAGCAGGTCGGCCTGCTGCTCCAGGGCCACCTGGCGATTCGGCGCACCGCGCCGGGCCAACTGCCGAATCAGCGCCGGCGCAGGCGCCGGCAGCCCCTGTGCCCCCGAACTGGACATGATCAGGGTCAGGCTCTCGACCCGCTCGGGCGCCATCGCCGCCAGGTGCTGGGCAATCATTCCACCCATGCTCACCCCCAGCACATGAAAGCGCTGCGCGTGCAGCGCATCCATCAGCGCCAGGCCATCAGCGGCCATGTCGCTCAGGCTGTAGGGCGCCGCCACCGGCAGGCCGAACCGGTAGCGCAGCGCCTCGACCGTCAGGTTGGCCTGGGCGGGGGGCTGGTTCCAGCGCGACAGGCCGACGTCGCGGTTGTCGTAGCGGATCACCCTGAAGCCCTGCTGGCACAGCGCAAGTACCACCTCGTCGGGCCAGTGGATCAACTGGCCGCCCAGGCCCATGACCAGCAGCAGGGCTGGGTCGCTGTCACGCCCGATGCTCTGATAGGCCAGGCTGACCCGCCCCGCCTCGGCGTATCGGATAGCTGAAGTGATGTCGCAGCGAGGCGCCGCGAACGAAGAAAAGGCGCTGCACAGCGCCACCAGAAACAGGATTGCCCGCATGAAAGAAACACCAGAGTGCAGTTCGCCAGTAAAGCGCGAGTCTGATGAAGTTCATGCCGGCGCGCTGCCACAGATCGGTGACCGTTTGATGACAACTGCCGGGCGGTCGACAGCATCGTCAACATGAGACAAACTCAACGAATTGTCTCATCCATCAAATTCTGTTCATGGAGCACCCTGGTGCTGGAAATTCGCCACCTCAAGACCCTGCACGCCCTGCGCGAAGCCGACAGCCTGGTGGAGGCCGCCGAGCGCCTGCACCTGACCCAGTCGGCGTTGTCCCACCAGTTCAAGGAACTCGAAGAACGCCTGGGCATGCAGCTGTTCACCCGCAAGACCAAGCCGATCCGCTTCACCAGCGCCGGCCTGCGCCTGCTGCAACTGGCCGATGCCACCCTGCCGCTGCTGCGCGGCGCCGAACGGGATATTGCGCGCCTGGCCGGCGGCACCGCCGGGCGCCTGCACATGGCCATCGAGTGCCACAGCTGCTTCCAGTGGCTGATGCCCACCATCGACCAGTTCCGCGATGCCTGGCCAGAGGTGGAGCTGGACCTGGCCTCGGGCTTCGCCTTCGCCCCGCTGCCGGCCCTGGCCCGTGGCGACCTGGACCTGGTGGTGACCTCCGACCCGCTGGAGCTGACCGGTATCACCTACGTGCCGCTGTTCACCTACGAGGCGATGCTGGCGGTGGCCAACCAGCACGTACTGGCCTCCAGGCCCTACGTGGTGCCGCAGGACCTGGCCACGGAAACCCTGATCACCTACCCGGTGGAACGCGACCGCCTGGACATCTTCACGCGCTTTCTGGAGCCTGCCGACATCGAGCCCGGGCAGGTGCGCACCGCCGAGCTGACGGTGATGATGATGCAGTTGGTGGCCAGCGGACGCGGGGTGTGCGGCATGCCGCACTGGGCCCTGCACGAGTACAGTTCGCGCGGCTACGTGAAGGGCAAGCGCCTGGGTGAGAAGGGCCTGTTCGCCACGCTGTACGCCGCAGTGCGCAGCGACATGCTCGATGCACCGTACATGCGCGACTTTCTGCTGACCGCCAAGGACACCTCGTTCTCGACCCTGGATGGGGTCAGTGCAGTGCGCTGAAGGTTCAAGTGGCAAGCATCAAGCCAGTTTGCGTTGTTCCTGCACCAGGCGCAGCGCAAGGGCCGCCAGCACAAAGCCCATCACGTAGCGCTGCAACATCAGCCACAGCGGGTAGCGCGCGAACCAGGCCGACAGGCCGGCGGCGAACAGTGCGATCAGCAGGTTCACGGTGAAGCTCACGCCGATCTGGGTCAGGCCCAGGGTCAGGCTCTGCGCCAGCACCGAGCCGTGCTCGGGCGAAATGAACTGCGGCAGCACCGACAGGTAGAACACCGCCACCTTGGGGTTCAGCACGCTGGTCAGAAACCCCATCGTCACCAGCCGCGCCGGTGAATCCGGGGCCAGCTCACGGGGCTCGAACGGCGAGCGCGCACCCGGCTTGACCGCCTGCCAGGCCATCCACAGCAAGTAGCCGGCACCGGCCCAGCGCAGCAGGTCGTAACCCAGCGGCACGGCCATGAACAACGCGGTGAGGCCCACAGCTGCGGCCGTCATGTGCACCAGAAACCCGCCCACCACACCGATCAGCGACGTCACGCCGGCCATGCGGCCCTGGCAGATCGAGCGCGAGATCAGGTAGATCATGTTCGGCCCGGGGGTCAGTACCATCAGCAGCGCGGCGCCGCTGAACAGCAGCCATTCGTGCAGCGGGATCATTGCGCAGCCCGTTGCAGGTGCAGCGGCAGGATCAGGTCGCGGGTCAGCGGCGCCAGTTCGAGGTGATCCACCTGATGGGCGTCGACCCAGCAGGCTTCCTCGATTTCCGCTGCGGGTTCAAGCGTCAGGTCGGTGTGCAACTGAAACAACTCGGCCTGCACTTCGAAACCCGGCTCGTTGGCCGCCGGTGCGCTGAACTGGCCCAGGTACTGCGCCTGCTGCGGGTCGATGCGCAGGCCCAGCTCTTCGAACAGCTCGCGGGCCAGGGCATCCACGGGTTGCTCGTGGGGTTCGATCTTGCCGCCAGGCTGCATGAAGGCCAGGGTGCCGCGCTTGCGTACCAACAGGGTACGGCCCTGAGCATCGAGCAACAGGGCAGCGGCGATACGGATGGTTTTGCTCATGGTAGGCGGCTCGTGGCGGGGAAGGCGCGCTAGGATCACATGCTGGCGCAGGGCTTTCAATCTTGCTGAGCGCTTCGCCGGCAAGGCCGGCTCCCACAGGTTCGGCGCATTCCTTGTAGGAGCCGGCCTTGCCGGCGAAGCGGCCGCAGCAGCCTGACGAAAGCCCCTTGCAACCAGGGCGCAACGGCCGCATAAACAGCTGATGAACCTGCCCGCCCGCAATCACCCGGTACTCGACGCCTTCCACCCCGCCGTCCGTGCCTGGTTCCAGCACCGTTTCGCCACGGTGACCGCCGCCCAGGCCCAGGCGTGGCCGCTGATCCGCAGCGGGCAATCGCTGCTGGTGGCGGCCCCCACCGGCTCCGGCAAGACCCTCACCGCGTTCCTCGCGGTCCTCGACGAACTCTTCACCCAGGCCCTGCACGCCGGCGGCGAGCTGCCCGAACAGACGCTGGTGGTGTACGTCTCGCCGCTCAAGGCGCTGTCCAACGACATCCAGCTCAACCTGCAGGCCCCCCTGGCCGGTATCAGCGCCGAACTGGCCGCCCTCGGGCTGCCCACGCCGACCCTGCGCACCGCAGTGCGCAGCGGCGATACCCCGCAGAAGGAACGCGCGGCCATGCGCCGCCAGCCCCCGCATATCCTGGTGACCACCCCCGAGTCGCTGTACGTGCTGCTCGGCTCGACGTCCGGGCGTCAGGGCCTGGCCTCGGTGCACACGGTAATCGTCGACGAGATCCACGCCGTGGCCGGCAACAAGCGCGGCAGCCACCTGGCGTTGAGCCTGGAACGCCTGCAGGCGCTGTGCCAGCGCCCGTTGCGGCGCATCGGCCTGTCGGCCACCCAGCGTCCGATCGAGCGGGTGGCGCAGTACCTGGTGGGCCATCAGCGCCCCTGCGCCCTGGTGGATATCGGCCATGCGCGCCAGCGCGACCTGGCCATCGAGGTACCGCGCGCGCCACTGGGCGCGGTGATGGCCAACGACGTGTGGGAGCTGGTCTACGATCGCCTCGCGCAACTGGCCCGCGAGCACCGCACCACCCTGGTGTTCGTCAACACCCGGCGCCTGGCCGAGCGCCTGGCGCGCCACCTGAGCGAGCGCCTGGGGCGCGAGGCGGTGGCCGCGCACCATGGCAGCCTGGCCAAGGAATTTCGCCTCGACGCCGAGCAGCGTCTCAAGCGCGGCGAGCTGCAGGTGCTGGTGGCCACCGCCTCGCTGGAGCTGGGCATCGACATCGGCGAGGTCGACCTGGTGTGCCAGATCGGCTCGCCTGGCTCGATTGCCGCGCTGCTGCAGAGGGTTGGCCGCTCCGGCCACCAGGTGGACGGCACCCCCAAGGGTCGTGTGTTCGCCACCACCCGCGACGAGCTGATCGAGTGCGTGGCCCTGCTCGACTGCGTGCGCCGTGGCGAGCTGGACGAGCTGCATATCCCCAACGCACCGCTGGACGTGCTGGCCCAGCAGATCGTCGCCGAGGTCAGTTGCCAGCCCTGGGACGAACAGGCGCTGTTTGCGTGCCTCACCCGCGCGATGCCCTACGCCAATCTCGACCAGGCGCATTACCAGGCCCTGCTGCGCATGCTCGCCGAAGGCTACAGCGGGCGCCAGGGCGTGCGCGGCGCGTACCTGCACCGCGATGCGGTCAGTGCCCAGCTGCGTGGAAGGCGCGGCAGCCAGCTGGCCGCCCTGACCAGTGGCGGGGCGATACCGGACAACGCCGACTACCGCGTGCTGCTCGAACCCCAGGCCTTGAACATCGGCAGTGTGAACGAAGACTTCGCGGTGGAGAGCATCGCCGGCGACATCTTCCAGCTGGGCAACGCGTCGTACCGCATCCTGCGCGTGGAGGCCGGCAAGGTACGGGTGGAGGATGCCCACGGGCAACCGCCGACCATCCCCTTCTGGCTGGGCGAGGCGCCGGGGCGCAGCGACGAGCTGTCCTTCGCGGTGGCACGCCTGCAAGCCGAAATCGACCAGCGCCTGGATGCCAGCGGCGGCCAGCTGCAACCGCTGCTGACCTGGCTGCACGCCACGCTCGGGCTGAACGCGGACAGCGCCGAGCAACTGCTCGACTACCTGGCCCGCACCCGCCAGGCCCTCGGCGCCCTGCCCTCGCAGGACACGCTGATCATGGAGCGCTTTTTCGATGAGTCCGGCGGTACCCAGCTGATCATCCACTCGCCCTTCGGCAGCCGCATCAACCGCGCCTGGGGGCTGGCACTGCGCAAACGCTTCTGTCGCACCTTCAATTTCGAGTTGCAGGCGGCAGCCAGCGAGGATGCGCTGATCCTGTCGCTGTCGGCCGGCCACAGTTTTGCCCTGGAAGAGGTGTGGCGCTACATTTCCAGCGCCAGTGCCGAGCACCTGCTGACCCAGGCCGTGCTCGATGCGCCGCTGTTCGGCGTGCGCTGGCGCTGGAACGCCGGGGTGTCGCTGGCACTGCCGCGCTATGCCGGCGGGCGCAAGGTCGCCCCGCAGATCCAGCGCATGAAAAGCGAAGACCTCACCGCTGCCGTGTTCCCCGACCAGCTGGCGTGCCTGGAAAACATCGTCGGCGAGCGCGAGATTCCCGACCACCCGCTGGTGGAGCAGACCCTCGACGACTGCCTGCACGAGGCGATGGATTGCGAGGGCTGGCTGAACCTGCTGCGGCGCATCGAAGACAAGCGCATCCGCCTGATCTGCCGCGACCTGCCGGCGCCTTCGCCCCTGGCGGCGGCGATCCTGAATGCACGTCCATACGCCTTTCTCGATGACGCACCGCTGGAAGAGCGGCGCACCCAGGCCGTGCTCAACCGGCGCTGGAGCGACCCGCAAAGTGCCGACGACCTGGGCGCACTGGATCCGCAGGCGATTGCCGCAGTGCGTGCCGAGGCCTGGCCGTTGCCCGGCGGCACCGACGAAATGCACGAGGCACTGATGAGCCTGGCGGCCGTGTGCGATGCCGAGGTGCAGGCCAACCCGGGCTGGCTGGCATGGCTGCAGCAACTGGCCGCCGGCGCACGCGCCTGCCACCTGAGGCTGCCGCAGGGTGGCGGCCTGTGGCTGGCCCGCGAACGCCTGCCGTGGCTGCTGGCGCTGTACCCGCAAGCGGCGCCCACCCCATTGCCCGGGTTCGATCAGCCCATCGATGCCGACAGTGCTGCCGTGGAACTGCTGCGCGCGCGCCTGAGCGGCTTCGGCCCGCTGACCAGCAGCGAGATCGGCGCGCCGCTGTGTCTGAGCCCCTCACAGGTCGAGCAGGCCATGCTGCGCCTCGAAGCCGAGGGCTATGTGATGCGCGGGCACTTCAGCCCGGGCCACACCCCTGAACAATGGTGCGAACGCCACCTGCTGGCGCGCATCCACCGCTACACGCTCAAGCGCCTGCGCCGCGAAATCGAGCCGGTCAGCCTGCAGGACTTCATGCGCTTTCTGTTCGACTGGCAGCACCTTTCGCCCGGCACCCGGCTGGAGGGCCCGGCGGCGCTGGGCGAGGCGCTGACCCAACTGGAAGGCTTCGCCGCAGCGGCCTCGGCCTGGGAAAGCGACCTGCTGCCGAGCCGGCTGCGCGACTACAGCGGGCAGTGGCTGGACGATGCCTGCCGGGCCGGCAAGTTCGTGTGGGCTCGCCTGGCCCCTTCGGGCAAGGCTGCGGCCAGTACCCTGCGCAGCACCCCTGTCGTGCTGCTGCCACGGGCGCGGCTGGGGTTGTGGCGAGCACTGGCCGCCACCGACGACGCCCCGGCACCGTCGCCCCGCGCGCAACGTGTACTGGCCGCGCTCAGCGAGCACGGCGCGCTGTTTTTCGATGAACTGCGCGACGAGGCACGCCTGTTGCCCAGCGAGCTGGAGACAGCCCTGCAGGTACTGGTGGCGGCCGGGCAGATCAGTGCCGACAGCTTTGCCGGCCTGCGTGCACTGATCACCCCGGCCAGCAAGCGCCAGGCACGCAGCCATCGGCGTGGTCGCGGGGCATTCAGTGGCGGCATGGAGGACGCCGGGCGCTGGGCATTGCTGCGCCGCGCCGGCACGCCGGCCGAGGACGCCCTGGAACAGGTGGCCCTGACCTTGCTGCGCCGCTATGGCGTGGTGTGCTGGCGGCTGCTCGAACGCGAGGCCGACTGGCTGCCGAGCTGGCGGGACCTGCTGCGCACGTTGCACCGCCTGGAGGCGCGTGGCGAGATCCGTGGCGGTCGCTTCATCAGCGGGCTGGCCGGCGAACAGTTCGCCTTGCCCGAGGCCATCGGCGTATTGCGCGAAGTACGCAGGCGCCCGCTGGATGGCAGCCTGGTGGCAGTGAGTGCCAGCGACCCGCTGAACCTGGTGGGCACCTTGCTGCCCGGCAGCAAGGTGGCAGCGGTGAGCGGCAACCGGGTGGTGTACCGCGACGGCGTGGCGGTGGCGGCGCGGGTGGCGGGCAAGGCGCAGTACTGGGTGCAGGAGGATGCGGCGCTGCGTGAGCGGGTGGTGCGCGATGTCCATCACTGATCCCGAAGCTTTGCGGTGTGTGCAGGAGCCGGCATTGCCGGCGAAGGCCGCGACGCTGTCTTGATGGGTTCACTGGCATCCAATCCCCCATTCGATATAAGGTCTTGGATTGCCTGCAAAAGGAACCCGCATGAGCCTCTCCCTCCTCAGCCGTTATGCCTTCTTCGCCGCGTGTGTCGTGTTCACCCTCGCCAGCCTGCCGTTCCTGCACCACGACTGGCTGTGGCCCTTCACCCTGGTCACCGGCCTGCTCAGCCTGCTGGGCCTGTTCGACCTGCTGCAGAGCCGCCATGCGGTGCGGCGCAACTACCCGATCCTGGGCAATATCCGCTACCTGGTGGAGGGCATCCGCCCGGAAATCCGCCAGTACCTGCTCGAATCCGACAGCGATGCGCTGCCCTTCTCCCGCGCCCAGCGCTCGCTGGTGTACTCGCGGGCCAAGAACGAAACCGCCGACAAGCCGTTCGGCACCCTGATCGACGTCTACCAGTCGGGCTTCGAGTTCATCGGCCACTCCATGCGCCCGGCACCGCTCAGCGACCCCGAGAGCTTTCGGGTGATCGTCGGCGGCCCGCAGTGCACCCAGCCCTATTCGGCCTCGGTGTTCAACATCTCGGCCATGAGCTTCGGCTCGCTCAGCGCCAACGCCATTCGCGCCCTCAACCAGGGTGCCAAGCTCGGCAACTTCGCACATGACACCGGCGAGGGCAGCATCAGCCCCTACCACCGCGAACATGGCGGCGACCTGACCTGGGAACTGGGCAGCGGCTACTTCGGCTGCCGCACCTCGGACGGTCGCTTCGACCCCGAGCGCTTCGCGCAGCAGGCCAGCAGCCCGCAGGTGCGCATGATCGAAATCAAGATGAGCCAGGGCGCCAAGCCCGGCCACGGCGGCATCCTGCCCAAGCACAAGGTGACCCAGGAAATCGCCGACACCCGCGGCATCATGATGGGCGAAGACTGTATCTCGCCGTCGCGCCACAGCGCATTCTCCACCCCCATCGAGCTGATGCAGTTCATTGCCCAGCTGCGCGAGCTGTCCGGCGGCAAGCCGGTCGGCTTCAAGTTCTGCCTGGGCCACCCGTGGGAGTTCATGGGCATTGCCAAGGCCATGCTCGAGACCGGCATCCTGCCCGACTTCATCGTGGTCGACGGCAAGGAAGGCGGCACCGGCGCCGCGCCGGTGGAGTTCACCGACCACATCGGCGTGCCGCTGCGCGAAGGGCTGCTGTTCGTGCACAACACCCTGGTGGGGCTGAACCTGCGCGACAAGATCAAGCTGGGCGCCAGCGGCAAGATCGTCAGTGCGTTCGATATCGCCAGCGTGCTGGCCATCGGTGCCGACTGGGCCAACTCGGCGCGCGGCTTCATGTTCGCCATCGGCTGCATCCAGTCGCAAAGCTGCCATACCAACAAGTGCCCGACCGGCGTGGCCACCCAGGACGGCCTGCGCCAGCGGGCGCTGGTGGTGCCGGACAAGGCGCAGCGGGTGTTCAGCTTCCACCGCAACACGCTCAAGGCGCTGGCCGAGATGCTCGCCGCCGCCGGGCTGGATCACCCCTCGCAGCTGGAGGCCAAGCACCTGGTGCGGCGCATGTCGGCCACCGAGATCAAGCTGTTCTCGCAGCTGCACGTGTTCCTCAAGCCGGGTGAACTGCTTACCGGCGAGGTGAACGGCGAGTTCTACTCGCGGATGTGGCAGATGGCGCGGGCAGACAGTTTCGAGCCCAACGCCGAAGCGGCGTAACGACGTCGCCGACTCCTCACCTGCAGGAGCCGGCATTGCCGGCGAAGGGGCAGTACAGCCACACAAAAACCCCGGCCTGGGCCGGGGTTATGTACATCAGGATGCGCTGGATGCCGCCACCGCTTCACTGTCGCCCTTGGGCGCCAGCTTGAACACGTGGTACAGCACCGTCAGCATTACCAGGAACGCCGGGCCGATGAACAGCGCCACGCGGGTTTCCTCGAAGTAGGCCATCAGGCCGACCACCAGGATCAGGAACGCCAGGGCCAGGTAGGAACTCAGCGGCCACAGCCACATGCGGTACTTGAGCGCGGCCCGTTCGGCCTGGCTCAGCCCGGCGCGAAAGCGCAGTTGCGCCAGCAGGATCATCACCCAGGTCCAGATCGCGCCGAAGGTGGCGATCGAGGTCACCCACACGAAGACCTTTTCAGGTACCAGGTAGTTGGCCAGTACGCCCAGCAGCAGCGCGCCGATCGACAGCAGCAGTGCATTGCGCGGCACGCCGTTGCGCGAGGTGCGCGCAAAGCTGGCCGGGGCCTGGCCGTTCTGCGCCAGGCTGTAGAGCATGCGCCCGGTACTGAAGATACCGCCGTTGCACGACGACAGCGCCGCGGTGATCACCACGAAGTTGATGATGCCGGCTGCGGTCTTGATGCCCAGGCGCTCGAAGGTCATCACGAACGGGCTGCCCTGGCTGCCGATCTCGTTCCACGGGTACAGCGACAGGATCACGAACAGCGCGCCGACGTAGAACAGCAGGATGCGCCAGAACACCGAGCCGATGGCCTGCGGGATGGTCTTTTGCGGGTTGCGCGCTTCACCGGCGGTAAGGCCGATCATCTCTACGCCCAGGTAGGCGAACATCACCATCTGCAGCGACATCAGCACGCCGGTCACGCCGTTGGGCATGAAGCCGCCGTGACTCCACAGGTTGGAGATGCCCAGCGCCACACCGTCGTTGCCGAAGCCGAAGGCGATCACGCCGATGCCGCCCAGCACCATGGCGATGATGGTCACGATCTTGATCAGGGCGAACCAGAATTCGAACTCGCCGAAGGCCTTCACCGCCACCAGGTTGATCGCGCCCATGCTGCCCAGCGCCGCCAGGGCCCAGATCCAGCGCGGTACGTCCGGGAACCAGATGCCCATGTAGATGGCCACCGCGGTGATCTCGGCGACACAGGTCACCAGCCACAGGAACCAGTAGTTCCAGCCGGTCAGAAAGCCCGCCAGCGGGCCCAGGTAGTCTTGTGCGTAGCGGCTGAAGGACCCGGCCACCGGGTTGTGCACGGCCATCTCGCCCAGCGCGCGCATGATCACCAGGATCGCCAGGCCGCCGATGATGTAGGACAGCATGATCGCCGGCCCGGCCATTTCGATGGCCTTGGCCGAACCGAGGAACAGCCCGACACCGATACAGGCGCCCAGCGCCATCAGGCGAATGTGACGTTCGCCGAGTTCCCGCTTGAGTGGGCCGCCCTGGGCGGTCTCACCATGAGAAGGGTGGTTGCCGACTGGCATAGGAATACAACCTCATTTTGTTATTGGATATAACCCTTCGTGCAGGCTGTACAGCGCCGATAGGCTGCTGTTTCGCCGCGCCGGGCTCACCTTGTGGGCAAGCACGTCGACCGGTGCGCGGAGCACCGGCCGAGCGAAAGGGGCGAGCAGTATAGGAAGGCCGCTACAGGGCTTTTCACTATATAAACCCCGATATTTGGCGAGAACTCTCGGCAATTACCGCTTATTCGGAGTGGCATTACCCGCGCTTGGCCGTGCGGGTGTCAACCGGGCGGCTAACATAGCACCAAAACGGGGCAACACAACCTTGCACCAAAGGCGCATGTTCGCGCCGTGATTGGCGAACCTGCCGCTGGCAACCCACAAATTTTTCATCAATTGCGACCAGCGTCTAAGCTTCAGGCAAGCGAGACGAACATACGCAGCCGGGCTGAACACTATGGGCGCACAGTGGCAAACGGAACCAGACAAGACGCAGGCTGCCGCAGAACAACCGGATACTCCCGCATTGCCCAAACGTCCCCGCCGGCGCTATGGCTGGTGGCTGTTCGGCCTGCTGGTGCTGGGGGCCCTGGTACTGCTGGGCCTGGCGATCGCCCGTGAAATGCACACCTCGCGCCTGCAGGCGCGCGAGTTCAGCCAGTTCGCCGCCACCCTGAGTTATTCGATGCACAAGGGCCCCAGCGATGCCGTCATCTACCCGGGCGAAGGCCCGTTCGACAAGCGTCTGGGCTACAGCGCGCTGGGCGAGTTCCTGCCGCGGCTGTTCAAGCGCGATTACGTGATCGTCGAGCAGGCGCGTTTTTCGCCGGCGCTGATGAACTATGTGCAGCACGGGTTCTTCGTGCCCTATGCCGAGAAGATCCAGGCCGGCCTGTCGATCACCGACTGCAAGGGCGACGCGCTGTACCAGTTCCATTACCCGCAGCACCTGTACCCGGATTTCGCCTCGATCCCGCCGGTGATCGTGCACAGCCTGCTGTTCATCGAGAACCGCGACCTGCTCGACCCCGCCGATCCGCGCAGCAACCCGGCGGTGGACTGGCCGCGCTTCGCCATGGCCGCCTACAGTCAGGTCGCCAAGCACCTGGCCCTGCCCGGCCAGTCGGCCGGCGGCAGCACGCTGGCCACGCAGCTGGAAAAATACCGCCACTCCCCCGATGGCCTCACGGTGTCGGGCAGCGAGAAACTGCGCCAGATGATTTCGGCCAGCGTGCGCGCCTACCAGGACGGGCCGCAGACCCTGGGCGCACGCCAGCGCATCGTGCGCGACTACCTCAACAGCGTGCCGCTGTCGGCGGTGCCCGGCCACGGCGAAGTGCACGGCATGGCCGAGGGCCTGCGGGTGTGGTACGGCGCCGACTTTGCCGAGGTCAACAAGACCCTGGCCAGTACCGACAGCGACCCGGCCAGCCTGGCCGCGCGTGGCCTGGCACTGCGCCAGGTGCTGTCGCTGATGATCGCCCAGCGTCGCCCGTCGCACTTTCTGTCCAAGGGTCGCAACGAACTGGCCACCCTCACCGACAGCCACGTGCGCCTGCTGGCCGCCAACAACATCATCGACCGCCCGCTGGCCGATGCCGCGCTGGCAAGCAAGGTGGTGTTTCGCGACTGGGTGGCGCAGCCGACCATCGTGCCCATCGTCACCAACAAGGGCATCAGCGTGGCCCGCAGCCGCTTGTCGTCGGCGCTGGGGCGCCCGCTGTACGACCTGGACCGCCTCGACCTGTCGGCCACCAGCACGCTGCAGGCCGACCTGCAGGGGCAGGTCAGCGAGTACCTCAAGAGCCTCGCCGACCCGGCCTTTGCGGCGCAGATGGGGCTGATTGGCGAACGCCTGCTGACCCCCACCAGCACCACCCAGGTGCGCTACAGCTTCACCCTGCTGGAACGCACCGCCGACGGCTCGCGGGTACGGGTACAGACCGACAGCACCGACCAGCCGTTCGACATCAACGAGGGCAGCAAGCTTGAGCTGGGCTCCACCGCCAAGTTGCGGGTGCTGACCCAGTACCTGGAAATCATCGCCGAGCTGCACGACAAGTACGTCGACATGACCCCGGCCCAGTTGAGCAAGGTGGAGGTGGCCGACACCGACTTCATCAGCCGCTGGGCCCTGGATTACCTGGCCCGCAACAAGGACCGCAACATCACCGCGATGCTCGACGCGGCGCTGGAGCGCAAGTATTCGGCCAGCCCCGGCGAAGCCTTTTTCACCGGCGGCGGCATGCACGTGTTCAACAACTTTCGCCGCGAGGACAACGGCCGCATGCCGACCCTCAAGGATGCCCTGCGCGAGTCGATCAACCTGCCCTTCATTCGCCTGATGCGCGACCTGGTGCGCTACAGCACCTATTCGGCACCGGGCAACAGCGGCAAGTTGCTCAAGGACGATGCCGAGCCGCGGCGCCAGGAATACCTTGCCCGCTTCGCCGACCGCGAGGGCACCGACTTCATGCGCCGGTTCTGGAAGAAGTACCAGCGCAAGACCTCCCAGGAACGCCTGGACACCTTTCTCGACAGCCTGCGGGTCACGCCGATCCGCCTGGCCGCCGTGCACCGCTACCTGTTCCCCGAGGCCGACCAGGCCACCTTCAACGCCTTCGTGCGCGCGCACATGAAGGCCGAGCCAGGGGCGGCCAAGCGGCCACCGCTGAAAAAGGACCAACTGACCGACCAGCGTCTGGAAGGCCTGTATGCCGCCTACGGCCCGGGCACCTACGACCTGCCCGACCAGGGCTACATCGCCCGGGTGCACCCGCTGGACCTGTGGCTGCTGGGCTACTTGCTGAAGAACCCCACCGCAAGCTTTCAGGACGCGGTGCTGGCCAGCCATTTCGAACGCCAGGAAGTCTACAGCTGGCTGTTCAAGAGCCGGCACAAGGGCGCCCGTGACAGCCGTATCCGTACCATGGTCGAGATCGAGGCGTTCCTCGACATTCACCAGCGCTGGAAGCGCGTGGGCTACCCGTTCGATCACCTGGTGCCATCGCTGGCCACCGCCATCGGCAGCTCGGGCGACCGCCCGGCGGCGCTGGCCGAGCTGGTGGGCATCATCCAGAACGACGGCGTGCGCCTGCCGGTGCTGCGTATCGACACCCTGCACTTCGCCGCCGACACGCCCTATGAACTGCGCCTGGCCGGTGACCCGGACCGGGGCCAGCGGGTGCTGTCGGTGGAAGTGGCGCGGGCCCTGCGCGGGGCCATGTCGCAGGTGGTGGACGCCGGTACGGCACGACGGGTGTCGGGGAGCTTCAAGCTGCCCGATGGCACCCTGCTGACCATGGGCGGCAAGACCGGCACCGGGGACAACCGCATCGAGAGCTTCGGTGCTGGCGGGCGGCTGATCGGTTCGCGTTCGTTGAACCGCACCGCGACGTTCGTGTTCTTTCTGGGCGACAACCATTTCGGCACCTTGACGGCGTTCGTGCCGGGGCGCGCGGCCGAGGCATTCAAGTTCACCTCGGCGTTGCCGGTGCAGGTGCTCAAGGGCATGGCGCCGATACTGCTGCCGTACCTGCAGCCGGGGGGCAACACGTTGTGCACGCCGCCGCTGGTGGCAACGCAAGACCTTTCGAAGCCCTGAAGCCATTCGCCCGCCTGCACCAACCACACGCTTGCGTGCAGGAGCCTGCCTTGCCGGCGAAACAGATCAGCGCCAAATGCGAAAAATAATCATCTCCACGTCTTGCGTTAAGATATATCTTGAGTAATATCTTTAGATACATCGAAACGCAGACAGGAGACAGTCCATGCGTGACCATCACCCACCCCACCGCGACAGCGGCGAGCGCCATGACGGCTTCGAGCGCCGGCACGGCCGTGAACGCGGCGACCGTGGCCCCCGCGTGTTCGCCCCCGGCGATCTCAAGTTGCTGCTGCTGGCCATGCTTTCGGAAAAGCCCGGCCACGGCTACGACCTGATCCGCCAGATCGAGGCCGAGTTCGACGGCGGCTACAGCCCCAGCCCCGGCGTGATCTACCCGACCCTGACCTTTCTCGAAGAGAGCGAGCTGATCAGCGGCGAAGTCCACGGCAGCAAGAAGCTCTACAGCGTCACCGACGCCGGGCGCCAGTCGCTGGTCGACCAGGCCATCGCCCTGGACGGCGTGCGCACGCGCATCGAGGTGAGCAAGCGCTCGATGCGCGTGCACGACCGTCCGCCGGAAATCCACGAAGCCGTACACAACCTGCGCCATGCCTTGCAGATCCACGCCGGGCGCTGGAACCCCGCAGAGATCGAGCGGGTACGCACCCTGCTCAACGACACCGCAAAAGCCATCGTTGCCGGCCCGGCAACCCCCACCCAGGAGACTTCCGAATGACGGACAGCCCCAACCTTTCGATCCATCGCGTCAACCACGAGATCAAGCGCCGCCGCCTCGAGGTACTGCGCGTGACCGAGCTGACCCCGCGCATGCGCCGCATCACCCTCGGCGGCGCCGAGCTGCAGGGCTTTCTCAGCGTCGGCAGCGACGACCACGTCAAACTCATGTTCGCCTGCTCCCCCGAAGAACAGGTGGCCCTGGACAACCCCGGCGCCACCGACGTGCGACCGACCATGCGCGAGTACACCCCGCGGCGCATCGACCTGGCCGCCGGCGAGCTGGACCTGGACTTCGTGCTGCACGGCGACGGCCCCGCCTCCACCTGGGCGGCCCAGGCCGAACCCGGCCATTACCTGCATATCGCCGGGCCACGCGCCTCGCTGGTGGTGCCGGACATCTTCGACAGCTACCTGCTGGTGGGCGATGAAACCGCCATCCCGGCCATCGGCCGCCGGCTCGAAGAGTTGCCAGCCGGACGCAAGGTGCTGGCGGTGATCGAAATCGAGGACGACCAGGAACGCCAGCCGCTGCCCAGCGCGGCGCAGGTCGAGGTGATCTGGGTACGGCGCCACCAGCAGGACGTGCTGCAGGTGTTGCGCGACCTGAGCCTGCCGTCGGGCACGCTGTACGCCTGGGTTGCCCTGGAAAAGGCGCTGACGCGCAAGGCCAAGAGCCTGCTGCTGGAAGAGAAAGGCGTTAACGAGGCGTACCTCAAGGCGGCCGCCTACTGGCGACTGGACCCCAACGACGAGGAATAAGCGTCGACCTTCAGGGTTGCGCCTGGGCCCGTGCCAGGCGCCTGCCCTGCCAGCGGTCGAGGACGATCAGCAGCACGCCGACCAGAATGAAGCCCCCCAGCATGGCCAGCGCATTGAGCAGCACCTGCGCATAGCCCAGGCTCGCCACATCGACGAACGGGTACGGATAGAAACCGATACCGTGACCGCGCGCCAGCACATACCCAAAGTACCCCAGCGGATACACCAGCCAGCCCAGCAGGTGCGTGAAACGCAACTGCCCCTTGGGCACGCACCACCACCAGTACAGCGCATAGGCCGCCGGCATCACGTCGTGCAGCAGCTCATCGGCCAGCCACTGCCAGCCCTGCGGTTGCCACAGGTGACGCAGCAACAGGCTGTAGGCCAGCGCCACGAACACGATGCTCACCGCCACCCCGGAACTCACCCAGGGCGACAGCCACCAGCGCCGCGCCGCCGATTCACGGCCAAAGGCCGCCTGGGTCAGCACCGTGGCCACCAGGGTATTGCTCAACACCGTGAAATAACCGAACAGATTCACCAGCCCGCCCAGCAGGCTGGCCTGATCCTGCCAGCGCGCCAGCAGCACCAGATACAGCTGGATGGTCAACGCCGCCCAGCCAAGGCCCGCCAGCAGGCCGATGCCCATGCGACGGTCAGCCACCGGCATCGGCTCAGCGACCGCGTTGCAGCTTCAGGTACAGGCGCTCGACCTTCTCCCGCGCCCAGGGCGTCTTGCGCAGGAAGGTCAGGCTCGACTTGATGCTCGGGTCACTCTTGAAGCAGCGGATATCGATGCGCTGCGCCAGCCCTTCCCATTGGTAGTGCGCCACCAGCGCGGTGAGGATCTGTTCCAGTGTCACGCCATGCAGCGGGTTGTTGTCAGCGGCAGTCATGCCTGTGCTCCAGCCAAACGAAGGTGCGCACCTTAGCCCAGGTGCGGCGGCGCGTCAGCACCTGGTGCGGCCTTTCTCGATCAAGGGCACCTGAGGTGATTCTAGTGACCACGAAGGCTCTGGACAGCACCTTGGCATTTATTGTTTTACGGTAATGTTATATTGTAACCAAAACGATAACTGCCAAGGACCCCACCATGCGTCACCTGCCGCTCCACCTCTCCCCCCTTGCCGCCGCACTGTGGCTGGCCTCGCTGCCCAGCCACGCGGTTGAACTGCAACCCCAGGTCATCACCGCCAACCCGTTGGGCACCCCGCTGGCAGCCCCCAGCAGCGTGCTCGAAGGCGACACATTGACCCTGCAGCAAAAGGGCAGCCTGGGCGAAACCCTGAACACCCAGCCCGGCGTCGCCTCCACCTGGTTCGGCCCGGGCGCCAGCCGCCCGGTGATCCGCGGCCTGGACGGCGACCGGATCCGTATCCTGCGCAACGGCGTGGGTGCACTGGATGCCTCTTCGCTGTCGTACGACCACGCCGTGCCACTGGACCCGGTGAACGTCGAGCGCGTCGAGATCGTGCGCGGCCCGGCCGCCCTGCTCTACGGTGGCAATGCCATCGGCGGGGTAGTCAACACCTTCGACAACCGCATCCCCGACGCGCCGGTGCAAGGCATTCATGGTGCCGGCGAGCTGCGCTACGGGGGCGCCGACACCACCCGCAGCAGTGCGGGCAAGCTGGAAGCCGGCGATGGCCGCTTCGCCCTGCACCTGGACGCCAACAGCCGCCAGTTCAACGATTTGCGCATCCCCGGCTACGCCCGCAGTTCGAAGGTGCGCGATGCCGACGAACCCGGCGGCAAGCATCGCCTGGAAAACAGCGACGGGCGCCAGGACGGTGGTGCCGTCGGCGGTTCGTACAACTGGGAACACGGTTACGCGGGCCTGTCCTACAGCCGCTACGATGCCAACTACGGTTCGGTGGCCGAGCCCGGCGTGCGTCTGGCCATGGAACAGGACCACTACGCCTTTGCCTCCGAACTGCGCGACCTCGACGGCCCGTTCAGCTCGCTCAAGTTCGACGCCGGCTACACCGACTACAAGCATCAGGAGCTGGAAGGCGGCGAGGTGCATACCACCTTCAAGAACAAGGGCTACGAGGCCCGCGTCGAGGCTCGGCACCAGCCGCTGGGGCCGGTGGAAGGCGTGATCGGCGCCCAGGTCACCCGCAACGAGTTCTCGGCGTTGGGCGAAGAAGCCTTCGTGCCGCAGACCGATACCGACAGCCTGGCGCTGTTCGTGCTCGAACAGTGGAAGGCCACCGACCGCCTCGACCTGAGCCTGGGCGCACGCCTGGAGCACACCCGGGTCGACCCCGACAGCCAGGGCAGCGAACGTTTCGCCCAGGCCGACAGCGCCAGCAGCTTCACCGCCGCCAGCCTGTCCTCGGGTGCGGTGTACCAGTTGACCCCGGTGTGGTCGCTGGCCGCCAGCCTGGGCTACACCGAACGTGCACCGACCTTCTACGAGCTGTATGCCAATGGCGCTCACGTCGCCACCGGCACCTACGAGGTGGGCGACCCGGGGCTTTCGAAGGAGAAGGCGATCTCCAGCGACCTGGCCCTGCGTTTCGACAACGGCACGCACAAGGGCAGCGTGGGCGTGTTCTACAGCCACTTCCGCAACTACATCGGCCTGCTGGCCAGCGGCAACCTGCGCGAAGGGCATGATCACGATCACGGGGATGACGATCACGATCACGACCATGATCACGAGCATGGCGACGTGCCCGAATACCTCTATCACGGCGTGCGCGCCCGCTTCTACGGCATCGAAGCCCAGGACCGCTGGCAACTGCTGGAAAACGCCTACGGCAGCTTCGCCCTGGAACTGTCTGGCGACTACACCCGCGCCAAGAACCTGGATACCGGCGAAGACCTGCCACGCATTGCCCCGCTGCGCCTGAACAGCGGCCTGACCTGGAACCTTGAACGCTGGCAGGCACGGGTCGACGTGCAGCATGCCAGCAGCCAGCATCGCAAGCCGGCCAATGAAACCAGCACCGACGGCTACACCACCCTGGGGGCCAGCGTGGGCTATCGCTTCGAGATCGGCCAGAGTGAATGGCTGGCCTTCGTGCGCGGCGAAAACCTCACCGACCAGACCGTACGCTATGCCAGTTCGATCCTGCGCGACATCGCCCCAGCGCCGGGTCGCAGCGTCCAGGTAGGCCTGCGAACCACCTTCTGAACCCACACCGTTGCCGGATTGTTACCCATCCGGCAACGGTCACTCTTGCTGATCCGGCTTTTTTTCCGGCACGTTCGCCTATATCCTCCCCGCCTCAAGCTGAACCGCTTCACCTATTCCTGATACTGCCTTGCCCTCGACGATGCCTGCATCTCGGGCAATTTGCCGTTCTTCCAACAATCAAAAGACAGCGCTATCTCATGCATCAGTTCCATCATCTGCCCCCCGCCGCCGCGACCTTGCTGGCAGGCCTGGCCGCCAGCACGCTGGCCTGCAGCCTGCAGGCCGCCCCCCTCTTCGACGGCGACTCGCCCTGGATGCTCGGCGACTGGGGCGGCACACGCTCGGCGCTGGCCGAGCGCGGCTACGACTTCACTCTGGGCTACACCGGGGAGATGGGCAGCAACCTGCACGGTGGCCACGACCACAGCAACACCGCCCGCTACAGCGACCAGTTCAGCCTGGGCAGCCACCTGGACCTGCAGAAGATCCTCGGCTGGCAGGGCGCCGAATTCCAGTTGACCGTGACCGAGCGCCACGGCAACAACATCAGCAACGATCGCATCAACGATCCGCGGGTGGGCGGCTTCACCTCGGCCCAGGAAGTCTGGGGCCGTGGCCAGACCTGGCGGCTGACCCAGATGTGGTTCAAGCAGACGTACCTGGACGGCGACCTCGACGTGAAGGTCGGGCGCTTCGGCCAGGGCGAGGACTTCAACAGCTTCCCCTGCGACTTCCAGAACCTGGCCTTCTGCGGCTCGCAGGTGGGCAACTGGGCCGGCAGCATCTGGTACAACTGGCCGGTGAGCCAGTGGGCCCTGCGCGTCAAGTACCACCTTACGCCGGAACTCTACGCCCAGGTCGGTGCCTACGAACAGAACCCCTCCAACCTCGAGCGCCAGAACGGCTTCAAGCTCAGCGGCAGCGGCACCCAGGGCGCGGTACTGCCGGTGGAACTGGTGTGGACGCCGGCCATCGACGGCCTCAAAGGGGAATATCGCGCCGGTTACTACTACAGTAGTGCCAAGGCACAAGATGTTTACAAGGACGGCAACGGCCAACCGGCAGCCCTCAGTGGCCAGGACTATCGCAGCAGCTCGAGCAAGCACGGGTTCTGGCTGGGGGCACAGCAGCAGGTGACGTCGTTGGCCAGCGATCACTCACGTGGCCTGAGCGTTTTTGCCAATGCCACGCTGCACGACAAGAAGACCAATGCCATCGACAACTATGTTCAGGCAGGTGTGGTTTACAAAGGGCTGTTCGATGCCCGCGCCAAGGACGACATCGGCTTCGCCCTCGCTCGCGTGCACGTCAACCCGGCCTATCGCAGGAACGCCGAGGCCCGCAACCGCGCCAATGCCCTCTTCGACTACGACAACCCCGCCTTCCTGCCCGTCCAGGACACCGAGTACAGCGCCGAGCTGTATTACGGCATCCACCTGGCCCAGTGGCTGACCGTGCGCCCGAACCTGCAGTACATCCGCCACCCGGGCGGGGTCGGGCACGTGGACGACGCGCTGATCGGCGGCCTCAAGATCCAGAGCAGCTTCTGAACGGGCCCTGCGGCTCGAACCTTTTCACCTTGATGGAGAACACACGATGAGCACTGATGGTGCCTTGAGTAGAACCCGCTGGCTGCCGAGACTGCTCGGCGTGCTGCTGTTGCTGATGGGGCTGGCGCTGCTGGCCGGCGGTATCAAGCTGAGCCAGCTCGGCGGCTCGCTGTATTACCTGATCGCCGGTATCGGCTTTGCCCTGTCGGGCGTGCTGCTGCTGGCACTGCGCCGCACCGCGCTGGGCCTGTACGGCCTGGTGCTGCTGGGTAGCACCCTGTGGGCATTGTGGGAGGTCGGCCTGGACTGGTGGCAACTGGTACCGCGCCTGTCGCTGTGGTTCGCCCTGGGCGTGGTGTTGCTGCTGCCGTGGGCACGCCGCCCGCTGCTGGGCCAGCCCGGCAAGCTCAACACCGGGCTGCTGAGCCTGGCGGTGGTGCTGTCGGGCGCCACCGCAGTGGCAAGCCAGTTCACCTTCCCGGGTGAAATCAAGGGCGAGCTGGGCCGCGACAGCACCGAGCTGAGCAGCACCGCGCCGGCCATGCCCGATGGCGACTGGCAGGCCTACGGGCGCACCGAATTCGGTGACCGCTACTCGCCGCTGCGCCAGATCACCCCGAACAACGTGCACAAGCTCGAAGAGGCCTGGCGCATTCGCACCGGCGACCTGCCGACCAGCGATGACCCGGTCGAGCTGACCAACGAGAACACCCCGCTCAAGGTCAATGGCAAGCTGTATGCCTGCACCGCGCACAGCAAGGTGCTGGCCCTGGACCCGGATACCGGTGCCGAGATCTGGCGCTTCGATCCGCAGATCAAGAGCCCGGTGGGCTTCAAGGGCTTTGCCCACATGACCTGCCGTGGCGTGTCGTACTACGACGAAAACAACTACGTGAACATGGACGGCGCCCCTGCGCCGAAAATCTCCGAAGCCGGCCAGGCCGTGGTGCGCAGCTGCCCGCGTCGCCTGTACCTGCCCACCGCCGATGCGCGCCTGATCGCGATCAACGCCGACACCGGCAAGGTCTGCGAAGGCTTCGGCAACCAGGGCGTGGTCGACCTGACCCAGGGCATCGGCCCGTTCACCGCCGGTGGCTACTACTCCACCTCGCCTGCCGCGATCACTCGCGAGCTGGTGATCATCGGTGGCCACGTCACCGACAACGAGTCCACCAACGAGCCCTCAGGCGTGATCCGTGCCTACGACGTGCATGACGGTCGTCTGGTCTGGAACTGGGACAGCGACAACCCGGACGAGACCGCGCCGCTGGCACCGGGCAAGACCTACAGCCGCAACTCGGCCAACATGTGGTCGCTGGCCAGCGTCGACGAGAAGCTGGGCATGGTGTACCTGCCACTGGGCAACCAGACCCCTGACCAGTGGGGCGCCGACCGCACCCCAGGTGCCGAGAAGTTCAGTGCAGGCATCGTCGCCCTGGACCTGGCCACCGGCAAGGTACGCTGGAACTACCAGTTCACCCACCACGACCTGTGGGACATGGACGTCGGCAGCCAGCCGACCCTGCTCGACCTGAAGACCGCCGACGGCGTCAAACCTGCACTGATCGCCCCGACCAAGCAGGGCAGCCTGTACGTGCTCGACCGTCGTGACGGCAGCGCCATCGTGCCGATCCGCGAGATCCCGGCGCCCCAGGGCGCGGTCAAGGGCGACCACACCGCACCGACCCAGGCCCGCTCGGACCTGAACCTGCTGGGCCCGGACCTGACCGAGGCGGCCATGTGGGGCGCCAGCCCGTTCGATCAGATGCTGTGCCGTATCCAGTTCCGCGAACTGCGCTACGAGGGCCAGTACACCCCGCCGTCGGAGCAGGGCAGCCTGATCTACCCGGGCAACGTGGGCGTGTTCAACTGGGGCGGCGTGTCGGTCGACCCCGTGCGTCAGCTGCTGTTCACCAGCCCCAACTACATGGCCTTCGTGTCGAAGATGGTGCCGCGTGCCGAAGTGGCCGAGGGCAGCAAGCGCGAAAGCGAGACCAGCGGCGTGCAGCCCAACACCGGCGCACCTTACGCGGTGATCATGCACCCGTTCATGTCGCCCCTGGGCGTACCGTGCCAGGCCCCGGCCTGGGGCTATGTGGCCGGTATCGACCTGACCACCAACAAGGTGGTGTGGAAGCACAAGAACGGCACCAGCCGCGACAGCTCGCCGATTCCGATCGGCCTGCCGGTGGGTGTACCGAGCATGGGCGGCTCGATGGTGACGGCCGGCGGCCTGGGCTTTTTGAGCGGCACCCTGGACCAGTACCTGCGTGCGTATGACGTGAACACCGGCAAGGAGCTGTGGAAATCGCGCCTGCCGGCTGGCGGCCAGGCCACGCCGATGACCTACACCGGCAAGGATGGCCAGCAGTACGTGCTGGTGATGGCTGGCGGGCACGGTTCGCTGGGCACCAAGATGGGCGATTACATGATCGCCTACAAACTGGCGCAGTGATCGACCGCTGAACCTGGGCTGCCGTGCAGCCCTTCGCCGGCAAGGCCGGCGCCTGCAGGACCATGTGACAGCATGGCCCGGCAGGCGCCGGCCTTGTCGCTGAAGGGGCCGCCCGGCACTGCACATACCTGTCCGCCCATTGAAACCTCCCCCCTCCCGCCCCATCTAAGCACCATAGTCATTCACGCAGGTGCCCCATGAGCGACCAGCAGGATCTCCCCGAACATCCCGACCAAGACGCTGAAGTCGAGCATCTCGACGCCTCCGACCACACCGGTCGCACCCTCGCCATCCCCGGCCAGCAACTGCCGGACAAGGTCTACGTGATCCCGATCCACAACCGCCCGTTCTTCCCCGCGCAGGTACTGCCGGTGATCGTCAACGAAGAACCCTGGGCCGAGACCCTGGACCTGGTGGCCAAGACCCCGCACCACAACCTGGCGCTGTTCTTCATGGACACCCCGCCCGAAGACCATCGCCACTTCGATACCTCGGCCCTGCCGCTGTACGGCACCCTGGTCAAGGTGCACCACGCCAGCCGCGAGAACGGCAAGCTGCAGTTCGTCGCCCAGGGCCTGACCCGCGTGCGGATCCGCACCTGGCTCAAGCACCACCGCCCGCCCTACCTGGTGGAAGTCGAATACCCGCACCAGCCCAGCCAGCCGACCGACGAGGTCAAGGCCTACGGCATGGCCCTGATCAACGCGATCAAGGAGCTGCTGCCGCTCAATCCGCTGTACAGCGAAGAGCTGAAGAACTACCTCAACCGCTTCAGCCCCAACGACCCTTCGCCGCTCACCGACTTTGCCGCCGCCCTGACCTCCGCCACCGGCAACCAGCTGCAGGAAGTACTCGACTGCGTGCCCATGCTCAAGCGCATGGAAAAGGTGCTGCCGATGCTGCGCAAGGAAGTCGAGGTGGCACGCCTGCAGAACGAGATCTCTGCCGAGGTGAACCGCCAGATCGGCGAGCACCAGCGCGAGTTCTTCCTCAAGGAACAGCTCAAGGTCATCCAGCAGGAGCTGGGCCTGACCAAGGACGATCGCAGCGCCGACCTGGAGCAGTTCCAGCAGCGCCTGGCAGGCAAGACCCTGCCCGCTGCGGCGCAAAAGCGCATCGACGAAGAAATGGGCAAGCTGTCGATCCTGGAGACCGGCTCGCCCGAGTACGCCGTCACCCGCAACTACCTGGAATGGGCCACCGCCCTGCCCTGGGGCGTGTACGGCAAGGACAAGCTCGACCTCAGGCATGCACGCAAGGTGCTCGACCAGCACCACGCCGGCCTGGATGACATCAAGGATCGCATCATCGAGTTCCTTGCCGTGGGCGCCTACAAGGGCGAGATCAGCGGTTCGATCGTGCTGCTGGTGGGCCCGCCGGGCGTGGGCAAGACCAGCATCGGCAAGTCCATCGCCGAGTCCCTGGGGCGGCCGTTCTACCGCTTCAGCGTCGGCGGCATGCGCGATGAGGCCGAGATCAAGGGCCACCGGCGCACCTACATCGGTGCCCAGCCGGGCAAGCTGGTGCAGGCGCTCAAGGACGTCGAGGTGATGAACCCGGTGATCATGCTCGACGAGATCGACAAGATGGGCCAGAGCTACCAGGGCGACCCGGCCTCGGCCCTGCTCGAAACCCTGGACCCGGAACAGAACGTCGACTTCCTCGACCATTACCTGGACCTGCGCCTGGACCTGTCCAAGGTGCTGTTCGTGTGCACCGCCAACACCCTCGATGCCATCCCCGGGCCGCTGCTCGACCGCATGGAGGTGATCCGCCTGTCCGGTTACATCACCGAGGAAAAGGTCGCCATCGCCAAGCGTCACCTGTGGCCCAAGCAACTGGCCAAGGCCGGCGTGGCCAAGGCCAGCCTGGGTATCAGCGACAGCGCATTGCGCACGGTTATCGAAGGCTATGCCCGTGAAGCCGGGGTGCGCCAGCTGGAAAAGCAACTGGGCAAGCTGGTGCGCAAGGCCGTGGTGCAGTTGATCGACACACCCGATGCAGTGATAAAGATCGGCCCCAAGGACCTCGAAGCTTCACTCGGCATGCCGGTGTTTCGCAGCGAGCAGGTGCTGTCGGGCAAGGGCGTGATCACCGGCCTGGCCTGGACCAGCATGGGCGGCGCCACGCTGCCGATCGAGGCGACCCGCATCCACACCCTCAACCGTGGCTTCAAGCTCACCGGCCAGCTGGGCGAGGTGATGAAGGAATCCGCCGAGATCGCCTACAGCTACGTCAGCGCCAACCTCAAGCAGTACGGTGGTGAGGTGGGCTACTTCAACGAGTCGTTCATTCACCTGCACGTGCCCGAAGGGGCCACGCCCAAGGACGGCCCGAGTGCCGGGGTGACCATGGCCAGCGCCCTGCTGTCCCTGGCACGCGACCAGGCACCGAAGAAAGGCGTGGCCATGACCGGCGAGCTGACCCTGACCGGGCAGGTATTGCCGATTGGCGGGGTACGCGAGAAGGTGATTGCGGCGCGCCGGCAGAAGATCCACGAGCTGATCCTGCCGGAGGCCAACCGCGGCGACTTCGAAGAACTGCCCGGCTACCTGAAGGCCGGCCTGCAGGTGCATTTCGCCAGGCGCTTCAGCGACGTGGCCAAGGTGCTGTTCTGAAACAGCGGTAACAGAAACAGCGCGGGCTGCAGGCAGCCCGCGCGGGCACCCGGCAGCGAAGCGTGAGAATCTTCCCAAGGCAGCACACTTTCCCTATTATCGGCTGCCCGGACCCTCCCCGAGCCAGGAGTCATGATGACCGCATCCCGTGTGTTACTGAGTTCGAGCCTGATACTCCTGGCCAGCTGTGCCAGCCAGCCCACACCTCCACAGCCGCTGCTGGTGGAAAAACAGAGCCAGTGCCCGGTCACGCTCGATGTCGGCCAGGCCATCACCCTGGCGTTGCCCAGCAACCCCAGTACCGGTTATCGCTGGCTGCTGCAGAATCCGGCCAACGGCGTACTTGCGGCGCTGGGCCCCGAGGTCTACAGCAACCCCGAAGACACCGGCCTGGTGGGCAGTGCCGGCCGATCGCTGTGGCGCTTCAAGGCCAGCGCCAGCGGCAGCGGCCACCTGCTGCTGGTGTATCAGCAACCCTGGGCACCGGAGGTCAAGCCGGCGATGAGCTTCGACTGCGACATCCAGGTACGCTGAGGCTGCGCCGCGGAGCATTTACTCGAGGCGTTTCTGAAGACGCCTGGCGCACTCTTCGATGAATGACCACTGCGCCAGGAAATTCTTGAAGTGAATGACGAATCTGGCCAGTTGCTGACTGTCCTGCATGCTGTGCAACTTGCCGATCGAGGCGTCCAGATAGGTCTCGATGAACTGCCAGGCGGTCTGCAGGTGCGACGCAGCAGTGGTGACGTCTTCCAGGCGTACCACCAGATTTCGCATGCGCTGCGCCAGTAGCCCCAGGTTCCCTTCCTTTGTGCCGGATGCCACCAGGCGCTCGATCTTGCGCCCCAGTGCCGGCCTCAATTCGAACCGGGCGTCATCACGAAACCTGTCAGTCTCCTTGCGTACTTCACCGACCTGGAACTGGAAGACGCCCGCCGAGTTCTTGAGGTTGGCCACCCACCGTGCCATCTCCAGCACAAGGGTTCGGTCTGGTGCATCCAGTTGCACGGGCACCTCGAACTGCACGCCTTGCCAAGCCTCCCTGCGCCCGCCCAACGCCTTGGTACGTTCACAGGCCAGCAGCGCACGCTCGCCTGACAGGCTGATGGAGCTGGCGCAGTTGATCAGCGCGATGGGCAACTGAATGCTTTTCTGCTTCAACCGCCCCCATGAGTCGGCGTGGAGGTTGATGCGATGGAACAACACCTGCATCGGGTAGAAGTCGAGCTCGGGGTCCGGGTGACGGTAGTATCCCAACCACTGCAGAAAGGCCTCCCGCCGGGTCGGTATCGCCATCACATGGTCCATGTAGGCATCCAGTACGGCAACGTGTTCGCGGGTGAACGTCAGGTCGATTCGCCCCTCCTCCTCCAGATCCTGCACCAATTGCAGCGGAATCAGGGCTATCTGGGTATCCAGCTCATCCTGAGGCAGTGGATGCCTCAGTCTTTGAATAATGTTGTTCATTGTGGGTCATCACCAGAGCAATCCAGAAGCCGCAAGGCGCTGCTGGCCAGCACAGCCTGTAGCGCCTTGCGCCCTTCACTCAAAGGCCGGCAACATACTCGGCCTTGATCTTTTTCTTGTAGGCTTTCAACGCCTCGACCAGCTCGCTGACCGCTCTCAACGCCTGCACATCGTCGATGCTGCAGGCGATGAGCCGATCCCAAACCGGCTTCAGTTGCACGGCGATGCGCCTGATGCCGGCCAGCCATTGCTCGCGTGACGTGACCAGCTCGGCATAAGCCTCAAGGTGCTGGCACTGGGCCTGGAGGCGCGTCTTGTCCCGTGCCATCGCGGTCAGTTGCAGTTGCAGTTCATCGTGCTGCTTCTGCATCCCTCGGCGCTGCTCGAGCATCGTTGCATAGCGCATGCCTTCCATTGCCGCACCGATGATTTCGCCAATTTTCTTCAGCGCGCCTTGCACTGCCTCGACCGACAGTCCGCCCGTGGCGATGACATCCGCCGCCGCCTTGAGCTGCTCGGTGGTCGGCAACAGGCCGCCGAAGGTGGATTCCACCTTGGCCGCCTCAAGTACCTTGATCGCCTCGTCAAGACTGGCCAGGGCCTCGCGCCGCACGGCCAGTTCGTCTTCGCAGGCCTTGCTATTGGCCGCCAGCCTGTCGAGCTCGCCCTGATAGCGAGCCTTGTCGGCACTGGAGTCATAGACCGGGATGGCCGTGATCTGAGCCGTGGCCGTGCGCAACTGCCCCAACTGATCGTTGAGCTTGACGGCAATCTCGCCGATGGCGTCCTGTGCCACCTCCAGATACTGCGCAATGTCCTCGGGATCATCGTTCGGGTCGATGTCCTTTTCGAGGCCGCCCAGGTCATTGCTCTTGATCGCGACGATGATGCGATCGGCATGGCGCATCAGTTGCTGGAGGTTGTCGTCAAGACAGCGTGCATTGCGCTCCACACGCTCGTGCAACAGTGGCAGGAAGGCATAGCGGCTGTCCTGGGCGGCCTTCAGGTAGGCGGCACCGGCACGCAGGACCCTGTCGAACTGCGGATCATCCCAGCCCAGCGGAAATTGAAGAATGTTGCTCATGGGTAGCTCCTTATTGGGCCCACAGCGTGTCGTCGAAGACCCGGCTCATGGTGATGGAGCAGGCTTCGATAAACGCCCACTGCGAGAGAAAGTTTCTGAAATGGATGATGAAAATGCCCAGCTGCCGGCTGTCGTTCATCTTTTCGAGCTTTTCGATGGACGCTTCGATGTAGGTGCCGATGGTCTGCCAGGCCGTCTGCAGGTGCGAGGAAGCGGTCACCACCTCCTGCAGGCGGGTGGCCAGTTCATCCATATGGGTCGTGAGCACCTGCAGGCGTCCCTCCAGGTTGACCGCCGCCGTCAGGCGCGCCCCCACAGCCTTGCGTTCCTTCTGCACCCGGTTGCGGGTCTTGCGCACCTTTTCGGCCTTGGAGCCATAGATCGAGCCTGAGATGACCGCCCCCAGCGGGCCGGCCGCCAGCCCGGACAGGGCCGCCTTGACGTACTCGTCGTACTGCTTGTTGAGGTTGTCGATTTCCTTGTCCAGCGCCGCCAGCTCATCGCGCAGGGCCTGGGTGGCACCGCTGGCCTGGTGGCGCTCGATGGCGTCGGTCTTGAGGGCGACCTCGTTCATCAGCTCGAAACGCGCGGTGTCGCGAAAGGTTTCGGTGTGGCTGCGCACACTGCTTACGCGCGCGTGAAAATGCTCGACTTCATCCTTGAGCACCTCCATGTAGTCCACCAGCGACGAGACGATCTCCCGGTCGCCGAAGCTCAACGCAACCGGCGCTGCGAACTGCACGGACTCCCACGTATCACGCCGCCCGCCAAGGGCCTTGGTCTTCTCGCATTCCTGCATCACCCCCTCGCCGGTGGTGTTGATGCCACGGGCACACACCCCCAGCTCGGCGGACAGCTTCTTGCACTCGTCGGACAGCGTGCCCCAGGCGCGGGCATGCTTGTGCAGGTTGAGAAAGGTCGTGCGCATGGCACTGACCGAAAGTACCGGCTCCTTGATGTCGGTGTAGCCAAGCCAGGGCACCAGCGACGCGGTTTCGGTCGGCAGGCCGGTGACATACTTCACATACTGATTGAGCGTGACGATATGTTCGCGGGAAAGCGTCAGCCCTCCCTCGTTTTCGCCATCACGCTGGTTCATGCCTTCGATCAGGTTTCTGGGCAGCAGGGCCGCTTCCTTTTCCAGTTCACCGGTATCGTACGAGCGCGCGCCAGGTTCGAGTTTCATTTCACATTCCTTGTGAGTGAGCCAATAGGGTCAAGCCACTTCACTCTAAGGACCCGCCGGCAAGACAAATAGCCGGCAGGCTTTCCTCGAAGCCGGCATTGGAATGCAGCGGCCAGCCGCGCCGGTCAGTCGGCCATGCATCCTGTTGCAACATTGGCTAAAATGCCGGCCCTTTACCGCCGAACGCCTGGATTGCCCGTGAGCAAAGAGCCCGATCGCCTGTTCGCCACCCCGCTGGCGCAGGTCCCCGATTTCACCTTCAACGAAGATGTCGTGCGGGTTTTCCCCGACATGATCAAGCGCTCGGTGCCCGGCTACCCGACGATCGTCGAGAACATCGGCGTGCTGGCTGCCCAGTTCGCCCAGCCCGATACCCTGCTGTACGACCTGGGCAGCTCGCTCGGTGCGGTGACCCAGGCGATGCGCCGACATGTACGCAGCGAGGGCTGCAAGGTGCTGGCGGTAGACAACTCCCCGGCCATGGTCGAGCGCTGCCGCGAATACCTCAGCCACCAGGACGCGATGCACCAGGAGTTGCTGCCGGTGCAGGTGATCGAGGCCGACATCACCGCGCTGGACCTGCAGCCGGCGTCGGTGGTGGCGCTGAACTTCACCCTGCAGTTCATCGAGCCGCAGGCACGCCTGGCCCTGCTTGGCCGCATTCGCCAGTGCCTGGTGCCTGGCGGCGCACTGATCCTGTCGGAGAAGCTGCGCTTTGCCGACACGCAGCAACAGGCCCTGCTCACCGATCTGCACGTGGCCTTCAAACGCGCCAACGGCTACAGCGAACTGGAAATTGCCCAGAAGCGCAGTGCCATCGAAAACGTGATGAAACCCGACAGCCTCGAGGAACACCGTCAGCGCCTGCTGGCAGCCGGTTTCTCGCAGGTGGTGCCGTGGTTCCAGTGCCTGAACTTCGCCTCGCTGATTGCCCTGCCATGATCGATCTGACTCCCCTGGTCCGCCGCATGGCGGGCACCCCATTGGCGCACTGGGCCCAAGGCCTGCAAGCGCAACTCGATGCCAAGCTGGAAAAGGGCCATGGCGACCTGGAGCGCTGGCAAAGCGCACTGGATGCGCTGCCGGCCCTGGAGCCCAGCCAGGTCGACCTGCTGCACGGCCTGCGCCTGGACAGCGACTGCGACGACGCCACCCGCGCACAGGTGCGCACCGCGCTGATGGGCCTGTCGCCCTGGCGCAAGGGCCCGTTCGACCTGTTCGGCGTGCACGTGGACACCGAATGGCGTTCGGACTGGAAGTGGTCACGGGTCGCGCCGCACCTGGACCTGCGCGGCAAACGCGTGCTGGATGTGGGTTGTGGCAACGGCTACTACCAATGGCGCATGCTCGGCGCCGGCGCCGACAGCGTGATCGGCGTGGACCCCAACTGGTTGTTCTTCTGCCAGTTCCAGGCCGTGCAGCGTTACCTGCCGGACCTTCCCGCCTGGCACTTGCCGTTCGCCCTGGAAGACCTGCCGGCCAACCTGGAAGGTTTCGACACGGTGTTCTCGATGGGGGTGTTCTACCACCGCCGCTCGCCGATCGAGCATTTGCTGGCGCTCAAGGACTGCCTGGTCAAGGGGGGCGAACTGGTGTTGGAAACCCTGGTGGTCGAGGGTGACGAGCATCAGGTGCTGGTGCCTGAAGACCGCTATGCGCAGATGCGCAATGTATGGTTCCTGCCCTCGGTGCCGGCACTGGAGCGCTGGTTGCGTCGCGCCGGCTTCAGCGATGTGCGCTGCGTGGATGTGAGCGTGACCAGCGTCGAGGAACAACGCAGCACCGACTGGATGCGCTACCAGTCGCTGAGCGACTTCCTCGACCCTACCGACCCGACCCGAACCGTCGAAGGCCTGCCGGCACCCAGGCGGGCGGTGCTGGTGGCGCGCAAGTAATCAGAAGGGGGCCCCTTCGCCTGCAGGAGCCGGCCTTGCCGGCGCAGAGGCCCTTGCGAACACGGCGTGCGTCAGTCCTTCACCACCTGCTGCTGCACCTGCTCCTTCTTCTGCGCTACCTCCTTCCTGCCCTCCCCATGCACCCGCTCCTGGCTCTTGCGAAACTCGGCCCAGAACGCCTTGGTGCGCTCGGCGCCGCCTTCGGCCATTGCCGCGCTGCTGCCCAGCAGCAACGCGGCGATCAGTGCGTACTTGCTCAGGTTCATCGACCTTCCCTCATGATTGGATTCGAACCGATCATAAGCAGCCCAAGCTAACGCCAAGGTGAGCCGCACATTACAGTGCTGCAAGATTGTGCTCCTCCTCCTTGCGGTGCGCCCAGTGGTACAGGGCCGGCAGCACCAGCAGGGTCAACGCGGTGGACGAGAGGATGCCGCCGATCACCACGGTGGCCAGCGGGCGCTGCACCTCGGCACCGGTGCCAGTGGCCAGTGCCATCGGAATGAACCCCAGCGACGCCACCAACGCGGTCATCAGCACCGGCCGCAGACGCGTCAGCGCACCTTCGTCGATGGCCACGCGCAGCGGCCGGCCCTGCTCGCGCAAGCTGCGGATGAAGGCGATCATCACCAGCCCGTTGAGCACCGCCACCCCCGACAGGGCGATGAAGCCCACCCCCGCCGAAATCGACAATGGAATGTCGCGCAGCCACAGCGCCACCACCCCGCCGGTCAGCGCGAACGGGATGCCGGTGAACACCAGCAGGCCGTCCCTGACGCTGTTGAACATCATGAACAGCAGCCCGAACACCAGCAGCAATGCCACCGGCACCACCACCTGCAGGCGCTTGGCCGCCGATTGCAGCTGCTCGAACTGACCGCCCCAACGCGTCCAGTAGCCAGGCGGCACTTCCACCTGCGTATCGATGCGCTCGCCGGCCTCGGCCACGAACGAACCGATGTCGCGGCCACGCACGTTGGCGCTGACCACCACCAGGCGCTTGCCGTCTTCGCGGCTCACCTGGTTGGGCCCCTGCACCAGCGCCAGGCTGGCCACCTCGGCCAGGCTGATGAAGCCGATACCGCCGTCGCTGCCCGCACTGGCCGGTACCGGAATCAGCAGCTGCGACAAGCCTTCGATATCGGTACGCACATCGTCCGAGAGGCGCACCACCATGTCGAAACGCCGGTCGCCCTCGTACAGCGTGCCGGCCTGGCGGCCGCCCACGGCCACGGCGATGGTGTCCTGCACATCGCCGACGTTGAGCCCGTAGCGTGCAGCCTTGTCGCGGTCGACCTCGATGGTCAGCACCGGCAGGCCCGAGGTCTGCTCGACCTTGACCTCCGATGCCCCCGGCACCGCCTGCAAGGTTGCGGCAATCTGTGCTGCCGTGCGGTTGAGCACCGTCATGTCGTCGCCGAAGACCTTGACCGCCACATCGCTGCGCACCCCGGAAATCAGCTCGTTGAAGCGCAGTTGAATCGGCTGCGACAGCTCGTAGTTGCTACCCGGCACCCGCGCCGCCGCGCGCTGGATATCGGCGATCAGTTGCTCGCGCGACTTGCCGGGGTCGGGCCACTGCGCCTGCGGCTTGAGCATCACGTAACTGTCGGAGATGTTCGGCGGCATCGGGTCGGCGGCGATCTCGGCGGTGCCGGTGCGCGCAAATACGCGCTGCACCTCCGGCACCTGGCTGACCACACTCTCCTCCAGGCGCTGCTGCAATTGCACCGACTGGCTCAGGCTGGTGCCCGGCACCCGCAGCGCCTGCAGGGCGAAATCGCCTTCGCTGAGGCTGGGCACGAACTCGCTGCCCATGCGCCCGGCCAGCACCGCGCACAGCAGCACCGACGCCCCGGCCAGGGAAAACGCCAGCCCACGGTGCCCCATCACCCAGCGCAATAGCGGCGCATAGCCGGCCTTGGCGCTGCGCATCAGCAGGTTTTCCTCTTCCTTGACCTTGCCGGTGACGAACAGCGCGATGGCCGCCGGCACGAAGGTCACCGAGAGCAGCATCGCTCCCAGCAGGGCGATCACCACGGTGAAGGCCATGGGGTGGAACATCTTGCCCTCCACCCCGCTCAGGGCAAAGATCGGCAGGTACACCACCATGATGATCAACTGGCCGAAGATCAGCGGGCGGCGCGCCTCGCGGGCGGCATTGAACACTTCGTGCAGGCGCTCGGAGCGGGTCAGCAGGCGGCCATGGTGCTGCTGGGCGTGGGCCAGGCGGCGGATCGCGTTCTCCACGATCACCACCGCGCCATCGACGATGATGCCGAAGTCCAGCGCACCCAGGCTCATCAGGTTGGCACTGACCTTGTTGCCGAACATGCCGGTGAAGGTGAACAGCATCGACAGCGGAATCACCATGGCGGTGATCAGCGCGGCGCGGATGTTGCCCAGAAACAGGAACAGCACCGCGATCACCAGGATTGCACCTTCCACCAGGTTCTTCTTCACCGTGGCGATGGCCTTGTCGACCAGGTCGGTGCGGTCGTACACCGTGACCGCGCTGACACCCGCCGGCAGCGTGCGGTTGATCTGCGCCAGCTTGTCGGCCACTGCCCGCGACACGGTGCGGCTGTTCTCGCCGACCAGCATGAACACGGTGCCCAGCACCACCTCACGGCCATTTTCGGTAGCCGCGCCGCTGCGCAGTTCGCGGCCGATGCCCACCTGGGCGACATCGCGCACGCGAATCGAGGTGCCGTCGACAGTGGCCAGCACGATGTTGGCAATGTCGTCGATGCCTGCCAGTTGCCCCGGCGCACGAATCAGCAGTTGCTCGCCACGGCGCTCGATGTAGCCGGCACCGACGTTGGCGTTGTTGCGCTCCAGGGCCGTCAGCAGGTCGCCCAGGGTCAGCTTGTAGGCGGCCAGGCGCCTGAGGTCGGGGGCAATCTGGTACTCCTTGGCGTAGCCGCCGATGCTGTTGATCTCGGCCACGCCGCGCACGTTGCGCAACTGCGGCTTGATGATCCAGTCCTGGATCTCGCGCAGGTCGGTGGGCGTGTACTCGCTGCCGTCGGCCTTGCGCGCATCCGGCGCGGCTTCCACGGTCCACAGGAAGATCTCGCCCAGGCCGGTGGAGATCGGCCCCATGGCCGCCTCGACGCCGTCGGGCAACTGCCCGCGCGCCTGTTGCAGGCGCTCGTTGACCAGTTGCCGGGCGAAGAACAGGTCGGTGCCCTCGTCGAAGATCACCGTCACCTGCGACAGCCCCGAGCGCGACAGCGAACGGGTCTGCTCCAGGCCCGGCAGGCCGGCCATGGCGGTCTCGATGGCGAAAGTGATGCGCTGCTCGGTTTCCAGCGGTGAAAAGCCCGCCGCCGAGGTGTTGATCTGCACCTGCACGTTGGTGATGTCGGGCACCGCATCGATCGGCAGCTTCTGGTAGCTGGCCAGCCCCAGCCCGGCCATCAGCAGCACCGCGAGCATCACGATCAGGCGCTGCTCGATGGCAAATTGAATGATCCGTTCGAACATGAGGAGTACTCGTGGGGGCTCAGTGGGAATGCTCGGCGCTGGCTTTGCCCAGCTCCGACTTGAGGATGAAGCTGCCCTGTGCCGCCACCTGCTGGCCGGCCTGCAGGCCCGCCTTGATCTGCACGAAGCCGTCGGCCACCACACCCGGGGTCACCACCTGGGCGGTGAAGCCCTCTGCACTGCGCACGAACACGGTGGGCTGCTCTTCGAGGGTCTGCAGCGCGGCCTCCGGTACCGCCAGCGCCTCGTCCAGGCGTTCGGTAGGCACCCGCACCGCCACGAACAGGCCGGGGCGCCAGGCGCCGCGAGGGTTGTCCAGGGTGACCCGCACGGTGGCGGTGCGGGTCTGCTCGCCGAGCAGGCTGCCCACATGGCTGACCGTGCCGCTGGCCTGCTCGTCCAGTTCGCTGGCCAGCACCGTCACCGGCATGCCGACGCGCAGCCTGGCCAGGTCACGCGGGGCCACGCCAAAGGTTGCCCATACCCGCGACAGGTCGGACAAGGTGAAGGCCGCACTGCTCTCGCTGACCACTTCGCCCGGCACCAGGTGCTTTTCCACCACCTGCCCGTCAAACGGTGCACGCAGCTCATAGCGGTTGCCGCCGGCCAGCACCACGCTGCCACTCAGCGCGCTGATCTTCTGCCGGGCATTGGTGGCGGCGATCTCGGCTTCCTGCAGGGCCTGGCGCGCCTGCAGGTAGTCCTGTTCGGCAGAGATGCCCTCCTGCCACAGGTCCTTTTCGCGGGCGAAGGTGCCGCGCGCCAGTTCCAGTCGCCGCTGGCTGGCCGCCAGCTCGCTGCGCTGCTCGGAGATCTGCGGGCTGGCGATCACCGCCAGCAGTTGCCCGGCCTTGACCTGCTGGCCGAGCACCACGGCCACCGATTCCACCACCCCGGCCGCACGCGGCACCAGGTGCGCGGTACGGTCCTCGTCGAAGCGGATCTCGCCCGGCAGGCCGAGGCTGCGGCTCAAGGTGCGCGGGGCCACGGTGGCCAGCTCGATACCGGCCACCTGGATCTGCTCGTCGCTCAGGGTCAGGTGGCCCTCCTGCTGTTCTTCGCCGTGGCCTTCCTCGCCATGGGCGTCGTCGCCATGGCCCTTTTCCTCATCGCCATGGCCCGCCTCGGCATGCGCCGCGTGGGAGGCCTGCGGCGCATTCATCTGGTGACCCAGCACAACCCCCAGGCCAACGCCCAGGGTCAGGGTGACGGCCACCAGCGTGATGGTTTTGCTGTTCATGCACATTCCTCGGCAAATCGTCGGGGGTCAGCGGCTGGCGGTGGCCAGGTCGCCGAAAAGTCGTTCCAGGCGGACTCGCGCATCGCTGCCCTGGGCCTGCGCCGCCAGGTATTGGGTGCGCGCCGCCACCAGCGTGCGCTGGGCGTCGAGTACCTCGAGAAAGCTGAACTTGCCGCGCTCGAAACCCCGCGTGGCGGCGTCCACCGCCTGCTGCGCCGCCGGCAGTATCGAGCGGTCGAAGGCCTGTACCTCGCCCGCAGCCACCTGCCACTGCGCCAGCGCCTGCACCACTTCGCTGCGCACCCGCAGTTCGGCGCCGTTGCGCAGGTCGCGGGCCTGATCGGCACGCCGCGCCGCCGCCAGCACATTGCCCTGGTTGCGATCGAACAAGGGCAGCGGTATCGACACCCCGACCACATTGATGCGCTCGCGGTCGGCCTCGCTGTACTGGCTACCCAGGCTGACGGTGAGGTCGGGGATGCGCTGGCTGCGAGCCAGCCCCAGGTCAGCCTCGCGCTGCTCGATCTGCAGGCGGGCCAGGCGCAGCTCGGCCGTGCGCTCGAGGCGGGCAAGCAGCGTGTCGCCCTCGGCTGGGGTCAGGGCGTCGGACGGCATGCCTGCCACCCGCTCGAACCCCGCCTGCGGCGCCCCCGTCACGCTGGCCAGTTGCTGATAGGCCACGGCCACGGCCTGCTGGGCACGGCCTCGTTCCAGGCGCATCTCGGACACCTGCACCTGCGCGCGGGTGGTTTCGATGGGGGAAGCGCTGCCGGCCCGCACCCGCCCCTGCACCACCTGCAGGCCACGCTCAGTCAGGCGCAGCGACTGCTCGGCCAGTTGCAGCCGTTCCTGGGCCTGCACGGCGGCATGAAACGCAGCCAGCACCTCGGCGCGCAAGGCATTGCCCTGGCGTTCCAGTTCCAGCGCCGCCAGGGCCTGCTCGCGCTGAGCCACCTCCACCCGCGCACCGCGCTTTCCGCCCAGTTCCAGGCGCTGGCTGAGGCTGACGGTGGTGGTCTGCGAGCCGCGGCGGGTATCTTCCTGCTCCCAGCTCAACTCCGGGTTGGGCAGCAGGCCGGCCTGGTTGCGTTCGCCCAGGGCGATCTCGGTGCCCCAGCGCGCCGCGGCAAGCTCGGGGTTGTTGTCCTGCGCGGTGCGCAAGGCGGCATCAAGCGTCAGCACGCTCGCCTGCAGCGCTGTCGAAAGCCCCAGCAGCACCCCGGCCAGCGCCGCCAGCCGCGCCACGCGCTGTGGATGAAGCCTGTGCCTGCACGTCATGCGTGAATCCCCCGCGCCCATTTCGAAGCGGGCACTTTAGGGAGCGGGCTTTATCGTCAACATGACCCCAGGATTACAAATCTGTTATCCAGCGCCGCTCAGGACCGGCTTGGCTTACCATGCGCGACACGCCTTGACCCTGAAGTGACTCAAGGGTTGAGAATTGCCGTTTTGCACGCCGCGAGTACCCCATGCGCCTATTGATCATCGAAGACGAAGTCCGTACCGCCGAGTACCTGCAGCAGGGCCTGAGCGAGAACGGCTACATCGTCGACTGCGCCGCCACCGGCATTGACGGCCTGCACCTGGCCCGCCAGCACGCCTACGACCTGGTCATCCTCGACGTCAACCTGCCGCAGCTCGACGGCTGGAGCGTGCTGCAACGCCTGCGGGCGGAGTCCTCGACCCGCATAATGATGCTGACCGCCCACGGCCGGCTCTCGGATCGGGTCAAGGGCCTGGACCTGGGCGCCGACGACTACCTGCTCAAGCCGTTCGAATTTCCCGAACTGCTGGCACGCATTCGCAGCCTGTTGCGGCGCAGCGAGCAGAACCTGGCGCCGGCCACGCTCAGGGTCGCCGACCTTGAGCTGGACCCCAGCCGCCACCGCGCCTACCGGCGCAACCAGCGTATCGACCTGACGGCCAAGGAGTTCGCCCTGCTGCACCTGCTGATGCGCCAGAGCGGCGAGGTGCTGTCGCGCACGCAGATCATCTCGCTGGTGTGGGACATGAACTTCGATTGCGACACCAACGTGGTGGAGGTGTCGATCCGGCGCCTGCGGGCCAAGATCGACGACCCCTTCGAGGACAAGCTGATCCACACCCTGCGCGGCGTGGGCTATGTACTGGAAGCGCGCGAATGAAACCGGCACGACTGTCGTTGCGCCTGGGCCTGAGCGTCAGCCTGATGGGCGCGGCGCTGGTGCTGCTGCTGGCGAGCCTGGCGGTACTGGCGCTGGACCACGAACTGGACAACCGCGCCCGCAAGGTGCTGGCACGCAAGATGGAGCAGATCGAGCACAGCCTGGGGGTGGACCTGAAGGCCAGCGACCTGGGCTCGCGCGCCCACCCCCTGCTCGACCTGGTGATGGGCCACGACGATCTGAGCCTGAACATCATCGCCCAGACCGGACGCCACCCGGCCCTGTTGAGCCTGGGGCCTGCAGTGGAGGCCGAGCCGCTGCGGCGTATCGCGGCCGGGACAGCGCTGGGCTACAGCGAATGGCAGGACAGCGCCGAGGCCCGCCTGATGACCGCCGCGCGCCTGATGACCCTGCGTGACGGCACCCCGGTGCGGGTACTGCTGACGCTGAACCGGGCCGACGACCTCGGCCTGCTGCAAGCCTACCTGCGTTCGACGTTGCTGGCGTTGCCACTGCTGTTGCTGCTGATCGGCATTGCCGCCTGGAAGCTGGTGCAGCGTGGTCTGCTGCCGCTGCGCAGGTTTCGGCGGATTGCCGCCCAGGTGTCGGCGCAGGAGCTGAGCCACCGCCTGCCCGAGGACAAGCTGCCCCAGGAACTGAGTGCCCTGGCGCGCGGCATCAACGTGATGCTCGACCGGCTGGATGGCGGCGTGCAGCGTCTGTCGCAGTTTTCCGATGACCTGGCGCACGAACTGCGCACGCCGATCAGCAACCTGATGGGCAGGGCCCAGGTGACCTTGTCACGGGTGCGCTCGGCGCAGGATTACCGGGTGGCGCTGGAGGACAGCATCGAGGAGCTGACGCGCCTGAACCGGATCATCACCGACATGCTGTTCCTGGCCCAGGTGGACGCGCCGCGTCAGCAACTGGCGTTGAAGCCGGTGGCGCTGGCCGACGAGGCGCAACGGGTGGTGGAGCTGTTCGCGCTGAGCGCCGAATGCAAGGCGATCACCCTGAAGGTCAGCGGCTGGGGCACGGTGCAGGGCGACCGGCTGATGCTGCAGCGGGCGCTGTCGAACCTGTTGAGCAATGCAATTCGCCACAGCCCCGAGGGCCGCCTGGTGGAAATCGGCATCGAGCAGAGCGCACGGGGCGTGCAATGCTGGGTGCGCAACGAGGGGCCGGGGATCGAGGCGGTGCACTGGCCGCACCTGTTCGAGCGGTTCTACCGGGTGGGCTGCGGGCGCTCGCGGGTAGAGGGCGGCACGGGGCTGGGGCTGGCCATCGTGCAGTCGATCATGCAGGTACATGGTGGGCAGGTGGAGGTGACCAGCGCGGCGCAGGGGCCTACGCGCTTCAGTCTGATATTTGGCTAGGCGGCTTCGCCGGCAAGGCCGGCTCCTACAGGAATCGCAGCGCCTGTAGGAGCCGGCCTTGCCGGCGAAGGTCACGACGCATTCAGCGGTTGCTGGCTGCCAGAATCAGCTGTTTCATCTCGCTGACCGCACCCTTGAAGCCCACGAACAACGCATGGGCCACCAGTGCATGGCCGATGTTCAGTTCGTTGATGCCCTTGATCGCCGCCACCGGCTCGACGTTGTGGTAGTGCAGGCCATGCCCGGCATTCACGATCAGCCCCTGGGCCAGGCCGAAGGCCACGCCATCGGCCACGCGCTGGAGCTCTTCGGCCACCTCCGCCGGGGTCTGCGCATCGGCGTAACGCCCGGTGTGCAGTTCGATCGCCGGCGCGCCGACGCGGCGCGAGGCCTCGATCTGGCGCTCGTCGGCATCGATGAACAACGACACCTCCGACCCCAGGCGCGACAGGCGCTCCACCGCCGCCTTGATCCGCGCCTCCTGCCCCGCCACGTCCAGGCCACCTTCGGTGGTCAGTTCCTGGCGTGTCTCGGGCACCAGGCAGATGTGCGCCGGGCGAATGCGCTCGGCAAACTGCATCATCTCTTCGGTGACGCCCATCTCGAAGTTCATGCGCGTCTGCAGCACCTCGCTCAGTACCAGCACGTCACGGTCCTGGATATGCCGGCGGTCTTCGCGCAAGTGCACGGTGATGCCGTCGGCACCCGCCTCTTCGGCGTCCAGCGCGGCCTTGACCGGGTCCGGATATCGCGTGCCACGGGCCTGGCGCAGGGTCGCCACGTGGTCGATGTTCACGCCAAGGAGGATGCGGTTGCTGGTGGTCACGAAGAGACTCTCCTGAAAATTGAGCCTCACAGCATACGTCGTGATCAAGGCTTGCGAAACAGTTCCCGGCTGACCAGCGGACGCCCGCCCAGGTGCACCGCCAGCGCCTGGCGCATCAGGCGCTTGGCCGCGCCCAGCGCGCCCGGCATCGACCACTCGGCCTCGGCCATGGCCAGCAGGTGCGCGCCACTGAACAAGCCTGGCTGCACCAGGTACACCCGCTCCAGGCCCGCGTCCACCTGCAGGCGGTACAGGCCATCGGCCACCAGCGGATCGCCATTGATGTCGTGCTCAAGCGCAAAGCCATACCCCAGCTCGTCCAGCAGGCGCCATTCGAAGGCACGCAGCAACGGCTCCAGCGGGCGCCCCGCGCCCAGTGCCTGCAAGGTGGCAGCGTACTGCTCGAACATCACCGGGTGCGGGTCTTCGGCCTGAAGCAGGCGAATCAGCAGCTCATTGAGGTACAGCCCGCTGAACAGCGCGTCGCCGTTGAGCCAGACCGCCACGCCTGCGCTGTCCATGCGACCGACATTCTTGAGCTCGCCGCGCCCATGGAACTGCACCTCCAGCGGCACGAACGGACGCGCCAGGCTGCCGGCCTTGCCGCGCGCACGACGCAGCACGGCGCGCAGGCGCCCCTGGGGGGTAAGGAAGTCGACCAGCGCACTGGTTTCACGGTACGCCCGGCTGTGCAGCACGAAGGCCGGTTGGCCGTCTGGCATGTCCATGATTCAGCACTTCACGAAGAGGTGGGCCCGACACCGGCCGGTGTCGGGCCAGGGCAATCAGAGGTCGCCGTAGCCCAGCGAACGCAGGGCGCGCTCGTCGTCGGACCAGCCACCCTTGACCTTGACCCACAGGTTCAGCATGACCTTGGCGTCGAACAGCAGCTCCATGTCCTTGCGCGCCTCGGTGCCGATGCGCTTGATGCGCTCGCCCTTGTCGCCAATGATGATCTTCTTCTGGCCGTCACGCTCGACCAGGATCAGTGCATGGATATGCAGCACGTTGCCCTGCTGCTTGAATTCCTCGATTTCGACGGTGATCTGGTACGGCAGCTCGGCGCCGAGCTGGCGCATGATCTTCTCGCGTACCAGTTCGGCAGCCAGGAAGCGGCTGCTGCGGTCGGTGATCTGGTCTTCTGGGAAGAAGTGCTCGTTTTCCGGCAGGTGCTTGGCAATCAGTGCTTCGAGGGCATCGAGGTTGTGCCCGTGCTGCGCCGAGACCGGCACGATCTCGGCGTTGGGCAGTTGCTCCTGCAGCCATTGCAGGTGCGGCATCAGCTCGGCCTTGTCCTCGATGCGGTCGGTCTTGTTGATGGCCAGGATCACCGGGCCCTGCACGTACTGCACGCGCTCGAGCACCAGTTGGTCCTCGTCGGTCCACTTGGTGCGATCGACCACGAAGATCACCACGTCGACGTCTTTCAACGCCGCCGAGGCGGTACGGTTCATGTAGCGGTTGAGCGCCTTCTCGTTGCCCTTGTGCATGCCGGGGGTATCGACGTACACCGCCTGCACATCACCTTCGGTCTTGATACCGAGCATGTTGTGGCGGGTGGTCTGCGGCTTGCGCGAGGTGATCGCGAGCTTCTGCCCGAGGATGTGGTTGAGCAGCGTCGACTTGCCCACGTTGGGGCGGCCGACGATGGCGACGTAGCCGCAACGGGTAGTGTTCTGTTCAGTCATTGCCATTCTCCACGCCCAGGGCGATCAGTGCTGCGGCGGCCGCGACCTGCTCGGCGATACGCCGGCTCACGCCCTGCCCTCGGCTTTTTTCAGTCAACAGGGTCACTTCGCATTCGACGAAAAACGTCCGGCAATGGGGTTCACCCTGGATATCCACCACTTCGTAGCGGGGCAGTTCGCAGGCCCGCGACTGCAGAAACTCCTGCAGGCGGGTTTTCGGGTCCTTGTTGGTGTCGACCAGGGTCAGGCTCTCGAACTCACCGGCCAGCCATGCCAGCACGCGATCGCGAGCGGTGTGCATGTCCGAGTCCAGGTAGATCGCACCGATCAGCGCCTCGAGGGCATCGGCCAGGATCGACTCGCGCCGGAACCCGCCGCTTTTCAGCTCGCCCGAGCCCAGGCGCAGGTACTCGCCCAGATCGAAACCGCGGGCCAGCACGGCCAGGGTTTCACCCTTGACCAGGCGGGCGCGCAGGCGCGACAGCTGGCCTTCGCGTGCCTGGGGGAAGCGCTCGAACAGGGCCTCGCCGGCGACGAAGTTGAGGATCGCATCACCGAGGAACTCCAGCCGTTCGTTGTTGCGGCCGGCAAAGCTGCGATGCGTGAGGGCCAGCAGCATCAGCTCCTGGTTCTTGAAGGTGTAGCCGAGCTGGCGCTCGAGGCGGCTCAAGGAAACGCTCACAGTGTACCCACGCGCTGTTCGTGGTCGATTTTCAGCAGCGGCGCCAGGGCGCCGGGCTCACACAGTTCTGTCCGGCTCGAAGCCGACGGGGTTAACGCGTTGTTCAAATGCAAATCCTGAAAGACGGTTTTGTTCATGCCTGACGTCCGGCTGGGGCGCGTCTTGTGGACGCCCTTGTACAGCCTATGCCAGAAAAGCATTCGGCGCTGTCGAAGGACAGCGCCGTTAGGGTGTTACTTGATCAGGCCAACCCGCGAAAGGCTCGGGAAGTGGCTGAGCTTGGGCTCTGGCCAGCTCATCCAGATGGCGAAGGCCTTGCCGACGATGTTCTTGTCGGGAACCATGCCCAGCAGCTCCTTGGGAATGTTGGGGTCATCCCAGTAGCGACTGTCGTTGGAGTTGTCGCGGTTGTCGCCCATCATGAAGTAGTGCCCGGCAGGCACCACCCACTGCTGGTCCGGCGGCATGCGATAGCGGCTCATCTCCTTGCGGATCAGGTGCTCGGCCTCGCCCAGCTTCTCCTTGTACAGCTCGGCGCTGCCCAGGGTGCCCGGCTCGCTGCCGACCAGTTGTTCGGCAATCGGCTGGCCGTTGACGAACAGACGCTTGTCGCTGGTGTAGCGCACCTGGTCGCCCGGCAGGCCGACCACACGCTTGATGTAGTTGACGTTCGGGTCGCTCGGGTAGCGGAACACCATCACATCGCCGCGCTGCGGGTCACCGACCTCGATGACCTTCTTGTCGATCACCGGCAGGCGGATGCCGTAGGAGAACTTGTTCACCAGGATGAAGTCGCCCACTTCCAGGGTCGGCTTCATCGACCCCGAAGGGATCTGGAACGGCTCGACCAGGAACGAACGCAGCACCAGCACGATGAACAGCACCGGGAAGAACGATTTGCCGTACTCGACCAGCAACGGCTCCTTGTTCAACTGCTCGACCACCGCCATCTCGGGCTGGCTGACGCTGCCCTGATAGGTGTTGATCGCCGTGCGCCGGCGCGGGGCCAGGAACAGCAGATCGATCAGGGCCAGCAGTCCACACACGGCAACGGCGATGACTAGCAACAGCGGGAAATTTAGTGACATAGGACCTAGCTATCCAACCTGAGCACGGCGAGGAAGGCTTCCTGTGGAATTTCCACGTTGCCCACCTGTTTCATGCGTTTCTTACCGGCTTTCTGCTTTTCCAACAGCTTGCGCTTACGGCTAACGTCGCCACCGTAGCATTTGGCCAGTACGTTCTTTCTGAGCGCCTTGACAGTGGTACGCGCCACAATCTGCCCGCCAATGGCGGCCTGGATTGCCACATCGAACATCTGCCGCGGGATCAGTTCCTTCATCTTCTCGGTCAACGCGCGGCCTTTGTAGTGCGCATTGTCACGGTGCACGATCAATGCCAGGGCATCGACCTTGTCGCCGTTGATCAGTACATCGAGCTTGACCAGGTTGGCCGACTGATACCGGTCGAAATGGTAGTCCAGCGAAGCATAGCCGCGGCTGGTGGATTTGAGGCGGTCGAAGAAGTCCAGTACCACTTCGTTCATCGGCAGGTCGTAGCGCACCTGCACCTGGGAACCGAGGAACTGCATGTCGCGCTGTACGCCACGCTTCTCGATGCACAGGGTGATGACGTTGCCCAGGTGCTCCTGCGGCACGAGGATGGTGGCGGCCACGATCGGCTCGCGGAAGTCTTCCACCGACGACACGTCCGGCAGCTTGGACGGGTTGTCGACGTAGATGGTTTCACCGGTCTTGAGCTTGACCTCGAAGATCACGCTCGGCGCAGTGGTGATCAGGTCCAGGTCGTACTCGCGCTCCAGGCGCTCCTGGATGATCTCCATGTGCAGCATGCCGAGGAAGCCGCAACGGAAGCCGAAGCCCAGTGCGTCGGAGCTCTCAGGCAGGTACTGCAGCGACGAGTCGTTCAGGGTCAGCTTCTGCAGCGCGTCACGAAAATCTTCGAAATCTTCGGAACTGACCGGGAACAGGCCGGCATATACCTGGGGCTGGATACGTTTGAAGCCTGGCAGCACTTCCACGTCGGGCGTGGAGCTGAGGGTCAGGGTGTCACCGACCGGTGCACCGTGAATGTCCTTGATGCTGGCGATGATGAAGCCCACTTCGCCGGCCTTGAGGTCGGCGGTGGCGGTGTGCTTGGGGTTGAACACGCCCACGCTGTCGACCAGGTGCACCTTGCCGGTGGACTTGACCAGAATCTTGTCGCCCTTCTTGACCCGGCCATGGCGCACGCGCACCAGGGACACGACGCCCAGGTAGTTGTCGAACCAGGAGTCGATGATCAGCGCCTGCAGCGGTGCATCGATGTCGCCGGTAGGGGCCGGAATGGTCTGCACCAGGCGCTCGAGCACCTCGTCCACGCCCATGCCGCTCTTGGCACTGCAGGCCACGGCGTCGGTGGCGTCGATGCCGATGATCTTCTCGATCTCGTCCTTGACGCGGTCCGGATCGGCCTGGGGCAGGTCCATCTTGTTCAGTACCGGCATGACCTCCAGGCCCTGCTCGATGGCGGTGTAGCAGTTGGCGACCGACTGGGCCTCCACGCCCTGGCCGGCATCGACCACCAGCAGCGCGCCTTCGCAGGCGGCCAGCGAACGGCTGACTTCATAGGTGAAGTCGACGTGGCCGGGGGTGTCGATGAAGTTCAGCTGGTAGGTGATGCCGTCGTTCGCCTTGTAATACAGGGTAACGCTATGGGCTTTGATGGTGATCCCGCGCTCGCGCTCGAGGTCCATGGAGTCAAGTACCTGCGCTTCCATCTCGCGCGCGGTGAGGCCACCGCACATCTGGATGAAACGGTCGGCCAGGGTCGACTTGCCATGGTCAATGTGGGCGATGATGGAGAAATTGCGGATATGACTCAAATCACTCACGGGTCAACACTCAAAAAGGCTGCGGGGCGAACGCCCGCCGAAAAATAGCCGGGAATTGTACCTTATGAAGGGGCCAGCCGCCACGCCCGCCCCTCCAGTTTCATGGTGCCTGATATTTCTGTCAGTAGATGGCCGCTCGCGCAGACCCGAATATAGGGCACCAGACGGAGAAATGGCCATGGCACATATTCAACCAGCAGTCCCCGGAAGCCCCGATACGAGCTTTGGTGACAACGGCGAGCGCTCCCTACCGCAAATTGCGGACACCGATCGTTTCATCACTGATGTGGCAATACACGATGACACAATCACCGTGTGTGGCCTGACCGGGGACCACGAGCAGTCCCGCTACACCTTGCTTCGCTTCGATGAAAAAGGTGACCTGGACCCGACGTTCGGCGACGACGGGATAGTGTTCGGGACATTCGACCCGGTGGCCGAATCGGGCGCGGAAGCCATCGTCGTCGATGCCAACGCGAAGATATGGATGCTGGGATGGGTGAACAGCGCCGGCAAGCCCCACAGACTGGTGGTGGCACGTTTCGACGCGCAGGGCGCGCTGGACACCAGCTATGCCTCCCCCCACGGTTACCTTGCCCTGGATCAGGACAACAGCCTTCATCTGAAGCTGCATTCCACGTCACTCCAGCTGCGGGCCGGACACCTGCTCGCCAGTGCTACGCTGGAGTCGGATTGGCTGGCTACCCATGCTTGCGTCTATCGACTGGATCTTGCCGGCAATGCCGGTTTCCCGAGCGGTCAGTTCATCGAGATCACGCACCCTTCCGGGACGGTGCAGATCGCCAATGTCATTGCGCAGGAAAGTACATTTCTCGCTGCCGGAACCTTGCGCAACGGGCCTGAGACCCGAGGCTTCATCGCACGCTTCAGAAACGACGGCACACCCGACCCGTCCTTTGGCGACCGATACGGTTTCAAGCTGTATGAATCCCCGCTGTCGCGCTGGCTGCGCTGGTTGCCGCGCTGGCTCCGCTGGCTTGCTCCGCGTCGAAACGCCAACATCCGCTTCAACACACTGATTCAACGCCCCGATGGCCACCTGATCGTCGCGGGGAACCTGCCCGGCGAGCGCCCCGAAGACACCAACGCCATGACTTGGCAATTCGATGCCGAAGGTGTGAGGGACGCGACCTATAACCACGGCAACCCGACGGTGCTGACCTTCAACACGCACACCGAAGACGAATGGGAAGCCGCAGCGCTGCACCAGGACGGCAAGCTGGTGGTGTTTGGCCTGGGCGGTCAGCGCATCTACCGTGCCCGCTATACAGTCCATGGCCGACTGGATACTGCCTTTGGCAACCAAGGTATCGCCTTCCAAGACTACCCCAAGGACAGAAAGATGATCGCCGTCGCAATGACGCCCGCCGCCACACTGCTTGGCTTGAACAGCCAGCACGCATGGGGTTTCTCCGGTCTTCTGGCACGCTTTCGCAATTGACTGCGCGCCCATGAAAAAGCCCGACGCATCGGCGTCGGGCTTTTTCTTACCGCGACCTTCTCGGTCAGGCCTTACTCGGCCAGCTTGAAGGTGATGAAACTGGCACGGCCCTGACGCAGCACGCGCATCGACACCGAACGGTTCTTCGGCAGTTCCTTGGCGATTTCGGTGAAGTTCTTCGCCGAAAGGATGGCCTGGTTGTTCAGGTGGCTGATGACGTCACCGGGACGCAGGCCGATCATCGCGGCCGGACCATCCTGCACTTCCTTGATGACCACGCCGCCCTTGAGCTCCAGAGTCTTTTTCTGCTCTGCGGTCAGGTCGGCTACCGATACGCCCAGGCGGTTGCTGCTGCGCTCGACGCCGCCATTGGCACCGGTGGTCACGTCCTGATCTTCATCGGGCAGTGCACCGATGGTCACGTCCAGGTTCTGGCGCTTGCCGTTGCGGATGATCTCCAGCTTGGCCTTGGCGCCATCTTTCAGGCCACCGACCAGGTGCGGCAGGTCAGCCGACATGACGATCGGCTGACCGTTCATGCTCAGGATCACGTCGCCCACCTGCAGGCCGCCCTTGGCTGCCGGACCATCTTCCAGCACCTGGGCCACCAGCGCGCCGGCCGGTTTGTCCAGGCCGAAGGATTCGGCCAGGTCCTTGTTGACCTCCTGGATCACCACGCCCAGCCAGCCACGGCTGACCTTGCCGTCCTTTTTCAGCTGGTTGGAAACATCCAGTGCAACATCGATCGGGATAGCGAACGACAGGCCCATGAAGCCACCCGAGCGGGTGAAGATCTGCGAGTTGATGCCGACCACTTCGCCATTCATGTTGAACAGCGGGCCACCGGAGTTACCCGGGTTGATCGCAACGTCGGTCTGGATGAACGGCACGTAGGTGTCGTTGGGCAGGGTGCGGCCCTTGGCGCTGACGATCCCCTTGGTCACCGAGTGATCGAAGCCGAACGGCGAACCGATGGCCAGTACCCACTCGCCCACCTTGAGTTTCTCGGAGTCGCCCAGCTTGACCGTGGGCAGGTTCTTGCCATCGACCTTCAGCAATGCCACGTCGGTACGCGGGTCGGTGCCGACCAGCTTGGCCTGCAGTTCGCTGCGGTCGGACAGGCGCACGATGATTTCATCGGCATCGGCCACCACGTGGTTGTTGGTGAGGATGTAGCCGTCGGCCGAAATGATGAAGCCCGAACCCAGCGACTGGGCCTCGCGCTGACGATCGCCACGGGGTGAGCGCGGGGCTTGCGGCATGTTGCGCTCGAAGAACTCGCGGAACATCGGCGGCAGGCCTTCTAGGTCTGGCATCTGACCCGCGGCATACTTGCGATCAGGCAGCTTCTGCTTGGTACTGATGTTGACCACCGCCGGCGAGGCCTGCTCGACCAGGGTGGTGAAATCAGGCAGGGCTTCGGCCTGGGCGTTGAGCACCTGCCCGAGCATGAGCACGGCGGCGAACAGCGACAGATAGGATTTCAAGCGAGGTATTGACATACGGCTCCCGTCACAACGAGCGTGGTTAAGCAGTAGGGACCAGCCAACGCACAAAGCCCGGCAACATCCTCGAAAGGCTGCGACCAGGCTCGGTGGATCGGCATTGTTGATGCTGCAACAGCAGTAAAGGCCAGCCCCCGAAAGAACTGACCTATAGATAAATCTGGAGAATTTTGCAAATTCGAAGGCTTACGAATCATGTCAACGCCTTGGCGGCCCATCGATCATCAACGCATTACCTGTGGCTCGTCATTGGCTGGCGTGGGCGTCTTGGGCACGCATCGACAAGGCGACCCGCTCGGCGGTACCGATGGGGATCTCCCCTACCACGGTGACCACCACATCCCCCTTGGGCGTGGTCAGCCGGCGCGAAACCGCGACCGTCGGGCCAAGCTGGGTACGGGCGTCGATGCCCGAATTGCCTGCAACCGGCTCCAGAAACACCGAGAAGCGTGCCAGGCCATCATCGTACATCAGGCTGCTGACGATGCTCTTGTGCTCCGGATCCTTGCGTACCGCGCTGTTGACCAACTCGAAGCCCGGTGGCAACCAGTCGGAACGCCATCCCGATGCGGCCTCGGCAACCTGCTGAGTGGCCTGGGCCACCGGCTTGCAGTTGCTGCTGGGCTGCAGTTGGGCATCGTCCGGCGCCTTGTCGGTCTCCAACCGGGTGAACTGGAAGCGCTCCAGCAGTTGCTCCTTGTCGTTGAGCAGCAACGACTTGAGGGGCAAACCCGACTGTCGATCCAGGTGCAGCTCGAAGGCATAACGATGCTGATCGCGCGGCCTGAGGGTGATGATCTCGACCTCGCGACCGGCCACCCGGGAGCGCCCTGCCACACTCAGGTCGTACCAGTTCATCAGCTTCAAGGGGTCCAGTACACGGGGCGAAGACTGCGCCGCATTGCCCACTCCGCGGGCCAGGGCGCCGCTCACGCACTGGGTACGTCCATCTACCCGCACAACCTCAAGGGCTGGGCCATCGAGTTGCAACAAGCGTTCACGAACCTTGCCCTCCTGCACCCGATGCCAGATGTCATGGGTGGAAAAGCTGCCGTTACGCTCGTAGACGAAAGTACCCTGATAACTCTGCTGCTGCTCGGCCTTGGCCAGACGGTTGAGCCAGTCTGCGGCATCAGTGGAGGAGTTGGCGGCCAGGGCCGGCACCGACAGACATCCTCCGAGCAAGAGCGGTAGTAGAGTTGGCGCGCGCATGATCCTCCTTACTCAGCGATTTTCCAGGCTGGCCGCACGGGCATAAGGCAGAGCACTTTCAGTCCCTTCCACGGCGGCTTCCTGAGCATGCTGGCGCAGGTAGCCCGGCAGACGTTCGTCCTGCCAGCCGCTTTGACCTTGCAGCACGCCATTTGCCATTGGGCCGGTCGGCTGTTCGGCACTCTCGGTGTAGCCTGCCAGTACTGCCGGGCCTTGCACCTGAGGTACGGTCACGCCTTGCTGCACAGGCTGCTGGGCAGCCAGCTGGGCACCGCTGATGTCGTCCTGGTTGTACAGGCGCACACCTGCCAGTACTGCAACGGTCACCGAAGCTGCAACAGCCAGACGACCCAGGCTGCGCCATGGACCACGGGCAACCTTGACCGGCGTGGCTTCGTCAGCCAGTGCGGCACTGACCGCGGCGGCGATATCCAGTTTTGGCAGCAGCAGTTCCTTGTGCATCGCTGCTCGGGCAACCTGGTAACGCGACCAGGTGGCACGGGTTTCATTGTCGTCGACGGCATTCAATACCCGACGCAACTCCAGTTCGTCCGCTTCGTTATCCATCACCGCGGACAGCGATTCCTGCAAAGCTTCACGACTCATGGCGGTTCCTCTCTTGGCTGTCGCCGCTGTCTCAGGTTTCCTGCAACAACGGCTGCAGGGCTTTATCTATGGCCTCCCGAGCGCGGAAAATTCGAGAGCGCACGGTACCCACCGGACACTGCATGACGCTCGCAATGTCCTCGTAACTCAGACCATCGAATTCACGTAAAGTTAACGCCGTACGCAAATCTTCTGGCAGCTGCTGGATGGTTCGGTGGACGGTGCCCTCGATTTCATCTCGTAACAGCGCGCGCTCTGGTGACTCGAGATCCTTGAGACCATGATCGCCATCGTAAAATTCCGCATCCTCGGAACTGACATCACTGTCTGGCGGCCGTCGACCGCGGGATACCAGATAGTTTTTTGCCGTGTTGATCGCAATGCGGTACAGCCAGGTATAAAACGCACTGTCGCCACGGAAATTGCCAAGCGCACGGTAAGCCTTGATGAACGCTTCCTGTGCCACATCCTGGGCTTCATGGGTGTCGTGCACAAAACGCACGATCAACCCGAGAATCTTGTGCTGATACTTCAGCACCAACAGATCAAACGCTCGCCTGTCGCCACGCTGCACGCGCTCGACAAGCTGCTGATCCTCTTCCTGGGTTAGCATGAACACTCCTCGGTGGACCTGGAGGAGTGCTGCAGCGGCCATCGTTCAGGCTTGCAACCATAGACTCGGGCTTTTCGCAAAAGTTCTCCCCTCCAAGCAAGTTTCCTGCGGCCCTTGAACGGCTCGCACGAAAAACGCAGCACGGTCACGGCCGGCTGCGTCAATATTCTGGTCTCGTGTACGCAGGCAGAGCCGATATCAGCCCCAGGCCTCCCGTCGCCGCCGCGTCCTGGCATGCAGGCAACCTTCTATGGATAGGCAGGGTTCCAGGAAAGTTCCCACATGCAAGCATCAGGTCGCACCGCACGTCATGGAAATCAGGCCCTCGAGGCTGTTATAAAGGCAACCCAGCCCGTTTCACGATAGTTTCACAATGCCATAAACACCTGACTATTGTGCCGATACCCCCGTCCTTATACTAGTGGTCGCCTCGCTCGGATATCCCTGACATGAGCCAACAATTCCAACATGACGTTCTGGTGATCGGCAGCGGTGCCGCCGGCCTGAGCCTGGCCCTGAACCTGCCGGCGCACCTGCGCATCGCCGTACTGAGCAAAGGCGAGCTGGCCAACGGCTCGACCTTCTGGGCACAGGGCGGTGTTGCCGCCGTGCTCGACGACACCGACACGGTACAGTCCCACGTGGAGGATACGCTCAATGCCGGCGGCGGGCTGTGTCATGAAGACGCGGTGCGCTATACGGTCGAGCACAGCCGCGAGGCGATCCAGTGGCTGATCGACCAGGGCGTGCCGTTTACCCGTGACGAACAGGCCGGCGTCGATGAACGCGGCTTCGAGTTCCACCTGACCCGCGAGGGCGGCCACAGCCACCGGCGCATCATCCACGCGGCCGACGCCACTGGCGCGGCGATTTTCACCACGTTGCTGGAGCAGGCCCGCCAGCGCCCGAACATCGAGCTTCTGGAACAGCGCGTGGCGGTCGACCTGATCACCGAGCGGCGCCTGGGCCAGGCCGGCGAGCGCTGCCTGGGGGCCTATGTGCTCAACCGTGCCAGCGGCGAGGTCGACACCTTTGGCGCCCGCTTCACCGCGCTGGCCACCGGCGGGGCGGCCAAGGTCTACCTCTATACCAGCAACCCGGACGGCGCCTGCGGCGACGGGATCGCCATGGCCTGGCGCGCCGGCTGCCGGGTGGCGAACCTGGAGTTCAACCAGTTCCACCCCACCTGCCTTTACCACCCGCAGGCCAAGAGCTTCCTGATCACAGAAGCACTGCGCGGCGAAGGCGCCCTGCTCAAGCTGCCCAACGGCGAGCGCTTCATGCCGCGCTTCGACCCGCGCGCCGAACTCGCCCCGCGCGACATCGTGGCCCGCGCCATCGACCATGAGATGAAGCGCCTGGGCGTCGACTGCGTGTACCTGGACATCAGCCACAAGCCTGCGGAGTTCGTCAAAAGCCACTTCCCGACCGTGTACGAACGCTGCCTCACCTTCGGTATCGACATCACCACCCAGCCGATCCCGGTGGTACCGGCGGCGCACTACACCTGTGGCGGCGTGATGGTCGACGACCACGGCCAGACCGACGTACCGGGGCTCTATGCCATTGGCGAAACCAGCTTCACCGGCCTGCACGGTGCCAACCGCATGGCCAGCAACTCGCTGCTCGAATGTTTCGTCTACGGCCGCTCGGCGGCAGCCGACATCCTCGCCAGGCTCGACAGCGTGGCCATGCCCCAGGCCCTGCCCTGCTGGGATGCCAGCCAGGTCACCGATTCGGACGAAGATGTGATCATTGCGCACAACTGGGACGAGCTGCGCCGGTTCATGTGGGACTACGTCGGCATCGTGCGCACCAGCAAGCGCCTGCAGCGCGCCCAGCACCGGGTACGTCTGCTGCTGGACGAAATCGACGAGTTCTACAGCAACTACAAGGTCAGCCGCGACCTGATCGAGCTGAGGAACCTTGCCCAGGTAGCGGAGCTGATGATCCGCTCGGCCATGCAGCGCAAGGAAAGCCGGGGCCTGCACTACACCCTGGACTACCCGGACATGCTGCCCGAAGCGCTGGACACTATTCTACGGCCGCCCACCTACGCCGACTGAACTTCAACCGCAAGCGCAGGCGCCGGTGCAGCACCGGTTCCAGCGCATCGGGGGCGATGCACTGGCTCTGGCTGAACAGCCGCCCCGGCCGGCGATAACGCAGCACTACCAGGGCGGGCAAGGCGAGGCTGTCGCGGCGCAGTTGCACCTGCTGCCAGCCCGTGGCCGCGCTGAACAGGTGCCAGCCAGAAGGATCACGGCGCAGGCCGGTGACGGCACGCGGGTGGGTGAGCAGGATATGCCGGGGCACGACCCAGGCTGCGTGTGCCAGGCAAAGCCCCAGGCCAAGCAGGGTCATGTATAGCGAAATGGCCAGCAGGCACAGCGCGACCAGCGCCAGCAACTGGCATGCGAGGTAGGCCGCCAGCAGGGCCCGCGAGCCCTGCCAGCGACACTCGAAGCGGTCACTTGGGCTGGACACGGTCCAGGATCATGCGCACCATGCGCTGCAGCTCAGGGTCGTCGGACTCGCTGCGTTCCATGAACCAGCCGAACATGTCCTGGTCTTCACAGGTCAGCAGCCGGACATAGAGCGCGCGGTCGACGTCGTTCAAGGTGCTGTAGACCTCCTGGGTAAACGGCACCAGCAGCACGTCCAGCTCCAGCATGCCGCGGCGGCTATGCCAGAAGAGCCGGTTGAGTTCAGATTGTTCGACGACCATGGAGCCCTCCTCAAATTGGCCGCCAGTATACAGGCCGAGCCTGTGAACGGCACAAGGCGTTGGTCTAGGTCGGCTACCTATTTTGCCGACAGCACTCTATGATGACCCCCAGTCCTGATTACCTGCGAAGACCCATGGCCGACTCCGCTTTTTTCTGCCCCCTGTCCCACGAGGGCGTCCTCGCCGTCCGCGGCTCTGACGCCGGCAAGTTTCTGCAAGGTCAACTGACCTGCAACATCAATTACCTCGACGAGCACACCTCCAGCCTCGGCGCGCGCTGCATGGTCAAAGGGCGCATGCAGTCGAGCTTTCGCATCGTGCCCCACGCCGACGGCTTCGTGCTGGCAATGACCCACGAACTGCTCGAGCCGCAACTGGCCGACCTGAAGAAGTACGCCGTGTTCTCCAAGGCCAAGCTCACCGACGAGAGCAGTGCCTGGGCGCGCTTCGGCCTGCAGCATGGCGACAAGGCGTTGCAGGCGCTGGGCATCGAGCCGCCGACGCAAGATGGCGCCATCAGCCGGCACGCCCCCCTGTTCGCGATTGCCGTATCGCCGGGCCGCACCGAACTGTGGGTACCGGCCGAACAGGCCGCAGCCGTACGCGAGCAACTGGCCCAGCACCTCGACGAAGGCCCGTTGGACGACTGGCTGCTGGGGCAGATCCGCGCCGGTATCGGCCAGGTGATGGCCCAGACCCGCGAGCTGTTCATCCCGCAGATGATCAACCTGCAGGCCGTGGGGGGCGTCAGCTTCAAGAAAGGTTGCTATACCGGGCAGGAAATCGTCGCGCGCATGCAGTACCTGGGCAAGCTCAAGCGTCGCCTGTATCGCCTGGCCCTGGCCGAGGGTACTGCTCCGGCCCCTGGCACCGAGGTGTTCTCCCCTACCCATGCCTCCTCGGTGGGTGAGGTGGTGCTGGCCGCCACGAGCGCGCAGGGCAGCGAGCTGCTGGCGGTGCTGACTGCCGATGCGGTAGCAGACGACAACCTGCACCTGGGCAGCCCCGAGGGCCCGCGCCTGGAACTGCTGAGCCTGCCTTACGAACTGGACCGCGATCGCGAAATCCAGCGCTGAGCCCACCTGCCCCGCCGCGTGTGGCGGTGGGGCCCCTGAATGCGCTAGAGAATCCACGATGAACACGCTGGCCCAGATCGTTGAAGCACAATTGCTCAGCGCCATCGACAACGATGACCTGGTGCTGCCGACCTTGCCGGAAGTGGCCCTGAGCATCCGCGAAGCGGCTGAAGACAGCGAGATCAGCGTCAGCACCCTGAGCAAGGTGATCGGCCGCGACGCCGCGTTGTCGGCACGCCTGATCAAGGTGGTCAACAGCCCCCTGCTGCGTGCGGCCACCGAAGTCACCGACCTGCAGACCGCCATCACCCGCATGGGTATCAACTACAGCTGCAACCTGGCCATCGGCCTGGTGATCGAGCAGATCTTCCATGCGCGCTCACCAGTGGTCGAACAGAAAATGCGTGAAATATGGGCCAAGAGCCTGGAAGTGGCCGGCATCAGCTATGAGCTGTGCCTGCGCTTCACCCAGCTCAAGCCCGACCAGGGCGCCCTCGCCGGGCTGGTCCACCAGATCGGCGCATTGCCGATCCTGACCTATGCCGAAGAACACAACGAACTGCTCTCCGACCCGGTCTGCCTGAACCATGTGATCGACCTGATCCACCCGGTACTGGGCGACAAGATCCTCAGCGTGTGGGAATTTCCCGAGCAACTGGCCGGGCTGCCGAGCCTGTCGCAGAACCTGGAGCGCAGCACCGACAAGCTCGACTATGTCGACATCGTGCAGATCGCGCGCACCCTCAGCGATGGCAACGAACATGCCCTGGCGCGCCTGCCGGCGATGCGTCACCTGAAGCTGCCACCCAACAGCCACCTGCAGGTCAGCGAGCTGATCGGCGCCAAGCACATGTTTCGCGCCTGATCAGTCGCCCGGGTTGAAGCTGACCCGAACCTTGAGCCCGCCGCGCTCGCCATCGTGCAGGCTGATCTGCGCCAGGTGTGCGCGGCAGATCTCACCGACGATGGCCAGCCCCAGGCCGGTGCCCTGCGCACTGCGCCGATAGAAGCGTTCGAATACCCGCTCGCGCTCCTGCGGGGGAATCCCCGGCCCGTCGTCCTCCACCTCCAGCACCGCCGGGGCCGTCACCCGCAGAATCACGTTGCCATTGGCCGGGGTGTGCGCCAGGGCGTTGTCCACCAGGTTGCTCAGCAATTCGTTGAGCAGCGTCGGCTCGCCGCGTATCCACACCGGCGCCTGTGCTTCCAGTGCCAATGCCACACCCCGTGCATGCGCCAGCGGCGCCATGGCCATGCCCAGCTCGCGGGCCAGCTGGCTGAGGTCGAGCAACTGTGCACCACCCTCGGCAATGGCGCGCGCACCGTTCTCCACCCGTGCCAGCGACAGCAGCTGGTTGGCCAGGTGGGTCAGCTTGTCGGTGCCCTGGGCCGCCAGTTCGAGCGTGGTGCGCCATTCCTGCGGGTCCTTGGCGCGCAGGCCCAGTTCCACCCGCGCCTTGAGCGCCGCCAGGGGGGTGCGCAACTCGTGCGCGGCGTCGGCGATGAACTGCGCCTGGCGCTCGAACTGGCCCCGCAGGCGCTCGGTGAAGTGATTCAGTGCACGCACCAGCGGCCCCAGTTCGCGCTGAACCTGAACCACCGGCAGGGCGCGCAGGTCGTCGGGCTGGCGTTCTTCCACGGCGCTGCGCAGGCGCTCCAGCGGGCGCAATGCGGCGCTGACCGCAAACCACACCAGCAGCAACGCCCCCATCGCCAGCATGCCCAGGCGCAGCAGGGTATCGGCCATCAGGCTGCGGGCCATGCTCACGCGCGCCTCTTCGGTTTCGGCCACGCGGATCTCCGCCATGCCGTTCATGTTCGGCTCGCTCACCGCCTTGAGCAGGCTGACTACCCGCACGTCCTGGCCCAGGTAGCGCGCATCGTAGAAGCGCGCCAGGGCCGGATAGTCATCGGTACGCGGGGTATCGGGCGGCGGTGCGGGCAGGTTTTCGTAGCCGGAAATCAGGCGTTGATGGATGTCGTTGACCTGGTAGTAGATCCGCCCCGCGCTGTCGTAGGCAAAGGTGTCCAATGCCACGTAGGGCACATCGGCGCTGAGGGTGCCGTCGCGTTGCGAGAGCCCTGCGGCGATGGTGCGCGCCGAGGCCAGCAGGGTACGGTCATAGGCGGTGTCGGCGGCCTCGCGACCGTTCCAGTAGGCACTCAGCCCGCTGGCCACCATCAGCACCACCAGCAGCAGGGCGAGGTTCCACAGCAGGCGCCCGCGCAGGCTGCCGGCGTCACGCATCACGGTGCTCGAGCAGATAGCCCAGCCCACGGAAGGTGACGATCGCCACGGCATGACCGTCGAGCTTCTTGCGCAGGCGGTGCACGTAGATCTCGATGGCGTCGGGGCTGGCCTCCTCGTCCAGGCCGAACACCTGCGCCGCCAGTTGCTCCTTGCTCATCACCCTGCCGGGGCGGGCGATCAGCGCCTCGAGCACGGCCTGTTCGCGGGAGGTCAGGGCCAACAGCTCGCCCCCCAGGGTGAAGCGCCGGGTATCCAGGTCGTAGACCAGCGGGCCGCAGGTCTGCTGGCGCTCGCCACCGAGCACGCTGCGGCGCAGCAGGGCCTTGACTCGCGCCTCCAGCTCGGTCAGTTCGAACGGCTTGGCCAGGTAGTCGTCAGCCCCCAGGTTCAGGCCGTGCACCCGGTCCTTGACGTCGCTGCGGGCGGTCAGCATCAGCACCGGCACGGTCTTGCCGCGGGCCCGCAGGCGCGCCAGCACCTCGAAGCCGTCCATGCGCGGCAGGCCCACATCGAGCACCGCCACGGCATATTCCTCGCTGGCAAGGGCCAGGTCGGCAGCAACCCCATCGTGCAGCACATCCACCGTCAGGCCGGTGCTCTTGAGGGCCTGGGCCACGCTCTCAGCCAGTTGCAGATGGTCTTCGACGAGCAGTACACGCATCGATTTCTCCTGGTCGTGTCGCGTTCAATGGCGCGGAGTTTACAGCGCGGCGGGCGCCTGTGAAGCCATCGAAACATTGAAAGGCCACTGAAAGGTTAGCGAAAGGTTGAGCCCCTAGCATCGCCTGACGGCCCGTTGTACAGGCCGTAGATCGAACCGAAGCGTTCGACCCGAATAAGAACAATAACGGAGTCACCCCACGATGCTGTCCACCCAGCCTCAGGCGCCTGCGCCTGCCCGTCGCCTGCACCCTCGTCCCTCTGCCATCGCCAGTGCCCTCGCCTTTGTCGGCGTCGCCCCGCTGAGCCAGGCCGCGTTCGTCGAAGACAGCACCGCCACCTTCGAAACACGCACCATGTACTTCAACCGCGATTTCCACAACGAGCCCAGCACCACACAATCCAAGCGCGAGGAATGGGCCCAGGGCTTCATGCTCAACCTGGAATCGGGCTACACCGAAGGCACCGTCGGCTTCGGCGTCGACGCCCTGGGCATGCTCGGGGTCAAGCTCGACTCCGGCAAGGGCCGCACCGGCACCGGCCTGCTGCCGACCCATGACGACGGGCGCGCCGCCGACGAGTACTCCAAGCTCGGCCTGACCGGCAAGGTCAAGGTGTCGGCCACCGAGCTGAAGGTCGGTACGCTGATCCCGCAAACGCCCACCCTGCGCCCCAACGACGGGCGCATCCTGCCGCAGACATTCGAGGGCGGGCTGCTGACCTCCCAGGAAATCAGGCACCTGACCTTCACCGGTGGCCGCCTTGAAAAGGTCAAGGACCGCAACGACACCAACAAGGAAGACATCGCCCTCAACAACAAGAACGGTCGCTTCCTGGGCACGGCCGAGGGCAACCATTTCGACATGGCCGGAGTGGACTACAAGCTCACCGACCGCATCACCGGCAGCTATCACTTCGCCCAGCTCGACGACGTGTACCGCCAGCACTTCGTCGGCCTGCTCGCGACCCAGCCGTTCGGCCCGGGCACCTTCGGCGCCGATGTGCGTGTGGCGTTCAGCGGCGACCAGGGCCAGGCCCGCGGCGGCAGAATCGACAACACCGCCTTCGGCAGCCTGTTCAGCTATGCCCTCGGCGGCCACAAGCTGAGCACCGGCTACCAGCGCATGTCGGGCGACAGCGCCTTCCCCTACGTCGATGGCGCCGACCCCTACCTGGTCAACTTCGTGCAGATCAACGACTTCGCCCAGGCCGACGAGCGCTCCTGGCAAGTGCGCTACGACTACGACTTCGCCAAGCTCGGCGTACCCGGCCTGAGCTTCATGAGCCGCTACCTCAGTGGCGACAACGTCAGCCGCGCCGGCGGTGGCGAAGGCAAGGAGTGGGAGCGCAATACCGAATTCAAGTACGTGGTACAGAGCGGCGCCCTGAAGAACGTCGCCGTGCGCCTGCGTAACGCCACCTTCCGTTCCAACTTCTCCCGCGACGCCGACGAAGTGCGGCTGCTGGTGAGCTACAGCGTGGCGCTTTGGTAATCCGCCCATAACAACAATGTTCACGGAGACTGACGATGACTTTTTCACTGCGCAAGATCGCCCTGGCCACCGGCTGCCTGCTGCTGGCCGGCAACGTGCTGGCCGCCGAACCCAAACGCCCCGAGTGCATTGCCCCGGCCTCGCCCGGCGGCGGCTTTGACCTGACCTGCAAGCTGGTGCAGAGCGCGCTGCTCAACGAGAAGATCCTGAGCAAGCCGATGCGCGTCACCTACATGCCCGGCGGAGTCGGCGCAGTGGCCTACAACGCGGTGGTGGCCCAGCGCCCGGCCGACGCCGGCACGCTGGTGGCGTGGTCCAGCGGCTCGCTGCTGAACCTGGCCCAGGGCAAGTTCGGCCGCTTCGACGAGAACGCAGTGCGCTGGCTGGCAGCGGTAGGCACCAGCTACGGCGCCATCGCGGTGAAAAAGGACTCGCCCTACAAGACCCTCGATGACCTGGTGGCGGCACTGAAAAAAGACCCTGGCAAGGTGGTGATCGGCTCGGGCGGCACCGTTGGCAGCCAGGACTGGATGCAGACCGCACTGATTGCCAAGGCCGCCGGCATCAACCCGCGCGACCTGCGCTATGTGGCACTGGAAGGCGGTGGCGAGATTGCCACCGCATTGCTGGGCGGGCACATCCAGGTGGGCAGCACGGACATCTCCGACTCGATGCCGCACATCCAGAGCGGCGACATGCGCCTGCTGGCGGTGTTCTCCCCCGAACGCCTGGACGAGCCCGAGATGAAGGACATCCCTACCGCCAAGGAACAGGGCTACGACATCGTCTGGCCAGTAGTACGCGGGTTCTACCTGGGGCCGAAGGTGAGCGACGAGGACTACGCCTGGTGGAAGGCATCGTTCGACACGCTGCTGGCCTCGGATGAATTCGACAAGCTGCGTGACCAGCGCGAGCTGTTCCCGTTCGCCATGACCGGTGAAGCGCTGGACGTGTATGTGAAGCAGCAGGTAGCGGACTACAAGGCACTGGCCCAGGAATTCGGACTGATCCAGTAACCCATCGCTTCACCTGTAGGAGCCGGCCTTGCCGGCGAATCACCGCGGTCCCGCCAGGTCGGTGGCGCGTCATTCGCCGGCAAGGCCGGCTCCTACGGGTGCAGGTTTGCCCTTCGAGGATTCCCCCATGATCCTGCAACGCCTTTTCGCCCTGACCCTGCTGGCCGCCTGCGCCGCACTGGCCGTCATGGCCTGGCCCTACCAGGCCGCCTTCTCCTACGAACCGGTCGGCCCGCGCGCCTATCCGTTGCTGATGCTCGGCCTGATGGCCATCGCTCTGCTCTACCTGGCGATCCGTCCCACGCCCATCGTGCGCAAGGACGACGAACCAGAGCTGGACCGCGCCAGCCTGATCAAGATCGGCCTGTGCACCGGCCTGCTGCTGGTGTTCGCCGCCACCTTCGAATCCCTGGGCTTCATCCTCAGCAGCACGCTGATCGGCATCCCCATGGCGCGCCTGTACGGCGGACGCTGGCTGCCCAGTGCGGTCATCGTCGGATTGATGAGCATCGCCCTGTACCTGCTGTTCGACCGCGCCATGGATGTGCCCCTGCCCCTGGGCCTGCTCGACGTTCTGGAGAATTGACATGGATACTTTCAGCTACCTCGGCCAGGGCTTCGGCGTCGCCCTGAGCCCCTACAACCTGGTGACTGCACTGTGCGGCACCCTGATCGGTACGGTGGTCGGCCTGCTGCCGGGCCTGGGCCCGATCAACGGCGTGGCGCTGCTGATCCCCATCGCGTTCGCCCTGGGCCTGCCGCCGGAATCGGCGCTGATCCTGCTGGCCGCGGTGTACCTGGGCTGCGAATACGGCGGGCGCATCAGCTCGATCCTGCTCAATATCCCCGGTGAAGCCTCCACCGTGATGACCACCCTGGACGGCTACCCCATGGCTCGCCAGGGCCTGGCCGGGGTGGCGCTGTCGCTGTCGGCCTGGAGCTCGTTCATCGGTGCGTTCATCGCCACCTGCGGCATGGTGCTGTTCGCCCCGCTGCTGGCCAAGTGGGCGATCGCCTTCGGTCCGGCGGAGTATTTCGTGCTGATGGTGTTCGCCATCGTGGCACTGGGCGGCATGGCCGGCGACAAGCCGCTCAAGACCTTCATCGCCGCCCTGATCGGGCTGTTCCTTTCGGCCGTGGGCATCGACGCCAACAGCGGTGTGTACCGCTTCACCGGCGACAGCATCCACCTCACCGACGGCATCCAGTTCGTGGTGCTGGTGCTGGGCCTGTTCTCCATCAGCGAGATCCTGTTGCTGCTGGAAAAGACCCACCACGGGCACAAGGCCGTGGAAGCCACCGGACGCATGCTGTTCAACCTCAAGGAAGCCGCCTCGGTGTTCGTGGTGAACATCCGCTGCGGCCTGCTCGGCTTCTTCATGGGCGTGCTGCCCGGGGCCGGTGCGACCCTGGCCAGTGCCGTGGCGTACATGACCGAAAAACGCCTGGCCGGTGCCAGCGGCACCTTCGGCAAGGGTGACAAGCGCGGCCTGGCCGCTCCGGAAACCGCCATCGGCGCCTCCTGCTGCGGCGCCCTGGTGCCGATGCTGACCCTGGGCGTACCGGGCTCGGGTACCACGGCGGTGATGATCGGTGCCTTGAGCCTGTACAACATCACCCCCGGCCCGCTGCTGTTCGAACAGCAACCGGATATCGTCTGGGGCCTGATCGCCTCGCTGTTCATCGCCAACATCATGCTGGTGATCCTCAACATCCCCATGGTGCGCCTGTTCACCCGCATCCTGTCGGTGCCCAACTGGGCGCTGGTGCCGGTGATCGCGATCATCACCGCGATCGGCGTGTATGCGGTGCATGCCACCACCTTCGACCTGTTCCTGATGATCGGCATCGGCATCTTCGGCTACATCCTGCGCAAGCTGGACTTCCCGCTGTCGCCGCTGCTGCTGGGCTTCATTCTCGGCGGGCTGATGGAGCAGAACCTGCGCCGGGCGCTGTCGATCTCCAACGGTGAACTGGAGATTCTGTGGGCCAGCCCGATCAGCCTGGGGGTGTGGGCGATGGTCGCGTTGATGCTGACCCTGCCGCTGCTGCGTATATGGCGCCGCCGCAGCGCCCAGCGTCGTGCCCTGGCCGATGTCTGAATCCACCTTGCGCACCTGGTGGGCCACTCCACTGGTCGGCCTGGCCGGCGGATATCTCGCCAGCCTGGTCGGCTGGCCGCTGCCATGGATGGTCGGCTCGCTGCTGGCGGTGATTCTGGTGCGCTGCCTGACGCCCTGGCAGATCGGTGAAATACCCAACGGGCGCAAGTGCGGCCAGTGGATCATCGGCGTCGGCATCGGCCTGCACTTCACCCCCCAGGTGGTCGAACAGGTGGCCAGCCATTTCGGCTTGATCTTCTTCGGCGCGCTGATCACCAGCGTATCCAGCCTGATCGGCGTATGGCTGTTGCTGCGCACCGGTGAAGACCGGGCCACGGCGTTCTTTTCCAGCATGCCGGGCGGCTCGGGCGAGATGGTCAACCTGGGTGCACGCAACGGCGCAGTGCTCAGCCGCGTCGCCGCCGGGCAGAGCCTGCGGGTACTGGCGGTCGTGCTGTGCGTGCCCGCAGCGTTCAAGTTCCTGCTCGGCGACGGCGTACCGTTGAGCCATGCCGGTACGGTGGATGGTTACTGGCTGGCGTTGATCGCGCCGCTCGGGGTGCTGGCCGCACTGCTCTGGCAGCGCCTGCGCCAGCCCAACCCGTGGCTGTTCGGCCCGCTGCTGGTGGCCTCGAGCATCAGCATCGGCGCCAACCTGCACACCGGCCTGCCCGACGGCGCCAGCCAGCTCGGCCAGTGGCTGATCGGCAGCGGCCTGGGCTGTCACTTCAACCGCGCGTTCTTTCGTCGCGCGCCGTCATTTCTGGGCCGTACCCTGGTCGCCACGGCACTGACCATGCTGCTGGCGGGCCTCGCGGCCTGGGCCTTGAGCGCGTTGACGGCGCTGGACCTGCGCTCGCTGACCCTGGGCATGATGCCCGGCGGTATCGCCGAAATGAGCCTGACCGCCGAAACCCTGCAACTGTCGGTACCGCTGGTGACCGCGCTGCAGGTGATGCGCCTGCTGTTCGTGCTGTTTCTGGCCGAGCCGTTGTTCCGGCACTGGGCGGGCGAACGAACATCCGCCAACCCCTGAAACGAGAAAAGGAAGCCGAGGTTTCCTTTTCTTTTCTACTGCTCGCCTGATCAGAAGCGATAGCTTGCGCCGAGGCTGAAGCTGTACGGCATCTCGATGTTCTTGCCGTTCATGTAGCCAGCCTCGCCGTACACCTGGAAGTCCTTGGCGACGGTCCAGGCAACCCCTGCGCCCAGCTCGGCGCGCGAACCGGACAGGTCGTTGTTGAACACGTTGTTGTTCACCTGCACCTGGTTGCGCTGTGCGAACTCATGGGCAAACGCGGCCTTCACATAGGGCTGGATCATGCTGTCGCCGCCCAGCGAGATGGTCTTGCCGAGCGTGGTACCGACCTTGCCCAGCAGCGAGCGGCTGACATCGCCATTGGCGTCGAAACCGTTGTCCAGGGTGAAGTCCTTGCCGGCCACCGCCGCAGCGGCCACCTGGGCGAAGGGTTCGATGAAGTAGCCATCGTCGAGCTTGATGTGCTTGCCGACTTCGACCGAGGCGCTCATGCCGTGGGTGTCGTAGTCGCCCTTGGTGCGGGTGCCATCGCTCAGGCCGACCTTGGCGTCATTCTGGTAGCGGTTGTACTTGAGCACGCTGTCGACGTAATAGCCGCTCTCAGGGTCCATCCAGGTGGCGTAGCCGCCCACATAGTAGCTGTCGATGCTGCCCGAACTGCCGTAGCTCAGGTTCAGGTCCGAGCGGCTGTGGCCGGCCAGCAGGCCCAGGGTCCAGTTGCTTTCGCCCAGTTGCGCATCGGCCCCGAAGGTCAGCCCGCGCTGGTTCTGCTGGTACCCTACGCCCGACGAGGCGTCGGCAATGTTGTGCTGGTTGCCGTAGGCACGCATCCACACCCCGGCGTTCTTGCCCTGATTGTAACGCAGTTCCCCCATGCGGCTGCGCAGCGAGGTCATTTCGCCGTAGGCGATGGTGATCGGGGTGTTGAACAGGGCCATGACCGTGCGGGTCATCGGGCTGATGGTGCGGGTTTCCCTGTCCAGGTACCAATCCTGGCCGTCCTTCACCAGCTTGTAGGAGTAGGCACCCAAGTCTACTTCCTGGCGATCGTTGAGCAGGCTGAACTGCGCATCGCCCGAGCCCGTATGAACCAGCTGCAGGCGCTCCACGCTGGCGGGGTCGGTACCGCTGGTGCCGACCATCAGCCCATGGGTGCCGCTGGCGTTGCCGGTGACGTTCAGGAAATCGGTGGCGCCGCTGGCGAAGTTGGACGCCATGTAGAACTCGCCATTGCCCGACAGGCTCTGCACATTCAGTTCATAGAACGAGTTTTCGTCGCCGAAGGTGATGCGGCCCCCGGTCATGGCCAGGTCGCCGATGGTGTTGTTGGCGTTCAGGTTCCAGTTGGAGTTGCTGTTGATGTTTACCTGCTGCACACCGTTCAAGTTGCCGGTGAGTTGCGAGCGGTTGTCAAGCGCCAACGACGCGTTGGCACCAGGTGTAACAACTACATCCCCCACCAGAGACGCCTGATCAAGTTTCAGGTTAGCGGTGGCGGTATCAGCAATTTGCACATTGCCGCGCAACGAAGAAGCTGCCACGTTCAGGTTGGCCGTGGCAGGGCCCTGGACCTCAAGAATGACGCCGTTACCACCGTTCAAGGTCGAACCATTTCTAACATTGATTTCAGCGACCGTATCAGTGCGCACCAGAACTGCAGGGCCCGTACCGCCAGTGGCACTGGAGTTATCCAAGGTGAGTGTCGGCGCTTGCGAATTGATGGCTGACTCGCGCCCGATGCGAACTCCGGCCGCTGTACCGTTGAATTGCGTACCGGAAGTAGCGGTGACAGTGCCGCCAAGGATCGCTAGGCCGATGCCGTCGGCATTGCTGCCAGTGACCGTGGTCCCGCTGATGTTCAATGTGCTCCTGGCGGACACCTGGGCCCCCAGCCTAGCGCCGGTAATAGTGCTGTTGCTGACAGTGGCGGTGGACGGTGCGGCCCCTACCCGTGCTATGGCCATCCCGACAGCGCCCGTTGAGGAAACAACTGCCCCATTCACGGTCGCGTTGCTGCCAAACAGGTGCAAGCCGTTGGAACTGCCGCCCGAGATAGTGCCGCCATTGAGCTGCACGGTCGACGCGGTAACACGAATGGACAACGTGGAAGCATCCTGGGTAGTCAGCACTGCACCATTGACGAGATCATAAGTATCCGGTGCATCTGCAGCGGTAAGTGTCAGCGTCTGGTTATCAACTAGAATGGCCAATGCCTGCTCACTTGCAAGCGCCCATGGCAATAGCATCAACATATTCACAAATACAAATAGCGGCTTTTTTGCGCTTGTTTTATCGATTGTAGTTCGCATGCATGGACCCCTTGAAAAATAATCAGTTGAATTGAGGCGACTGCCTCGACTCGTAACTTCAAAGGTACATAGCCTAGGGGTATTGAATAGTGAGATATGTAGGAAATTTCCTAGGTAGCTTGCATTTAATTCCTCACCAACGCAGCGTGCTGGGGTTTCCCCCAGCACGCGACTGTCAGCTCTGAGGCAGACACAAACCGCCACCTGGCTTACGCAGGGCATAACGCACGGCCGATGCCTGAGAGCTACCCGGAATATTACCGGCCTTTACGATCCGCCAACTGGCGCGGAACGACCCCAATTCATAGTACTTGCCAGGCTGGTCAGCGATTTCGAAGTAAGACTTGAGCAGTGGCAACACACGCTCGATTCGATTTGAAGTAGCCTCTTGATCACTGACAACCACCGGTATTTCCCGCGTCCTGTCAGTGACAACTATTGAACCGGCCTTATCGCTGCACACGCTGAGTGTAATAAATACAAGATCATCTTTGGATAACACTCCCGCACGCTCTGCGATCGCCAACCTGATACCGTCTGGCAAAGGACGAGGACGTTCACAATTCAATATACCCAAAGCGGTCACTGGCGTTGTACCCGGTACATCGCTGCTACCGCCAATGCGATCCGGGAATGTCACTTTTGCAGTTACCGTCACGGTGGCAATACTGACCTCTACGCTGCCATCGACCGCCTGTTGCGGGTTGCCGGTGGTTTCGGTTTCCTGGATTTCGTAACCGATCGCGATGGTGCCATTGCCCAGGCTCTCGACGAAATTCCAGGGAATCGGGATAGAGATGACAGTCCCCGGTGTTTCGCCTGCGGCGATGGTGTGTGTAACTGCATTGTCTTTTCGACCATAGAACAACCGGACGAACTCACCCACTTTCGCATTCTCGTACACGGTAAAGAGCAGAACCGCACCTGAGCCGACATCCGCTGGGCGAATAAAACCAGGTTGTTTCGAACTGTTGCCTTGAGCGCGAACCGGTACCAGCGTGGCGTTGATCGGTCCAGGCCCGACAGGGTCGGGGCCTATGGTGGTCAAGTCAACCGCCACCTCGGTGTCGGGCGATGTCCAGGTGTTCTTGCCACGAATGACGTCATACCATACCCGTACCGCTGGGTCTTTCACCTGGTCATTGGGCAAAGCAATCTCATCCCAGTTAAAGGTGACCCGATCATTCGGCCAGATAATGACTTTTACAGTGTCCTCATCACGGTAATACACCCGAATTTCATCGCCTGCCTGAGCGTTTTTAAAAGCCGGCACGATAGCTTCCACGCCAGTGCGGGCGTCCTCCCGACTAATCGGTGCAGCGGGTACCAGCGGCTTCAGCAGGTCCTCGGGTTCGGGGGTCAGACGCACCGTCAGGTGAACCGGGATGGAAAAGTCCGAGCGATTCCCAGCCCGGTCCTCAAGCTTGTACTGGAGCACCGAAACACCTTCGCCAATCGCTTTGATAGTGTCCTCATCGAGTTCGATGTCGAAGCCATCGTCCTCTGCCTCTGGGGGAACGTCGCCACTGCGAACAGGTACCGGGTTACCAGCGATGTACAACTGATATTTGTCGCCCGGGTAATAATCAAAATAAGGAGGAACATGAAGCGTCAATGTACCGCTGTGCTCAGCAAGGTATTTCAGGGTAACGACGCCATCAGTCACGTCGGCAGGGTACTCGATTGGCGCGGGGTTATCGTTCAACGCGGGGTCCAGCAAATCCAGTGTCAGCAGTTGAATTTCAGATTCTTCTTTGTTGCCCGTCTCATTACTATATACCGAGTACCCAATCAATTTGATACCATCCCCGCCCACTTTCAAACTGTTGAAAGGGATGACAAAACGACCAGGAAGATCGGTGGCAGCAACAGGCACTTCAAACTTGTAGGTATACTGCACACCGTCTTCTACGCCGTTGACAACCGGAACACCATTTACATGCAGAGTTACATAATCGAAACTGCCATCATCCCCCCCCGAAGGCACCCACAATGGAATCTCCAACATTAGCCCCGACTTGAACTGGTCTCGGTGAAAAAGATTGACCTTACCATCGTCTGCAGCAGGCAATACATTATCCATCACAAAATCTTCAACTGCATTCACCCCGCCGACGCTCATCACCCCGAACCCCGTGGGCGCCTTGGCGGCTTTAAGTTCATTACTGTGCGTAACAACTGCTTGAAGACCCTCTTCCAATGCAGTTTTATTATCCTGATCACGCTTGGCCCGGTACTCTGCAATCGCGGGATTTTTTGCCTTGGCGGCTTCACCGGTATTTGCCTTTTCTAAAATAGTCATCTTGACTCTCCATTTCAGGTAGATTTGCTAAACACACAACAGGCACGTGACGCTTCCTCAATCAGCCTGTGCGCCGCTGATTGCTTCATACGTTCGATACTTGCTAATGCCGCTACCACGTTCCTACGTCAGGTGCGAAGTACCTGGCCGATTTAACCGCGGCTAAACGTTGCTACCATCACATACCGAGCCATTCGGAAGTTGTAGCGATATGAAAGTCATCTCCCGATCGGATTCACCACCCTGTCCATCCGCTCTGGCCACTCTGTAATTCACTACTGCAACCCCCTCGACATCCTTGCCATCTGCCTCATTGGCACGCTTAAGGGGTTGTAGGACCAAATCGGCAAAGCGTGTCATCGTAAACATAAAGCCGTTATTAACCTGCGCCGGGGTAGACAGCTTGATGGGATCGAAATAAACAACATCAGTCAGTGATCCCGTGGGGGGCGTTGATGAAGCCCCCTCAAGAGTGCGAAACAGTTGCCAGGACACTTCGACGTTGTCCCCTACGCCCCACAATCCAGGGTTGCCTGGCACGCTGATACGTATACCGTTCCAGGGTTTTTTCTGGCAGTTGATCCACCCCCAGAGCGTGACATCAGGAAATTTTACCGGTTTGAAGCCAACGATTGGCTGGACAGCAACCCGCACATGCGTATCACGGGCACGATGGCGGTTGACGCCATTGAACGTCCAGTAGAACACCGCAATCGCGGGCCCATCTCCCGCAGCCAGCACTGCGGCATAGGGCACGGGGGAAAACCTGACGACGCTGCCTGCGGTATCGCCTGCCTTCACGGTGTAGGTAGCGACCACGTCGGCGTTATTACCCCAATACAATTCAAGTATTTCGCCTGGCTCAGGCACTGTATACAGCGTCACCTCGACAGTGACTGGCAGGTTCATGTCCTGGCGGGTCAGGATGTTGTCACCTGTTCTGCCTTTCACCACTACCGGCTTTAGCAATCGGTGAATAGGATCGGGGCCTTCAGGGTCGGGGCCTGCGACACTCAGGTCTACCTCGAATGCAACTGTTGAGGAGGTTGAGGTGATTTCCCGAGTCAGCGTGTAGTACACCTTGCAAGCAGTGCGCCCCGAAAAGCCATCGGCGGCCAGGATTTCCCACGCCACAGGCAACCTAACGGGCCAGGTGGCGGTGGACGGTACGGTGTAAGGTGCCAATGTGCGTCCATTCCAATAGGCTTGCAGGGTGTCCCCAGTACGCGCGTCTACGATACGTGGAATATGCACCTGCACACCGCGACGGGCGTCCTCAAGGTCGACCAAACCATCTTCAGCCAGCGGCACCTGAGGCGCAGGCAGCACCATTGGCTGCGCCACATTCACGGTCAGGGGCAAGGACAAGGAGATGGCTCCCCGATTGCTAGCGCGATCCATCAGCCAGTAGTAGAGCACTCGCGAACCGTTGGCTTTCCTGCGAACATCGTCGCCCCTGATCGTCAACTCGACAAAGCCCTGATCCTTGTGCGACTGCTGGATCTGCAGCCTCGCCAGGGGGTCGAACAGGGGGCCTTTCGACGGTTCAAGGAAGACTTCGATCACATCCTCCAACCGCACGTCCGGCCACAGCTCGACCCTGACAATAACCCTGTCGTTGTTGCGTACCAGGTAAGCTTGATCGATGGTGCGCGTGTTTTCATTCAATGCGGGGGGATTACCGGCCTGGCCGTTGTTGGGGGCGGTCTTGTCAAGAAACACTGCGGCGGGCTGGGAGGTCTCCGGGTTGAGTACCTCTGTGATCCATACCCGGTAGGAAACGTAGAAGATTCCTTGAGTGCGCAGGTAGGGTTCAGGTATAGCCGCATCCAGCGGAAAAAGGTCTGCGGGATCGGCCGTCATTGGCACTTCCCAGCTTCCAACCACTACACCGATTTCAGCCCCACTCGATACGGCGCTGCCCCATATCAGATCAAAATGCAGTATTGCGCCATCAAAATAGTCTTGTTCGTAACCTGGCCAGGCACTCTCGATGAGAACTGCCAGCGGCCGGGTCTGATTGGCCAGTGGAATTGTATACACCCCTGCCTCGTCGGCCAGCAGAGGCAGTGCAGCAGGAACCCGCAATGTAGGCAGAATCAAAATACCGATCGATTGGCCGCTGCGGCCTGACCCCATCATGCTCAGTTTGGTCATCTGCGTATTCCTCGGGCCTGGTGGTCAAAACCATTTCAGGGCGCTGCTCGACTCACAGCCATGGCGCAAATGTAATGGCGGAATACGCTTCGCGAAACTGACAGAAATACCAGGTAGGTGCGCTTACAACGCCGGTAGCGCCCACTGCACCGGCGCCAGCCCGTGCTGTTCCAGAAACTTGTTGGCCCGGCTGAAATGCCCGCAGCCGATGAAGCCACGGTAGGCCGACAACGGTGAAGGATGCACCGACTTGAGCACCAGATGCTTGGTACCGTCGATCAGCGCAGACTTGCTCTGGGCATGCTTGCCCCACAACAGGAACACGGTGGCGGGCTGGCGCTCACTGACCAGCTGGATGATGCGGTCGGTGAACGACTCCCAGCCTTTTTTGGCATGCGACGCGGCAATCGAGCGCTCCACGGTCATGGTGGTATTGAGCAGCAGCACGCCCTGTTCGGCCCAGCTCTGCAGGTAGCCGTGGTTCGGGATCGGGATGTTCAGGTCGCGCTGCAACTCCTTGTAGATGTTCACCAGCGACGGCGGCGCGGGCACCCCAGGCTGCACCGAGAAGCACAGGCCGTGTGCCTGGCCCGGGCCGTGGTAGGGGTCCTGCCCCAGAATCACCACTTTGACCTGGTCCAGCGGTGTGGAGTTGAGCGCATTGAAGATCAGCGGCCCCGGGGGATAGATCTCCTTGCCGGCCGCATATTCCTGACGCAGGAACTCACGCAGTTGCTGCATGTAGGGCTGTTCGAATTCGCCGCGCAGAGCGTCTTTCCAGCTCGGTTCGAGTTTGATGCGGTCATCGTTGGTCATGGGCACTCCCGTAGGCAATGGGGGCGGACACTAGGAAAGCTGCCAGCGCTTGTCAATCGATCCGACCGGCGACCGGCATGATCGCTGACAGTAGCCATACTTGTCGGGATAACCGCAGTGAGGTGGCCCATGGCCGTAGCGTTCGAAGTACTCACCGGCGTCGATGGCGCCCGCATCGGCGTTGCCAGCCTGGATGCGCCCCAGTCGCTCAACGCCCTGTCGTTGCCGATGATCGAGCAGTTGAGCACCCACCTGCAAAGCTGGGCCAAGGATGACGGCATCGTCTGCGTGCTGCTGCGCGGGCTGGGTGACCGGGCGTTCTGCGCGGGGGGCGATGTCCGCAGTCTTGTGGAGGCGTGCCGCGCACAGCCTGGTGAAGTGCCGCCGCTGGCGGCGCGTTTCTTCGCCGCCGAGTACCGGCTCGACTATGACCTGCACCATTACCCCAAGCCTCTGCTGTGCTGGGGGCACGGGCATGTGCTGGGCGGCGGCATGGGCCTGCTGCAGGCCAGCACGGTACGCATCGTGACCCCGAGCAGCCGCCTGGCGATGCCGGAAATCAGTATCGGCCTGTACCCGGACGTGGGCGCCAGCTGGTTCCTGAACCGGCTGCCAGGGCGGCTTGGCCTGTTCCTTGGGCTGACTGGCGCGCCGATCAATGCACGCGATGCACTGGACCTGGGCCTGGCGGACCGCTTCATGGGCGAAAACCAGCAGGACGAGCTGATTGAAGGGCTGTTGCAACTGAACTGGCAGGAGCAGACCGCGATGCAGCTCAACAGCCTGCTCAAGGCGTTGCAGCAGCAGGCGCTGGCCGAGTTGCCGCCGGCCCGATGGCTGCCACGCCGGGCGCAGATCGACGCGCTGCTCGATGTCAGCGACCCGGCCTGTGCCTGGCGGGCGATCGCACAGTGGCGCATGCACGACGACGAGGTCCTGGCCAAGGCGGCACGCACCCTCACCGAAGGCTGCCCGCTGACCGCGCACCTGGTGTGGCAGCAGATCGCGCGGGCGCGCTACCTGTCGCTGGGGCAGGTGCTGCAGATGGAATATGCGATGAGCCTGAACTGCTGCCGGCATCCGGAGTTCAGCGAAGGGGTACGCGCGCGCCTGGTGGACAAGGACCAGACGCCGCATTGGCATTGGCAGGAAGTTGCTCAGGTCCCCCAGGCAGTGGTGCAGGCGCACTTCAGCAAGGCATGGGAGGGGCGGCATCCGCTGGCTGACCTTGTGTGAAGCCAGCGAATGCGATGTTCACCGGTGCGAGTTGCGATCGCCCCAGCCGTTGTCGCTGCGACCCCGGTCACGCCCATGATCGCGCCCACGGTCATTGTCCCGCCCCTGATGCCACTGCTGCCCCTGACCATAGCGCGGGTTCTGGTAGTAACGCCCTGGGGCGGGGCGCACATTGTAGTAGCCATGCCCCGGTACCGGGCGGTACTGAGGCACGGGCGCCGGGCGGTAGTAACGCGGCACGGGGGCGTAATAGCGAGGCTGCGGCACCACGTAGTACCCCCTGTTATAGGGATAACCACGGTCGTAACCACGGTATTCATAGCGGTCCACGGTGTACACATCACTGCGGTAGTAGCCCTGGCCACCGTAATACGGAGCACAGGCGGTGGTCAGCACACCCAGCACAACAATCAGCAAAAGTCGGCGATACATGGCGGCCTCCCGGACCGCTGAACTGCACATCCCAGCGGCGCTGGTCGGCGTCGATCGGCAAGCGTTCATCGACATAGGCTAAGACCACCGAATCGACGTGCCGTGCGTTTTTCGAAATAAATTGTGACAAGGCCGATACCCCTGAAAATCGTCCAGTTATTTTCTGCGCGCCCCTCTAGAATAAGACGCATCGGTACCCGCCACGGATCTGCCATGCCGCTTCGTTACGCCCTGTTCTCGCAACGCTCGTTGATGCTGGCATTGCTTTTGTTGCTTGGCTGCGGCTTTCTGGCCACGTCGCTGCTCAGCTACTTTGCCTCGCGCAGCGAGATCCGCGACAACATCATCAACACCGAGCTGCCGCTGACCTCCGATACCGTCTACTCCGAAATCCAGCGGGACCTGGTGCGCCCGGTGGTGATCGCCTCGATGATGGCCCAGAACACCTTCCTGCGTGACTGGGCCCTGGCCGGCGAACAGGACCCGATGCCCATCACCCGCTACCTCAATGAAGTGATGGCGCATCAGAATGCCTACACGGCGTTTTTTGTCTCCGAGGCCAGCGGCATCTACTACCAGGCCAAGGGCGTACTCAAGCATGTCGACCCGCGCACCGAGCGTGACCGCTGGTACGCACGCGTCAAGGCGATGGACACGCCCTACGAGATCAACGTCGACCTGGACATGGCCAACCAGGACAAGCCCACCGTCTTCATCAACTACAAGGTGTTCGACTACCAGGGCAGGTTCATCGGCGCGGCTGGCGTCGGGCTGACGGTCGAAGCAGTGATCAGGCGCCTGAGCGACTACCAGTTGCGCTATCAGCGTACGGTGTATTTCGTCGATGCCAGCGGTCGCATCGTGCTCACCGGGTCTGCCGGCGGCCCCGAAGGCGTACACAGCGGGCTCACGCTGCGCGAGGTGCCAGCGCTGGCCGACCTGCAGCAGAAAATGCCCGTGCCGGTGGAGGGCAACCGCGAATACAACCATGATGGGCACAGCCACTTTCTCAATGTGCGCCTGATCCCCGAGCTCGACTGGTACCTGTTCGTCGACAAGCGCGACGGCACGGCCCTGGACAGTGCACGCCAGTCGCTGTACATGAACCTGGTGATCTGCGCGATGATCACCCTGGTGGTGCTGTCGCTGCTCAATGCGATGATCCGTCGCCATCAGGACAACATCCAGACCCTGGCAACAATCGACAGCCTGACCGGCCTGCCCAACCGACGCGCCTTCGACCTGCTGGCGGCACAGGCCCTGCTCGACACCGAGCGCGAGCCCATGCCGCTGGTGGCACTGCTGCTCGACCTGGACCACTTCAAGGTCCTCAACGATACCCACGGCCATCTGGCCGGCGACGAAGTGCTGCGTCAGTTCGCGCGCATCCTGGAAAGCTGCCTGCGCCATACCGACATCATCTGTCGTTGGGGCGGCGAGGAGTTTCTCGTGCTGCTCAAGAACACCGACGCCGACGCCGCACGGGCGGTTGCCGAAAAGATTCGCCTGCGCACCGAGCAACTGGCCTTCGGCTATGCCGACAAGGTGCTCGACCTGACCGTGAGCATCGGCTTGAGCGCCCATCGGTCCGACGATACCTTGCACACCCTGATCGCCCGCGCCGATGATGCGCTGTACCGCGCCAAACAGGGTGGACGCAATCGCGTCTGCTCGGAACTGTAAAACGTCGCCCCCGGTAGCCACCACCATGAACGATACCCGCCTGTGCCCCGCCTGCGGCGCCAGCAACCAGTGCAGCCTCGCCGACCCGCGTAGCGCCACCCAGGCCTGCTGGTGCTACAGCGTGCAGATCGATCCCCGCGTGCTCGAAGCGCTGCCGGCGCATTTGCGCAACAGTGCCTGCCTGTGCCCGCAATGCGCCCTGGTCGATGCCCGATTGCAGGCAGCCAAGCCTGCGCCGAACCGTTAGACTGCGCGCCCACGTCTGTACGCCCAACCGCCATGCGCCTCGACCGTTTTCTCAGCAACCTGCCATGTTTCAACCGCCAGCAGGTGCGCCTGCTGCTGGTGCAACGACGGGTGCGGGTGGATGGCGTGGCCATCGCCGACCCGCACCATGAGGTACGCGAGTTCAGCCGCGTCGAGGTCGACCAGCAGGTGCTGCAAGCCGGGCGTGCACCGCGCTACCTGATGCTGCACAAGCCGATGGGCTGCGTCAGCGCCACCGTCGACCCGCAGCACCGCACCGTGCTCGACCTGCTCGACGAACCCGACCGGAACGACCTGCACATCGCCGGGCGCCTGGACTTCAACACCACCGGGTTGCTGCTGCTGACCAACGATGGCCAGTGGTCACGTCGCCTGACCCAGCCCAAGACCGGGCTGGCGAAAACCTACTACGTCGAGACCGAGCAGCCGATCACCGACGCCTATGCGCCAACCTTTGGCCAGGGCATCTACTTCGCCTTCGAAAACCTCACCACCCTCCCCGCCGAGCTCACCCTGCTGGGCAGCCACAGCGCGCGCCTGAGCATCGTCGAGGGGCGCTATCACCAGGTCAAACGCATGTTCGGCTTCTTCGACAACAAGGTCACGCGCCTGCACCGCGAGCGCATGGGCCCGCTGTACCTGGACCCGCAACTGGCCCCGGGGCAATACCGTGCGCTGAGCCAGGATGAAATCCTGGCCATCTGACGCCACGACCGCTCGGCAAAAAAATCATCGATTGCGCCAACGGCACTTGCGGGTTGGCCGGGCGCCTGCTTGAATCCAACCGTCAGTCTGCATGTGACCAATCGGTCACGAACGCAGTCCAAGGCACCTTTCTGCAGGTGACCGGCGCCCCGAAGCGCTGGCGTCCGGCAGATTGCCCACCTAACAACAATACCCGTCGACCAGCCGGCAACGGATCGACACAGGGCCCCTCGTTTCATTTCAAGGCGTATGCCTACCTGTCATGAAGACCGGGCAAGCTTGCTTGTACGGATACCCTTTTTGCGCCAGGAGTCGATGACATGAGGCCAGAAATTGCTGTGCTGGATATACAGGGTCAGTACCGGGTTTACACGGAGTTCTATCGCGCGGACGCCGCAGAGAAGACGATCATCCTGATCAACGGCTCGCTCGCCACCACAGCTTCTTTCGCCCAGACGGTGCGCAACCTGCATCCGCAGTTCAACGTCGTGCTGTACGACCAGCCCTACTCGGGCAAGTCCCGGGCACACAACCGCAACGACCACCTGCTGACCAAGGAAACCGAAGGCCGGATCCTGCTGGAGCTGATCGACCACTTCGCCGCCGACCACCTGATGTCGTTTTCATGGGGCGGTGCCTGCACCCTGCTGGCACTGGCCAGCAAGCCGCGGCGCATTCGCAAGGCCGTGGTCAGCTCGTTCTCGCCGGTGATCAACGAACCGATGCGCGACTACCTGGAGCGCGGCTCGCACTACCTGCGCACCTGCGACCGCCAGCAGATGGGCAAACTGGTCAACGACACCATCGGCAAGCACCTGCCCTCGCTGTTCAAGCGTTTCAATCATCGCCACGTCAGCAGCCTGGCCGAGCATGAGTATGCGCAGATGCACTTCCACATCCATCAGGTGCTGGATCACGACCTTGGGCGGGCCCTGCGGGCCGCACAGGCCATCGACATTCCGGTGCTGTTCATGAACGGTGAATGGGACGAATACACCACTGCCCACGATGCCCGGCAGTTTTCCCGGCACGTGCGCCACAGCCACTTCAGGCCGATTCGCAGCGCCGGCCATTTCCTGGACATGGAGCACAAGGCGGCCTGCCGCGACACCCGCGAGGTGCTGCTGGAGTTTCTCGGCCCGCAACCGCGTGAAACGCGCTCCGCGTATCACTTCGTGAACGGCCAGCATGCGCAGGCCATCTGAGTGGTCGCGGCCAGTGTAGCGCCGGTCTGCGGCAGACCGGCGCTGCGGCTCGCGAGCCGCCGATTGCAATAAGGGCTTCAAATCGTCTCGCAGTTCTGGTACAAAGTGCGCCTGAAAGCGGGTGTCGTATAATGGCATTACTCCAGCTTCCCAAGCTGATAACGAGGGTTCGATTCCCTTCACCCGCTCCAGTCACTTCAGCTCCTCCAGCGCCACACCAGGCGGCTCGACAGAATGGATGACCGTTTGGTTGACCGGTACCTGATCCGAATTCAGCCTCTTCAAATCCCCTCTGCCTCCCTACCTTCTCGTTTCTAAGCCACAACGCTCCACTTCTTTTGTTGCCTACTTCTTTTGTTGCCGCTAGCGTGAATACGCTACGGATAGCGTTGAAGATGAAAGGGCTCACTTTTGGAAAAGATCAAATTTGATGTCGACACTGTTTACTGCATATCCATAAAGGAAAGGCAGGACCGGCGTGATCTGTTCGAGAAGGCCGTCGGTTGCCTGCTTGAGAATCCAGTTACCTTTTATATTGTCGAGCGAAATGACGACCCTGTGCGAGGGTGCTTCGAGTCTCACCAGGCGCTGGCAAAGATGGCGTTGGCCAACGGTTTTCAGCGAATTCTGATATTCGAAGATGATGTAAAACCCTATCAACTGAAACCTGCGCAGATCGGCTGGACAAACCGCTTCATCCGTACCCGCCCTTTCAAAGCCCTGCATCTCGGCTACAGCATGGGCCGGACATGGCTGACCTGGTTCCCTTTCATCGCCCGAGGGCGCGTGGTAGCGCTGCACGCCTACATTCTCTCCCGTGAAGGCTGTCGTGCCGTGACCGAGGCTCGATACGATGGTACACCGCTCGACAGGCTGTTCAGGAATCACATCAAGCAGTACTGCGCTTTCCCCATGCTGTTTCGACAACATGCAGCGTATGAGACTGGTAGTGATATCGAGGGAGCGTCAAAAGATGAGGATGAGTGGTGGGAGCGAAACTGGGACCGCCACAAGCGCTCACCGATCAAGAACTTCTGGAGAACGCTGTTCCGACTGAATTTTTGAAGCCGTGCCGTGGGGACGCCTGGCGATGATCGCACCATTGCAGTAGAAACCTGCCTGCGCCTGATTCAGATCAACACCGCCCCCAAAGACCTTGGTAAAACCCACCGCTGCTCCGAAACATCACAAGGATCGGTCCATGTTTCTCTCCCGCTGGCTCCCCGGCCTCGCCAACCTGCTGCGTTACCGTGCCGAATGGTTTCGCCCTGACCTCCAGGCCGGCCTGTCGGTTGCCGCCATCCAGATCCCCATCGCCATCGCTTACGCGCAGATCGTCGGCCTGCCGCCGCAGGTCGGGCTGTACGCGTGCATCCTGCCCATGATGGTGTACGCCCTGGTGGGCAGCTCGCGCCAGTTGATGGTCGGGCCCGACGCTGCCACCTGCGCCATGGTCGCCGGTGCCGTGGCGCCGCTGGCCATGGGCGACCCGGCGCGCGTGGCACAGTTGTCGGTGATCGTCACGGTGCTGGTGGGGCTGATGCTGATCGCCGCAGGCCTGGCACGGGCCGGCTTCATTGCCAGTTTCTTCTCCCGACCGATTCTGATCGGCTACCTCAACGGTATCGGCCTGAGCCTGCTGGCCGGCCAGCTGGGCAAGGTGCTGGGGTTCAAGATCGAGGGCAACGGCTTCGTGCTCAGCCTGATCAACCTGCTCGAACGCCTGAACGAAATCCATTGGCTGACGCTGTTCATCGGCCTGGCCGGCCTGGCTCTGCTGATCTGGCTGCCTCGGCGCTACCCCAAGCTGCCGGCAGCGCTGGTGACCGTGGCCATCGCCACCCTGGTGGCCGGCCTGTTCGGCCTGGACCGCTTCGGCGTGGCAGTCCTCGGTCACGTGCCCTCGGGCATGCCCACCCTCGCCTGGCCGCAGACCAACCTCGAAGAGATGAAAAGCCTGCTGCGTGACGCCCTGGGTATCGCTACGGTCAGTTTCTGCAGCGCCATGCTGACCGCACGCAGCTTTGCCGCACGCCATGGCTATGCGATCAACGCCAACCATGAATTCCTCGCCCTGGGCGTGTCGAACCTGGCCGCCGGCGCCTCGCAGGGGTTTGCCATCAGCGGCGCCGACTCGCGTACCGCAGTCAACGACATGGTGGGTGGCAAGAGCCAGCTGGTGGGCATCATCGCGGCGCTGGTGATCGCGCTGTGCCTGCTGCTGTTCACCGTGCCCATGGCGTGGATCCCGCAGGCAGCCCTGGGCGCCGTGCTGCTGATGGCCGGCTGGGGCCTGATCGACGTCAAGTCGCTGAGCAAGATCTACACCCTCAGCCGCTTCGAGTTCTGGCTGTGCATCCTGACCACGGTCGGCGTGCTGGGCGTGGGCGTGCTGCCGGGCATCATCATCGCGGTGACCCTGGCGATCCTGCGCCTGCTCTACACCATCTACCAGCCCACCGATGCAGTGCTGGGCTGGGCGCCCGGCATCGAGGGCCAGGTGGACATCCGCCGCCACAAGGACGCGCGCACGGTGCCAGGGTTGGTGGTGTACCGCTTCGACGACGCGATCCTGTTCTTCAACGCCGACTACTTCAAGATGCGCCTGCTCGACGCGGTGCAGAAGGAGGTGGAAGCCCGCGCCGTGCTGTTCGACGCCGAGGCGGTCAGCTCGATCGACGTGAGCGGCATCGCGGCGCTGCGCGAAGTGCGTGAAACCCTGATGGCCCAGGGCATCGTGATGGGCATCGCCCGGGCCCGCGGCAGCTTCCTGCGGATGCTGGTGCGCTCGGGGCTGGCGCGGGAGATGGGCAGCGAGCTGCTGTACGGCTCGGTGCGGGCAGGCATTCGCGCCTACCGACTGTGGCGCAACAAGGTCAGGCGCGAGGCGGCTGTCGCACAGTAAACCTTTCGCCGGCAAGGCCGGCTCCTGGCGATGTTGCAGGAGCCCGCCTTGCCGGCGAAGCGGCAGGGTCAGCGCGGCTCACAGGCCTGCGGCGTCCCCTGCCCGCTACCGATCAGGGCGATCAACCCACACGGCAATGACCCACGCCATTGCAGGTAGTCATGCCCGGCCGGGTATTCCACCTGCACCACCGGATACCCCTTGGCCTGCAGCACGTCGCGCAACTGGCGATTGGTGTCGAGAATCTTCGGCCCCTCGAACAACCCCGACTGCAGGTAGAAGCGCAGCGGCGCACGCGGTGCACGCACGTACTCGCGGGTCAGCCAACCAGGCTCCATTCCTTCCGGCGCCCACCAGTACGACCCCGACAGGCTCAGCACATTGCCGAACAGCTCCGGATGCTGCAGCCCCAGGTAGGCCGAGGCCAGCCCGCCGTAGCTGGAACCTGCCACCACCGTGCGGTCGGCCGGGGCCGACAGCCCGCGCGCCTTCGCCCAGGGCATCAGTTCCTCGGCCATGAACCGCGCAAACTGCGGGTTGGGTGGCAGCTCGACCTGGCGCGACAGGTCGGTCGGGTTGGCGATGATCAGCGCAGCAGTGGGGCCGATCAGGCCATCGGCGAGCAGGTTGTCGAGCAGCGTCGGGGTGGGCACCTGCCGGGTGTAGGCATGCGCATCGAACAGCACCAGCAGCCCCTGCCCCGCCGCCCCCGGCGTCCAGCCCGGCGGCCGGTACAGGTACACGTCACGCTGGTTGCCCAGCACCTTGCTGGTCAGCACCTGGCGCTCCAGCGTGCCCCGGGCTACCCCGGGGCGCTGCGCCACCCAGGGCTGCGCAGGCGCGTCGGCAAGCTCCAGGCGCGAGCGCGACAGCCAGCGATCGCCACTGCCATCGGCAAAGCCGTTGGGGTTGAGCGGGTCTTGCCGGGAGCTGGCCAGAATCACCCGGCGGTCAGTGGAGGGCGGTACGTCCGGTGCCATCTGGTAGCTCATCCGGGTGCTGGAAGGCACCACGTAGCTACGAAACCACACATCGCTGTCGCCCAGGCGCTGCAGCTCATCATGGTTGCCCGACGGCGCGCCGAACACCCGAACGTTGTGCCGGGCACCTCGCCACAGGAAGGTCACCAGCGATTGCCCGGGCTGCTCTGCCAGCGCTTCGACCAGGGGCGTACCCTGCTGCTCGCGGGCCTTCCAGAAGGCCTGGGTATCGCCCCCCTTGGCCACATGCGCCGCCAGCTCGCGCATCACCGGGCTTTGCAGGCGCGTCTGCTGGGCCTGCTGCTCGGCCACGCTGGTGACACCGGTCAGCTTGAGCGAATAGGCAGCCTGCGGGCGGGTGGCGATGGCTTCTGCGCGCACGCCATACAGGCCGTCGTGGGGGGCGATGAACATGAAGTCGCGCACCATGTCCAGCCCGTCCACCAGCAACCGCACCGGCTGGCCGTCGGCATCGAGCAGGCGCACGCTGACGTCGCCCTCCACGCGCCCCTGCACGAAGTCACCGGCCTTGAGCGGCACGGTCCATACCGGCTGCCGGCCCTGGCCGATGGCGCCGCTGACGCTGTGCCCGGGCACCAGCGAGGCCGCCATTGCGGCGCCTCCGGTCAGGCTGGCCAGCGCAAGGCCGGCGCAAAATGTCTTGAGTCGTTGCATGTACACCTCAAAAGTCGATGCTGGCCGAAAGTTTCAGCGTGCGCGGCTCGCTGACCGTGGCGTAGCCGTCGTTGAACACACCGGCCCAGTAGGCACGGTTCTCGACGTTCTCCAGGCTGGCGCGCAGCACCACGTCCTTGCTCAGGATGCGCGTGCTGTAGCGACCGCCCAGGTCATAGCGGGTCCACTGCGGAATCTTCAGCTCGTTGGCCGAATCCAGGTACTGCGAGCTGCTGTGGATGGCCAGCGCGGTCAGGGTCAGGCCCTCGACCCAGGGCGTGTCCCACTCGCCGCCCAGGTTGGCCGACCACTGCGGCACCCCGCGCGCGGCGTTGCCATCGAGCTTGCCGCCAGCGGTCTTGGTCAGCTCGGCACGGGTATAGGTCACCCCACCCAGCAGGCGTACGCTCGGCGTCAACGAACCGAACAGGTTCCACTCCACCCCGCGATTGCGCTGCTGACCATCGTCGGTGTAACGGTTGCTGGCGGTGTCGAGCATCATGCTCGGCTTCTCGATCTGGAACACGCTGACGGTGTGGGTGAAGTCGCCCAGGTCCCACTTGACCCCGGCTTCCACCTGCTTGGACTTGTACGGGGCGAACTGCTCGCCATAGTTGGCAGCCGACAGGTCGCTGACCATGCCGCCCTGGGTCAGGCCCTCGATGTAGTTGGCGTACAGCGAGACATCCGCCTCCCACGGCCTGAGCACCACGCCCAGTGCCGGGGTCAGCGCATGCTCGTCATACGAAGGCGAACTCATCTTCTGGCGCACCCGCTGCGAGCGCACGCCCAGGGTCAGCAACAGCTTGTCGTCGACGAAGCCCAGGGTATCGGCCACGGCAAAGCTCGACAGGGTGTTGTCGCCGGTCTTGTCGCTGGAGCCGATGTTGCCGGCAATGATCGGCTTGCCGGGGTGATAGATGTTGGTCGTGTACTTTGCCCCGGTGACGGTGGCGGCGCGACCGATGTCCTGGTGCAGCAGGGTGGTGCTGAGCACCAGCTGGTGGGTCACCGGACCGGTACTGAAGTTGCCGCGCACACCCGCTTCGGTGGACAGGCTATGGGTATAGCCGCCCTGGTTGTAGGTTTCGGCGGTGGCGTCGCCGTTGCCGGAGGTGATGATCGAGCGCGTGCCGTTGAGGAAGCCCTTGTAGCGGGTACGCGCACCGCCGACGCTGGCGTAGGCCGTCCAGTCGTCCGACAGCTCGTATTCGCCGCGCAGGATCACCGCCTTGCTGATCTGCTTGGCCGAAATACCGTCGAGGATGTTGGAATCCGGCTTGGGCGCCTTGGTCACGTAGCCCAGTTTGCTGAAGCCGGCCATCATCGGGCTGCCGTTCTGCATCTTTTCGTGGCTTTCGTAGGCATCGAGTTCCAGCTTCCAGCCATCGCCACGGTAATCCATGCCCAGGGACGCCAGGGTGCGGTCCTTGGACTGGTCGTCGACCCCGGTGTCACCGCTGCCGTACACGCCGTTGAAGCGGATGCCCAGGCGGTTCTCCTCACCCAGGCGCCGGCTCAGGTCCAGGTGCTCGGCCCAGTAGCCGTCGGATACGTAGCTGGTGGTCAGGCGCTTCAGTGGCGCATCCCCGGCCCGCTTGGGCACCAGGTTGATCACCCCGCCCACACCGCCGTTGGGGGCCATGCCGGTGAGCAGTGCACCAGGGCCCTTGAGCACCTCGACGCGCTCCAGGAACTCGGTGGGCACATGCCCATCGGGCGCCAGGCCATACAGACCGTTGACCGCAAGCTCGGTGGAGTCGATGGAGTAGCCGCGGATCATGAAGTTTTCGTAGGTGTGGCCTTCACCGGTGCTGAAGCGCACCGACGGGTCGTTGCGCAGCACCGCGCCCACCGTGCCGCTCTGCTGGTTTTCCATGTGCTGGGCGGTGTAGGCGGTGATGTTGAAAGGGGTTTCCATGATGTCGCGATTGCCCAGCATGCCCACCTTCGCACCGCGTGCCACCTGGCCACCGCTGTAGAGCTCGGGCGGGTTGCTGCTGTTGCCCACCTGCGCATTGACCGTGGTGGCACCCAGGGTCAGCGCGCCGTCGCTCTCGGGGCGACGCAGGATGATCACGCCGTTTTCTTCGCTGGCCACCAGGCCGCTGTTGTCCAGCAGGCGTTGCAGCGCCTGTTGCAGGGTGAAGCGGCCCTGCAGCGCCGGGGCATTGCGCCCGGCCAGCCACTGGCTGTCGGCGGCAATCGCCACCCCCGCCTCGCGGGACAGCGCCTGCACCGCGCTATCCAGCGGCTGGCTGGGCAGGTCGAGCGCCAGCACGCGGGTGCCTGCGCTCAGCTCGGCCGACACGGCCGACAGGCTGGCCGCGCCAAGAGCACAGGCCAGCACCAGGTGGCGAAGGGTGCTGGGGATAACCGAAGAAGGCGACGAACGCGTGGTCCGGGCGAGGAAAAACGACATGATCTGTCCTTTGAGCTAGGGAGTTGCCAGGAAGACGCGCTAGCTGGCCACTACCCCTCAAAAAAATTTCAACGTAGCTGCAGCCAGGTGTACTCACCCTTCTGCATCAGGCTCAGCGGCAGCACCCTGGGCAAGGCGTTCAGCAATATGTCGGGGCGGTCGCTGGGGAAGCTGCCGGTCAGGCGCAGCCCGGCTGCTCCCTCGCCAAGCCGCACCTGACGGTTGCTGTAGGCATTGAATTCGTCGATCACCTCGGCCAGCGGTGCATCGGTGAACGACCACCAGCCCTGGCGCCAGTGCTCGGCGTTCGGGGCCGCCTGCGGGTGATGCTCCACCGGCCCCGGCACACCGGGTTCGCCCAGGCGCACCCGGTCGCCGGCCAGCAGTTCGCGGGTTTCGCCATCCAGGCCGCGCACCTTCACATGACCGCGGGTCACCGCCACCTGGATATCGCCGCCACGGTCGCTGACGCTGAAGGCGGTGCCCAGCACCTGCACCTGCCCCAGCCGGGTGCTGACCAGGAAGCTGCGCAGGCGCTCGTGGGCCACGTCGAAAAACACATTGCCGTGGGCCAGCATGACCTCGCGCTGGCCGTTGCTGTACTTCACCTGCACGTTGCTTTCGGCCGCCAGCACCATCTGGCTGCCGTCGGGCAGCAGTACATTGCGTGCGGGCGCTGCATGTTCGGTCAGCAGCACCTGGTCGAACTGTGGTCGGCGCTGCCACAGCCAACCCAGCCATGCACTGCACCCGACCACCGCCAGCAGGCCGGCACCCTGGCGCAGCAGGCGACGCCGGCCGAGGTTGACCGGCTCGGGGGCCAGCGAGCCGCGCAACTGCGGGGTCAGTCGATGGATCATCTGCCAACGCTGCTCGGCCTCCAGCCAGGCACGCTCATGCTCGCTGCTTTTGTTGCGCCAGCGCTGCAACTGCCCGCTCACCTCGCGCACACGGGAGGGGTCGTCACTGTGCAGCCCCGCCAGGTAGCCCAGCGCCTGCTGTACCTTGCGTGGCGAAACCGGCCGCGCCTCAGACATGACGGCAGGCCTGGCTCAGTTCGGACAGGTCGAACACCGCGCGGCCGATGTGCAGCTCCACGGCCTTGGCCGACAGCTGCAGCTCGTCACACACCTGGCGATGGCTCTGGCCATGCAGGCGCACTCGCACGAACACCTCGCGGCGCAGGCGCGGCATGCGCTCGATACGCGCAATCAGTTGCTGCAACTGCTCGCGGGCAATCAGGATCTCTTCCACGCTGGGGGTGAGCCCATCGGCCCGTGTCAGCCAGTCCTCCAGCGCCGCCAGCTCGCGACTGCGCCGGCGAAACTGGTCGATGCACAGGTTGCGCGCCGCCTGGAACAGCAGCGCACGGGCATTGATCACCGGGGCATTGAGGGCATGCGCGTAGGCCTGGGCAAAGCTCGACTGGGCAATATCGGCCGCATCATCGGGGTTGCGCAGTCGGCTGCCGAGGTAGCGGCGCAGGTCGGTGTAGTGCGCGAGCAGCTCGTCGGCGACAGCCGCAAACGACGGCGCGCCGGCCGTCCAGGGGGTTGAAAGCGAGGTCATGGGCGTCCGGCGCGTGATAAGGCAGACAAAACATTAATGGGAATTCGTATCATTCTCACACACTCCCTCTGCCTTCGGCCAGCCCTCAGTACCCGGTGGCAGACACCGCAGGTTCCGGAGCGCTGATGACAACGCGTCGGCGTGCTACAGTCGCGCCCTGCCAACGTGCAACAAATCCCTACGAGATCCACATGCCCCTCGCCGACGTCGACGCAACCCTGGCGGCCTGGCCGCACCTCAATACCGCCCACCCGTGCACCAGCCTGCTGCTGGGCAACGGTGCCAGCCGCGCCATCTGGCGCCCGTTCGCCTACTTTTCGTTGTTCGAGCTGGCCCAGCGCGTGCGCCACAAGCCCCTCGGCCTCACCGACCAGGCACTGTTCAAATCGATGAACAGCGAGCTGTTCGCGCCGGTGCTCAGTGCCCTGAACACCGCCGTGCAGGTTAATGCCGCGCTGGCGATCAGTTCGTCGGCACCGCTCAACCGCTACTACGCGATCAAGGAGGCGCTGATCCACGCGGTGCGCAGCGTGCACATTCCCTGGAAGCTGCTGCCCACTGCCCACCTGGCCGCGATCAACGCCGAGCTGCGCACCTACCAGCGCGTGTTTTCCAGCAACTACGACCTGCTCTGTCACTGGGCCGTGAACCAGGCGCCGCACGGCTTTGCCGAGCTGTTCGACGAGGAAGGCGATTTCGACGTCAGCCGGGCTCAGGGGCCGGGCACGCGGATGCACTACCTGCATGGCGGCCTGCACCTGCTGCGCACCCAGCACGGCACCACGCGCCAGCGGGCGGCCAGCGGCAGCCAGTTGCTCGACGGCTTTGCCATCAACACCCCGGGCGATGTGCCACTGTTCATCAATGAAGACAGCAGCGACAACAAGCTGCGGGCGATTCGCGGGTCCGATTACCTGACCTGGTGCTACGCCGCGCTGGCGTCGCAGCGCGAGGGGCTGTGCGTGTTCGGGCATCACCTGGACCGTGCCGACCGGCACCTGGTGGAGGCGATCAGGCAGGCGCAGCCGACACACCTGGCCATTTCGATCCTGCCGGTGAACGAGGCGGCCATCGTGAGCCAGAAGCAGCATTACGCGCGGGTGTTCGAAGCGTGCCCGGGCATCGAACTGCATTTTTTCGATGCCACCACGCACCCGCTGGGCGCGCTGGCGAATGTGCCCGCGCCGCCGCCCAAGGCAGTGGGGCGGCGTCGGCGCTAGGCCGGCCTCCACAGGAGGGCGCGAAGCCTGTAGGAGCCGGCCTTGCCGGCGAAAAGGCCGGCGCGACGCCCAACTGTACGGACACCTTTGTTGCCAACTGTAACCAGATTCCCCACCCCACCTGTGGCTCAATGAGCGGCCCCTCCAGCCCTCAGGCGCGCTCATGTCTACCCGCGAAAACACCGGCCTGGCCCTCGGCCTGCTCGGCGTCATCATCTTCAGCCTGACCCTGCCCATGACCCGCATCGTGGTGCAGGAGATGCACCCGCTGCTCAACGGCCTGGGCCGGGCCCTGGTGGCCGCGATCCCGGCAGCGGCGCTGTTGCTGTGGCGCCGTGAAAAGTGGCCCACCTGGCAGCAGGTCAAGGGCCTGAGCCTGGTGGCGCTGGGGGTGATTCTCGGTTTCCCGGTGCTGTCGGCCTGGGCCATGCAGAGCGTGCCGGCCTCCCACGGCGCACTGGTCAACGGCCTGCAACCCTTGTGCGTGGTGGTGTATGCGGCGTGGCTGTCCCACGAGCGACCTTCCACGGCGTTCTGGGCATGGGCGGCGCTGGGCAGCGCACTGGTGGTGGCCTACGCGATGATCATGGGCGCCGGACACATCCAGGCCGGTGACCTGCTGATGCTGGCGGCGATTGCTGTGGGCGGGCTGGGCTATGCCGAAGGCGGCCGCCTGGCGCGGGAGATGGGCGGTTGGCAGGTGATCTGCTGGGCGCTGGTGCTGTCCAGCCCGCTGCTGCTGGGGCCGGTGGTGTACCTGGCGCTGCAGCATGAAGGCGCAATCAGCCCGCGGGCCTGGTGGGCGTTCGGCTATGTGTCACTGTTTTCGCAGTTCATCGGCTTTTTTGCCTGGTACGCCGGGCTGGCGCTGGGCGGAATCTCACGGGTGAGCCAGGTGCAGCTGCTGCAGATCTTCTTCACCATCGCGCTGTCGGCGCTGTTCTTTGGCGAGCAGGTGGCGCCGATCACCTGGGTGTTTGCCGGCGGGGTGATTCTAACGGTGGTGCTGGGGCGCAAGGCGCGGGTGCATCCGGCACCGGTCAAGGCCTGAGGTGCCGCCATCGCGGGTCAAGCCCGCTCCCACAGGTAAGGGTGATCCTTGTGGGAGCGGGCTTGACCCGCGATGACGGTGGTGAGGTTCAGACAGGAATCAAGCCATCGGCCCGCAGCAGCGTCTCCAGACAATGCTCCTTGACCCCATAGAACGCCTTGAGCGCCTGGATCTTCTCCAGCAACGCCTGCGCCGCCACCGGCTCGCGCCGCCGGGTGGCCAGGATCATCTTGTTCTTGTTGGTGTGCTCCAGCGAGATGAACTCGAACACCTTGGTCTCGTAGCCACAGGCCTCCAGGTACAACGCACGCAGGCTGTCGGTGAGCATCTCGGCCTGCTGCCCCAGGTGCAGGCCGTACTGCAGCATCGGCTTGAGCAACCCCGGGCTGTGCATCTGCGGGCGAATCTGCTTGTGGCAGCACGGCGAGCACATGATGATCGCCGCGCCACAGCGAATACCGGTATGAATCGCGTAGTCGGTGGCAATGTCACAGGCATGCAGGGCGATCATCACCTCGATGGCGCTGGGCACCACGCTGCGCACATCGCCACACTCGAACTTCAGCCCCGGATGCTCCAGGCGCGCGGCGGCGGCATTGCACAGCTCGACCATGTCCGGGCGCAACTCCACGCCCGTCACCTGCGCCTCGCGCTGCAGGGTGTTGCGCAGGTAGTCATGGATCGCGAAGGTCAGGTAGCCCTTGCCCGAGCCGAAGTCCGCCACCCGCACCGGCTGATCTGCCGCCAGTGGCGCGCTGCTCAGCGCATGGGAGAACACCTCGATGAACTTGTTGATCTGCTTCCATTTGCGCGACATCGCCGGAATCAGCGCCTGCTGCTTGTCGGTCACGCCCAGATCGTGCAGAAACGGCCGGCTCAGCTCCAGGTAGCGCTTCTTCTCGCGATCATGCTCGCCGGTCACCACCTCGCGCGCCTGCTGCACGGCGTTGCGATGCAGCATCGGCTTGCCCTTCTTGGTGAACTCCAGCTGCACCTCGTCGTTCAGGCTGAGCAGGTGCGCGTTGCGAAACGAAGCCGGCAACAGCTCACCGATCAACGTCAGCGCCTCGTCCAGCGCCAGGTTGCGGGTGATGTCGCGGGTCTTGTAGCGGTACACGAACGACAGGCTGGCCTGCCCCTTGATCGTCAGCGGCTTGGCCGTTACCCGCTGCAGGTCGACCTCGGCGCCGACATGGCGCGCCAGCACCAGTTTGATGAAGGTGTGCTGGTGCAGGCTGGTGGCGAGCAGCGCCAGAAACTGCGCACGCGCATCCGGCGCGGCCTGGGCGGTGGGGGTTGCGGACATGGGGAGTGGGTGCCTCGGGTTGCGGGGGGCGCCCGCAGGCGCGCAATGGCGCGCATTTTACGTGGATGACCGCCCCAGGCACAGCACTTGTCGATCAGCGCGCATGCCTCAGCCCAGCAGCACCAGCCGGTTGGGCAGCTCGTTGCGCGCCTGGGTCACCGGCACATGGGCCGCCAGCAGCTCGCCACAGGCCTCGATGCAGGTGACAAAGCCCTGCAGGGTCTGGCCCTGCTGCACCTGGGCGGTGAAGGTGCGCACGATGGCGTCCCAGGCCTGGTTGTCGAGGCGACTGGAGATGCCCTCGTCCACCAGGATCTCCACATACCGCTCGGCCTCGCTGACGAAGATCAGCACCCCGGTGCGGCCCACGGTGTGATGCAGGTTCTGCTCCAGAAACTGGCGCCGCGCCAGGTTCGACGCACGCCAGTGGCGCACCCTGCGCGGCACCAGCCAACTGGTCAGGCGCGGCAGGCGGAACACCAGGCACAGCACGATGAAGGTCAGCCACTGCGCCAACAGCAGGCCATGCACGCTCAGCCAGCCGCTCAGGTAATAGAGGACGCCCGGCACCACCAGCGCCAGCAGGCTGGCCCACAGCAACGGGATATAGGCATAGTCGTCGGCACGCGCCGCCAGCACCGTCACCAGCTCGGCATCGGTACGCTGTTCTACCTGGGCGATGGCCTGGGCCACCTGACGCTGTTCGTATTCACTGAGCAATGCCATGTACGTGTGTGTCTCTTGTCGTGTAGTTACCAGCCGCCGGAGGACCCGCCCCCGCCGAAACTGCCGCCGCCGCCACTGAAGCCACCGCCGCCACCGCCCAGGCCGCCCCCGAAACCGCCGCCAAGACCACCGCCAAAGCCCCCGCGCCCACCGCGGCCACCCCCGCCAAGACCCTGCAGGGCGAACACGATGATGATCATCAGGATGAACAGGCCCACCGCCCAGACCGGCGCACCTTGCTGCTGCGCCTCGTCTGCCAGAGGCCGCGCCGGCTCGTCCAGCGGTGCGCCGCCCAGCACCTGAAGGATGGCCGCCGTGCCAAGCACGATGCCCTGGCTGAAGTCGCCACGGCGAAACGCCGGGGTGATCACGCTGTTGATGATGACCGAGGCCTGGGCATCGGTCAGGCGGCCCTCCAGGCCATAGCCGACTTCGATGCGCAGCTTGCGCTCCTGGGGGGCGACGATCAACAGCGCACCGTTGTCCTTGCCCTGCTGGCCGATGCCCCAGTGGCGCCCCAGCTGGTAGCCATAGTCCTCGATGGCCTGCCCGTGCAGGCTGGCCAGGGTCACCACCACGACCTGCTCGCCGGTGGCCTGCTCGTGGGCCTTGAGCATCTGCTCAAGCTGGCTGCGGGTGGCGCCGTCTAGCAGCCCGGCCTGGTCCACCACCCGTGCACTGAGCGCCGGGAACTGGGGCGCGGCCCACAGCCAGCCGCTCGCCGCCAGCAGCACCAGCAGCAGCGCCGCCTTGAGCACACGCATCAGAATTTCACTTCAGGCGCTTTGTCGGCATCGGCGCTGGTGGCCTCGAAGTTCTCGCGCAGCGGCATGTCGCTGTACATCACGCTGTGCCACAGGCGCCCGGGGAAGGTACGGATCTCGGTGTTGTAGCGCTGCACGGCGGCGATGAAGTCCTTGCGCGCCACCGCGATACGGTTTTCCGTACCCTCGAGCTGGGACTGCAGGGCCAGGAAGTTCTGGTTCGACTTCAGGTCCGGGTAACGCTCCGAGACCACCATCAGGCGCCCCAGCGCACCGCCCAGCTGGGCCTGTGCGGCCTGGAACTGGCGCAGTTTTTCAGGATCGTCCAGGGTGCTGGCATCGACCTTGATCGAGGTGGCCTTGGCCCGCGCTTCGATGACCGCGGTCAAGGTGGCCTGCTCCTGCCTGGCGTAGCCTTTGACCGTTTCGACCAGGTTGGGAATCAGGTCGGCACGGCGCTGGTACTGGTTCTGCACCTGGGCCCAGGCCGCCTTGACCTGTTCGTCGTATTGGGGAATGTTGTTGATGCCGCAACCGGCCAGCAGGCTGGCCAGTGCCAGCACCAGCCACAACCGTGCTCTGTTCGATACCTGCATTGTCGCTACGCTCCGTGAGTGCTCGAAATGCGCCGGACTTGAGGCATAATCCGACGCCGCCGCTGGATCGTGATGGCCCAATCGGCTAAAAGATGCCCCAGCAAACTACAACAATAGCCGCTTCCCCAACTTCGGCTTGCCAGTCTGCACCGTGACGACTGCCGCAGCCTTGAGAACAGAATTCATGAACAAGCTGTGTTTGCTGGGCCTGCTCGTCAGCCTGGCCAGCCAGTCGGCCTTCGCTGACTCGCCTGCCGCCGCGCCATTGCAAGACAAACAGGCGTTCATCGCCAACCTGCTCAAGCAGATGAGCGTCGAGGAAAAGATCGGCCAGTTGCGCCTGATCAGCATCGGCCCGGAAATGCCGCGCGAGAAAATCCGCGAGGAAATCGCCGCCGGACGCATCGGCGGCACCTTCAACTCGATCACCCGTGACGAGAACCGGCCCATGCAGGACGCCGCCATGCGCGGGCGCCTGAAGATCCCGATGTTCTTCGCCTATGACGTGATCCACGGCCACCGCACCATCTTCCCGATCAGCCTGGGCCTGGCCGCCAGCTGGGACATGCAGGCCATCGCCCAGGTCGGCCGTACCTCGGCCCTGGAAGCGGCCGCCGACGGCATCGACATGACCTTCGCGCCCATGGTCGACATTGCCCGCGACCCGCGCTGGGGCCGTACCAGCGAAGGCTTTGGCGAAGACACCTACCTGGTGTCGCGTATCTCCAGGGTGATGGTCGAATCGTTCCAGGGCCACAGCCCGGCCAACGCCGACAGCATCATGGCCAGCGTCAAGCACTTTGCCCTGTACGGCGCGGTGGAAGGCGGGCGCGACTACAACACGGTCGATATGAGCCCCACGCGCATGTACAACGAGTACCTGCCGCCCTACCGCGCCGCCATCGATGCCGGTGCCGGCGGCGTGATGGTGGCGCTGAACTCGATCAACGGCGTGCCCGCCACCTCCAACACCTGGCTGATGAACGACCTGCTGCGCCGCGACTGGGGCTTCAAGGGCGTGACCGTCAGCGACCATGGGGCGATCACCGAGCTGGTGCGCCACGGCGTGGCCGCCGATGGCAAGCAGGCGGCGCAGCTGGCGATCAAGGCCGGCATCGACATGAGCATGAACGACACGCTGTATGGCCAGGAACTGCCGGGGCTGCTCAAGTCCGGCGCGGTCAGCCCGGCCGAGCTGGACAACGCGGTGCGCGAGATTCTCGGCGCCAAGTACGACATGGGCCTGTTCGCCGACCCGTACCGGCGCATCGGCCAGGCCAAGGACGACCCGGCCGACACCTATGCCGACAGCCGCCTGCACCGCGACATCGCACGGGACGTGGCGCGTCGCAGCCTGGTGCTGCTGGAGAACCGCCAGCAGACCCTGCCGCTGAAAAAGTCCGGCACCATCGCCCTGGTCGGCCCGCTGGCCGATGCCCCGATCGACATGATGGGCAGCTGGGCCGCCGCTGGTCGCCCGCACCAGTCGGTGACCGTGCGCGAGGGCCTGCGCCGTGCCCTGGGCGACAAGGCCAGGGTGCTCTACGCCAAAGGCTCGAACGTGACCGGCGACAAGGCCGTGCTCGACTACCTCAACTTCCTCAACTTCGACGCCCCGGAAATCGTCGATGACCCGCGCCCGGCTGCCGTGCTGATCGATGAAGCGGTCAAGGCCGCCAGGCAGTCGGACGTGGTGGTGGCCGTGGTCGGCGAATCGCGGGGCATGTCCCACGAATCGTCCAGCCGCACCACCCTGGAGATCCCGGCGGTGCAGCGCGAGCTGATCAAGGCCCTCAAGGCCACCGGCAAACCGCTGGTGCTGGTGCTGATGAACGGTCGCCCGCTGTCGCTGGCGTGGGAGCGCGAGCAGGCCGACGCCATCCTGGAAACCTGGTTCAGCGGCACCGAGGGCGGCAACGCCATCGCCGACGTGCTGCTGGGCGACTACAACCCCTCGGGCAAGCTGGCCATCACCTTCCCGCGCTCGGTGGGGCAGATCCCGATGTACTACAACCACCTGCGCATCGGCCGCCCGTTCACCCCCGGCAAGCCCGGCAACTACACCTCGCAGTACTTCGAGGAACCCAACGGCCCGCTGTACCCCTTCGGCTACGGCCTGAGCTACAGCACCTTCAGTGTGTCGGCACCGAGCCTGTCGAGCACGACACTGAAACAGGGCCAGAGCCTGGAGGTCAGTGTGCGCGTGAAGAACACCGGCCAGCGTGACGGCGAAACTGTGGTGCAGCTGTACCTGCAGGATGTGGCCGCCTCGATGAGCCGCCCGATCAAGGAACTGAAGAACTTCCAGAAGCTCATGCTCAAGGCCGGCGAGGAGCGCACCCTGCACTTCACCGTGCAGCCGGACGACCTGAAGTTCTACAACAGCCAGTTGCAGTGGGTTGCCGAACCTGGCGAGTTCAACGTCCAGGTCGGCCTGGACTCCGAAACCGTGCAACAGCAACGCTTCGAGCTGCTGTAAGTCGCTGTGACGTTCACGGGGAAGTGCCTGGCAGCCTTCCCCCCTGCCAGGGTACTGCTTGCCATGCCGTTCACTTACCGCGCCGTGCGACTGGGCCTGATTCTGCTGCTGATCACCGCCGGCACCCTGCTGGCCGCCGGCTGGGCGATGAATCAGGCCAAGCGTCAAGCCATGCTCGACGATACCCAGCGGGCCAGCCAGCAACTGGCGCTGTACGCCAACTCGCTGCACACCCTGATCGAACGCTACCGCGCCCTGCCCGCTGTGCTGGCGCTGGACTCCGAACTCATCGCAGCCCTCGGCGGCCCGGTGGGCGAAGCGACCCAGGACGCGTTGAACCGCAAGCTCGAACGCATCAACGGCGCCGCCAGGTCGTCCACCCTCGAACTGCTCGACCACACCGGCCTGGCCGTGGCGGCCAGCAACTGGCGCCTGCCTACCACCTACGTGGGGCAGAACTACGGCTTTCGACCGTACTTCAAGCAGACCCGCACCCAGGGCAGCGGGCGCTTCTATGCGGTGGGGGTGACCAGCGGCATTCCCGGCTACTTTCTGTCCAGCGCGGTGCTGGGCGACCAGGGGCGGTTTCTCGGGGCCATGGTGGTCAAGCTGGAGTTTCCCGAGCTTGAGCGCGAATGGCGCCAGGGCAGCGACGTGCTGCTGGTCAGCGACGCCCGCGGGATCATCTTCCTGGCCAACCAGGACGGCTGGCGCTACCGCGAGCTGAACCCGCTATCGGCGGCCGATTTCAATGAGCTGGACGCCACCCGCCAGTACGACAAGAAGTCGCTCTTGCCACTGCAGCGCCAGGTGCTGACCCGCTTTGACGACAACAGCCACCTGGTGCGCGTGCAGCGCCCCGAAGGCGACACCGACTACCTGTGGGAAAGCCTGCCGCTGGAAGCCGAGGGTTGGACCCTGCACCTGCTGCGCACACCGCGCACCGGGGATGACGAGCGCAACGCCGGGCTGACGGCCGCCGCCGTCTGGCTGACCCTGGTGTTCGCGGTGCTGTTCATCAGCCAGCGCCTGCGCCTGGCCCGCCTGCGCCAGCGCAGCCGCGACGAGCTCAAGCGCCTGGTGGAGGAACGCACCCATGAACTGCGTATGGCTCAGGAGGGCCTGGTGCAGTCGACCAAGCTGGCGGCGCTGGGGCAGATGTCCGCCGCGCTGGCCCACGAGCTCAACCAGCCGCTGACCACCCAGCGCATGCAGCTGGCCACCCTGCGCCTGCTGCTCGACAGCGAGCGCCTGGACGAAGCACGCCAGGCCCTGCAGCCGCTGGACCAGATGCTCACGCGCATGGCGGCCCTTACCGGACACCTGAAAACCTTTGCCCGCAACAGCCCCAGCGGCCTGCGCGAACGTCTGGACCTGGCCACCGTGGTCGACCAGGCGCTACAGTTGCTCGACCCGCGCATCCGCGCCGAGGGCGTCAGCACCGCGCTATACCTGGCGCGTCCGGCCTGGGTACGCGGCGACGCCATCCGCCTGGAACAGGTGCTGATCAACCTGTTGCGCAACGCCCTGGACGCCATGGCCGACAAAACCTGGAAACACCTGGAGATCCGTATCGAAAAGCAGCATGACCACTGGCACCTGAGCGTGCTCGACAGCGGCGGCGGCATCAAGCAGGAGCACCTGGGCTGCGTGTTCGACCCATTCTTCACCACCAAGCCGGTGGGCGAAGGGCTGGGCCTTGGGCTGGCGATTTCCTACGGCATCATCCATGAAGCCGGCGGGCGCCTGCAGGTCGACAACCAGCCAGGCGGTGCGCGTTTCAGCCTGACCCTGCCCTGCGACCCGGAGCCGGCATGCTGAATGCGGTGATTGTCGTCGACGACGAGGCCAGCATCCGTACCGCGGTGCAGCAGTGGCTGAGCCTGGCCGGCTTCGAGGTGCAGCTGTTCGAACGTGCCGAGGCGTGTCTGGCACAGCTGCCCGAGCATTTTCCCGGGGTGATCCTGAGCGATGTGCGCATGCCCGGCATGGGTGGCCTGCAACTGCTGGAGCAACTGCAGGGGCGTGATGCCGACCTGCCGGTGATTCTGCTTACCGGGCATGGCGACGTGCCGATGGCGGTCGAAGCCATGCGCAATGGCGCCTACGATTTTCTGGAAAAGCCCTTCAGCCCCGACAGCCTGCTCGGCAGCCTGCGCCGCGCCCTGGAGAAACGCCAGCTGGTGCTGGAGAACCGCCGACTGCATGAACAGGCCGACCTCAAGGTGCGCCTGGAAAACACCCTGCTGGGCATGTCGCCTGGCCTGCAGCAACTGCGTCGCCAGGTGCTGGACCTGGCCGGGCTGCCGGTCAATGTGCTGATACGCGGCGAAACCGGCAGCGGCAAGGAGCGCGTCGCGCGGTGCCTGCATGATTTCGGCCCGCGGGCCGACAAGCCGTTCGTGGCGCTCAACTGCGCGGCGATCCCCGAGCAATTGTTCGAGGCCGAGTTGTTCGGACACGAGAGCGGCGCCTTCACCGGCGCCCAGGGCAAGCGCATCGGCAAGCTCGAATATGCCAACGGTGGCACGCTGTTCCTCGACGAGATCGAGAGCATGCCGCTGGCCCAACAGGCCAAGCTGCTGCGGGTGATCCAGGAGCACAAGCTCGAGCGCCTGGGCGCCAACCAGAGCATCAGCGTGGACCTGCGCATCATTGCCGCCACCAAGCCCGACCTGCTGCTCGAAGCCCGCGCCGGGCGCTTTCGCGAAGACCTGGCGTACCGTCTGAACGTGGCCGAACTGCGCCTGGCGCCGTTGCGCGAGCGGCGCGAAGACATCCCCCTGCTGTTTGCCCATTTTGCCCGCGCCGCCGCCGAGCGCCTGGGCCGCAGCGCCGCCGACCCCAGTGGCGCACAACTGGGCCGGCTACTCAGCCACGACTGGCCGGGCAACGTGCGCGAACTGGCCAACGCCGCCGAGCGCCACGCCCTGGGGCTGGACGATGCGCAATCGGCGGCAGTGGCGCATACCGGGCAATCGCTGGCTGCCCAGCAGGAAGCCTTCGAGGCCCAGTGCCTGCGCGCCGCCCTGAGCCGTCATCAGGGCGACATCAAGGCGGTGCTCGAGGAGCTGCAACTGCCCCGACGCACCCTGAACGAGAAGATGCAACGCCACGCACTGGTGCGCGAAGACTTCCTCGAACGCCCCGGCTCATAGGCGGATTCTTGCCTATCGCTGCGCCACCAATGAGCGGATTTCCGCTCATTCGACCTGCCAAACCCTTCTAAACCGGGCCTTCGCTGGCTGGCACGGGTCCTGCTATGGCCCTGTCAGGCCGCGTTTACACGCGCACCACAAAAACAACTAGAAGGTTGCTTCAATGGATAACTCCACCTCTCTGCCTGCTGGGGCAGCGGCCGCACCCGCTGAAAAAACCACCTCCAGCCGCCTCAAGTCGATTTTCTCCGGCTCCATCGGCAACATGGTCGAATGGTACGACTGGTACGTCTACGCGGCGTTCTCGCTGTATTTCGCCAAGGCCTTCTTCCCGGCCGGCAACACCACCACCCAACTGCTCAACACCGCCGCGATCTTCGCCGTGGGCTTCCTGATGCGCCCGATCGGTGGCTGGCTGATGGGTATCTATGCCGACCGCAAGGGCCGCAAGGCCGCGCTGATGGCCTCGGTACTGCTGATGTGCGCCGGCTCCCTGGTCATCGCCCTGACACCCAGCTACGAAACCATCGGCGTCGCCGCGCCGGTGCTGCTGGTGATCGCACGCCTGATGCAGGGCCTGTCGGTGGGGGGTGAATACGGCACCTCGGCCACCTACCTCAGCGAGATGGCAACCAAGGAGCGTCGCGGTTTCTTCTCCAGCTTCCAGTACGTCACGCTGATCTCCGGCCAGCTCATCGCGCTGGCGGTGCTGATCATCCTGCAGCAGACCCTGACCACCGAGCAGCTGTACTCGTGGGGCTGGCGCGTACCCTTCGTGATCGGCGCGCTGTGCGCGGTGGTGGCGTTGTACCTGCGTCGCGGCATGGAAGAGACGGCCTCGTTCACCAAGAAGGAAAAGGCCAAGGAAAGCTCGATGCGCACCCTGCTGCGCCACCCCAAGGAACTGGCGACCGTGGTCGGCCTGACCATGGGCGGCACCCTGGCGTTCTACACCTACACCACCTACATGCAGAAGTACCTGGTGAACACGGTGGGCATGAGCATCAGTGACTCGACCATGATCTCGGCGGCCACCCTGTTCCTGTTCATGTGCCTGCAGCCGGTGATCGGCGGCCTGTCGGACAAGATCGGCCGTCGCCCGATCCTGATCGCCTTCGGTGTGCTGGGCACCCTTTTCACCGTTCCGATCCTGACCACGCTGCACACCATCGAGACCTGGTGGGGTGCGTTCTTCCTGATCATGGCAGCACTGATAATCGTCAGCGGCTACACCTCGATCAACGCGGTGGTCAAGGCAGAGCTGTTCCCCACCGAAATCCGTGCGCTGGGCGTGGGCCTGCCGTATGCGCTGACCGTGTCGATCTTCGGTGGCACGGCCGAGTACGTGGCACTGTGGTTCAAGAGCATCAACATGGAGACCGGCTACTACTGGTACGTCACGGCGTGCATTGCCGTCTCGCTGCTGGTGTACGTGTTCATGAAGGACACCCGCAACAACTCGCGGATCGAGACCGACTGATCGGTTTACTGCGGTAGACAAGGGGCCTCCAGCGATGGAGGCCCCTTTTTTGTGGGCTTAATTCGGCATTAATGCGGGTGCGCGATGCTGGGCCCACTCAGAACCGAGTCGTCCTCCTGGCTGGCAAGCCAGCGCCCCTGGGTGCTTCGGCGCTCGCAAAACACTGCGGGCACTGGCTTGCCAGCAGAGGCCAGCCGCTTTCTGATGTATCGATTTAATAGATTTATATAGGCAATATTTTGCGCTTTTTAATCAAATTAACAGGCGTAAAATCAAACCCATAGCAACAGACAACCCCTCACCACCGGAGCAACCCCCATGAAAACCAAACTGATGCTGGCCCTCACCTTCTCTGTCCTGGCCGCCAACGCTTTCGCCGAAGACGGCTTCGACCGCACCAACGCGCACAACTTCGCCGTGGAACACGCCCAGCCCGCCACCGTGGCAGAAGACGGTTTCGATCACACCAACGCGCATCGCTTCGTCGAAGATGGCTTCGACCGCACCCAGGCCCACCGCATCAGCTGACAGCCGATGCAGCGCCACAGCCCGGCTTCGGCCGGGCTTAGTCATTTTCAGGGCCGGCAACTGTTGGCACACTAGGCGCACCCTCCGCCCACAAGGCCCGATGATGTACTACTACGAACCCGCAAAAGGCCACGGCCTGCCCCACGACCCGTTCAACGCCATCGTCGGCCCGCGCCCGATCGGCTGGATCTCCTCCCAGGACCGCGACGGCCGCCTGAACCTTGCGCCCTACAGTTTTTTCAACGCCTTCAACTACATTCCGCCGATCATCGGGTTCTGCAGCGTCGGGCGCAAAGACAGCCTGAACAACATCGAACAGACCGGCGAGTTCGCCTGGAACCTGGCCACACGCCAGCTGGCCGACGCCATGAACCAGAGCTGCGCCGCCGTGGCGCCAGAGGTCGACGAGTTCGCCCTGAGCCAGCTGACCCCGGCAGCCTCCAGGGTGATTGCGGTACCCCGGGTGCAGGAAAGCCCGGTGTCGTTCGAATGCAAGGTGACCCAGATCGTGCAACTGCAACGTGCCGACCAGGCGCTGGTGCCAAGCTGGCTGATTCTGGGCGAAGTGGTAGCGGTGCACATTGCCGAGCACCTGCTCAAGGAAGGGATCTACGACACCGCGGCCGCCGAGCCGATTCTGCGCGGCGGCGGCCCGGCGGATTACTTCGAGCTGGGCAACCTGTTCAAGATGGCCCGCCCGCAGGCCTGATCACCAGATCAGTTCGGCGTCGTCACTGACGCCGTTCAGGCGCTGCAGTTCGACCACTGCAGCGTCATCGGCCTCCAGTGCGGTCTTGAATACCTGCCCTGGCAGCACCTTGTGAAAACGCGGTGCGCCGCCAGCGCCCAGGGCCTTGACCGCGATCGCGGCGCTGTAGCCACCCTCGCCCGGCACCACCGCCGAAACAGCCTCGAATACGTCGAATTCTTTACGTGCCATTGCCTCTCACATCCACATCGGTTGCCGGAAAGGCGCCATTCTAACTCGCCGGCTGCTCGGTGAACGTCTGCAGGTCGAGGCTGTCCACCACCCGCGCCTGCACCAGTTCACCAAACAGCTGCAGGCTGGGCGAGGCAAAGTAGTCGTGCAGCGCCGAAGTATCGGCCCACACCCCGTTGAGCAACCACAGGTCGGCATCGCAGGTGGAACGCTGCACGCTGAAATGCAGACACCCCGGGGTTTGCCGCGACGGTTCGAGCAGTTGCTGCAGGCGCACGCCCAGCTCGGCCGAACGGCCGACGCTGGCGCGCACGAAGGAAAGATGGCTGACCGGTTGTGATGACGTCATGTGCGGTGCTCCTTGAAGCGGCCAGGGAAGAAAACCCAGGCTGCCAAGGCTACGGCCCAGGCCACGCGCGGCGTTAGGCGATTCCTGTCGACGGCTTGCCTGATTCTGCACCCGTCGCAGGATCAGGCAAGAACCGCGCAGCATTCGGCTAGCGCCCCGGCGTGCGCGAACCTATGCTGCGCCCATCGGCAGAGGAACCCGCACATGTCAGCCCCAGAACCCACCCCACCGTTGCTGGACCCGGCCCTGGAGCTTCTGCGCCAGGAACTGGCCGGGCTGGTCGTTCGCCACTGCCCCAGCGGCACGGTGCCTTCGGCCATCGCCGACCTGCACCTGAGCCGCTACGAGCAGAGCACCCGCTCGATGCCGACCCTGGCGCAGCCGGCGCTGTGCATCCTGGCCCAGGGCCGCAAGGAGATCTGCCTGGGCGACGAGACCTATGTGTACGACCCGCTGCACTACATGGTGGTGTCGGTGGCGATGCCGATCAGCGGTGCACTGCTGGAGGCCAGCCCGCAGAACCCCAGCCTGGGCATTCGCCTGGACATCGACCCGGCCGAGATCAACAGCCTGATCGCCGAGGCCGGGCCGATGGGCGTGCCGTCGCAGCCGTCGTCGCGGGGGGTGTTCATCGAACGCCTGGACACCCAGATGCTCGATGCATTGCTGCGCCTGATCCGCCTGCTGGATACGCCCAAGGACATTGCCGTGCTGGCGCCGCTGATCCGTCGCGAGATTCTCTATCGGCTGCTGCGTGGGCAGCAGGGTGCGCGGCTGTACGAGATCGCCATGGCCAACACCCAGACCCACCGCGTGTGCCAGGCCATCCAGTGGCTCAATGATCATTTTCAGCGCCCGCTGCGCATCGACGACCTGGCACGGGAGGTAAACCTGAGTGCCTCGACGCTGCACCACCGGTTCAAGGCGGTGACCTCGATGAGCCCGTTGCAGTATCAGAAGCAACTGCGCTTGCAGGAAGCGCGGCGGCTGATGCTCAACGATGGGTTGGAGGCGTCGGTGGCGGGGTATCGGGTGGGCTATGAGAGCCCGTCGCAGTTCAGCCGCGAGTACAGCCGGCTGTATGGCGCGCCACCGCTGCGGGACATGGCAAGGTTGCGTAGCGCGCTCTAGATCGCTTTCGCCGGCAAGGCCGGCTCCTACAGGCAGTGCGCGGTCGCCTGTAGGAGCCGGCCTTGCCGGCGAAGAACGCTACACCGCCCTCACCACATGCTTGACCTCCTGAAACGCCGCCAGCCCCCAAGGCCCCAGCTCACGCCCCAGGCTGCTCTGCTTGTAGCCACCCCACGCTGCCTGCGGGAAGATCACCTGCGGTGCGTTGATCCACACCAGCCCGGCCTGCAGCTGGTCGGCCACCCGTTCGGCGGCCGCCTGGTCTGCACCTACCACGCTGGCCACCAGCCCGAACTCGCTGTCGTTGGCCAACGCCACCGCCTCGGCTTCGCTGGCCACCCGACGCACGCACAGCACCGGGCCGAAGATTTCCTCGCGCCACAGCGCACTGTCCAGCGGTACCTCGGCAAACACCGTAGGCTCGATGAAGTACCCAGCGGCGTGTTCGAGCGGCTTGCCACCGCACAGCAAGCGCGCGCCGCTGTGCATGCCACGCTCGATGTGCCCCAGCACGCGCTGGTACTGGGCCTGGTTGACCAGCGGCCCCATGTCGCTGTCGCCGGCAAACGGGTCACCCACCCGGATCGCCGCAGCCCGTGCCTTCACCCCGTCGACAAAGGCGTCGTACAGCGCATCGGCCACCAGCACGCGGCTGGTGGCCGAGCACATCTGCCCGGCATTGAAGAAGCCGCCGGCGCAGGCCAGCTCGAGCGCCAGCTCCAGCTCGGCCGACTCCAGCACCAGCAATGACGACTTGCCGCCCAGCTCCAGGCTCACCCCCTTGACCGTCTCGGCCGCGCGCTGCATCACCTGCACGCCGACCGCATTGCTGCCGGTGAACGACACCTTGGCGATACGCGGGTCGCTCGTCAGCGGCGCCCCCACCGCCAGCCCGGTGCCGCACACCAGATTGAACACCCCATCCGGCAGGCCGCATTCGGCGATGATCCGGGCCAGTTCCAGCTCGGCCAGGGGCGTGACCTCCGACGGCTTGAGCACCACGCAGCACCCTGCCGCCAACGCCGGGGCCAGCTTCCAGGCGGTGGTCACCATCGGGAAGTTCCACGGCACGATCAGGCCGACCACACCGCACGGCTCGCGGCGCAGGCGGGCACTGAAATCCTCGCTGGGCAAGGCCAGCGGCTGGTCCTGCTGCCTGTCCAGGGCCTGCGCCAGGCCCGCGTAGTACTCGAACGTTGCCACCACATCGTCGACGTCCATCGCCGACTCGGCCAGGGGCTTGCCGTTGTTGCGCGATTGCAGTTCGATCAGCCGCTCGCGGCGGGCCTCCACACCCCGCGCGATCCTGTGCAGCAGCTCGCCACGGTGTGCCCCGGTGGTACGCGACCAGCCGGCAAAGGCGGCCTGCGCCGCCGTGGCGGCACAGGCGACTGCATCGCCATCGCCCCCGGCCACCTCGGCCAGGGACTGCCCGGTGCTCGGGTTGATTACCGTGAGCGGCTGCGCGCCGTGATGCCACGCGCCCTCGATGTAGATACCGGGCAGGTTCAGCATGATTGCACCGCCTGCATCCACGCTGCCTGGTCGACCTCGATCAGGCTCGGGCCACTGCGTTGGCGGGCACGCAACAACGCCTCGCGCAGTTGCGCCACCCCGCTCGCCGCTTCGGCGGCGCAACCGAGGGCCTTGGCCACGCCAATGAAATCGGGGGTGTGGATATCCACGCCCACCGGTTCGATGGCGCGGTTGAGCATGTACTTCTTGATCTCCTCGTACCCCTGGTTGTTCCACAGCAACACGATCAGCGGCACCTGAGCCTCCACCGCACTGGCCAGCTCCGGCAGGGTGAACTGCAAGCCGCCGTCGCCGATCAGGCACACCGCAGGCAAGCGCCGATCCGCCTGCTCCGCACTGCCCAGCCACGCGCCCATGGCCGCCGGCAAGGCGTAGCCGAGGGTGCCGTAGCCGGTCGAGGCGTTGAACCAGCGGCGCGGCTGGTCGAGGTCCAGGGTCAGGTTGCCGGTGTACACCGGCTGGGTCGAATCACCGACCAGCACGGCATCGGGCAACGTCTGCAGCACGCTGTCGAGGAACAGCGTCTGCGCCCGCGTGGCCGCGTCCCATTCGCTGGCCAGGGTATCGCGCAGGCGCGCTGCCCGCGCCGCGCCCCACTCGCCTTCGCGCGGTGGCGCCGGCTGCTCGGCCAGGGCCAGCAACAGGGCCTGCGCCGCCTGCTCTGCATCAGCCACCAGTGCCACCCTGGGCGGGTAGTTGCGCACGCACTGGTCCGGGTCGATGTCGATGCGCAGCAGGGTGCCGGGGATCTCGAAGCCGCCCTTGAAGGTGACGTCATAGTCGGTTTCGGCCAGCTCGGTGCCGATCGCCAGCACCACGTCGGCCTCGCGCACCAGTGCACGGGTCGCCACCAGCGACTGGGTCGAGCCGATCAGCAGCGGGTGCCCGGAGGCCAGCACGCCCTTGGCATTGATGGTGAGTGCAACGGGCGCCTGCAGGTGCTCGGCCAACCGGGCGAGTGCAGGGCCTGCGTCGATGGCACCGCCACCGGCCAGGATCAACGGGCGGCGGGCAGCGGCCAGCAGCGCCGCCATGCTCGCCACCGGCCCTGGCGCGGCACCGGCGCGGGCGATGTGTACCGGCTCGCAGCCAAGCAGGTGATCGGCGTCTTCGACCAGCACGTCCAGCGGGATCTCGATATGCACCGGGCGCGGGCGCGCGCCCTCGAATACCGCAAAGGCGCGGGCCAGCACGGCCGGCAGGTCATCGGCGCTCATCAGTGTGTGCGAGAACGCCGCCACACCGCTGACCAGCGCGCCCTGGTTGGGCAGCTCGTGCAGCTTGCCGCGACCGCCGCCCAGGGCATTGCGCGACTGCACGCTGGAGATCACCAGCATCGGGATCGAGTCGGCATAGGCCTGGCCCATGGCGGTGGTGATGTTGGTCATGCCCGGGCCGGTGATGATGAAGCACACCCCAGGCTTGCCACGGGTACGGGCAAAGCCGTCAGCCATGAAGCCTGCGCCTTGCTCGTGGCGCGGGGTGATATGACGGATGGTCGAGCCGGCAAGGCCGCGGTACAGCTCGACCGTGTGCACGCCGGGAATGCCGAAAACATGGTCGACGCCATAGTTTTCGAGGAGTTTTACCAATACTTCGCCGCAAGTCGCCATGGTGGTCTACCTGGAATCATTCTGGAACAAGGCCTGATTGGACCCGCCAGGCGCTACCGGCACAATGCAAAAATCCTCATACTAGCCATGTCTACAGCTCATGGCTTACCCCGATGAAACGCCTGCCTCCCTTGCCTGCCCTGCACACCTTCCTGATCACTGCGCAATGCTGCAACTTCACCCGTGCGGCGCAGCAACTGCACCTGACCCAGGGCGCGGTGAGCCGCCAGATCGCCGGCCTGGAAGCACACCTGGGCTACGCGCTGTTCGTGCGCCAGGCACGCGGCCTGAGCCTGACCCGCGAGGGCCAGGACTGGCTGCCGCGGGTGCAGCAGGTATTCGGGCTGATCGAGGAAGGCGTGCAGCAGGTGGGAGCGCAGCGCACCACCCTGCAACTGAAGGCGCCGACCTGCGTGATGCGCTGGTTGCTGCCGCGCCTGATGGAATGGCAGGCGCTGCACCCCGAAGTACCGGTGGAGCTGACCACCACGGTGCAGCACGGGGTGGATTTTCGCCGGGAAACGTTCGATGCGGCGGTGGTGTATGGCGCCGAGCCTGATCCGGCCCTGCAGGTACTGAAGCTGTTCGATGAACAACTGACACCGGTGTGCGCGCCGCAGTTGCCGTTGCGCACGCTGGATGATCTGCAGCAGCACATGCTGCTGCATCCGGCGCGGGACGAGAAGGACTGGGCGACCTGGCTTGGCGCAGCCGGCGTGCAACTGCCCAGGCAAGGCCGGCGCCAGCATTTCGAAACGTTGGATATGGCCATGTCGATGGCGTCCCAGGGCACCGGGGTGGCGATAGGGGATTGGGCGTTGATCGGCGATGACCTGGCCAGCGGACGGCTGGTGATGCCGTTCGACCTGCGGGTCAAGACCGGCAAGGGCTATTACCTGGTGCGGCCCGCGCAGGTGGCGGCGCCGGGGTTGATGGCCTTGCTGGAGTGGTTGGGCGGGCAGGCAGGGGCACCGCGTTGATGCATTCGCCGGCAAGGCCGGCTCCTATACCTGTAGGAGCCGGCCTTGCCGGCGAATGCTTTCTAGGCTCTGTACGAAAAGCCTTGATACTCGGTGATGCTGCGTTGAAAACAGCCTCGGAATGCTCATTTACAACCCGTAAACTCCGCTTCCTCGGCTGTTTTCGCCTTGCCTGACCTTCGTCTCAAGACTTTTCATACAGCCCCTAGTACCCCACAGTAAAGCGCTGACGCGAATGCGCTGGCTTCTCTACCTCATCGAGCAACGCAATCGCATAGTCGGCAAAGGTGATCCAGCTCCTGCCCTTCGCGTCGACCAGCAGGTGATCCTTGCCCACCCTGTAGCTACCGGTGCGCTCGCCTTCGACGAACTCCGCCGACGGCGACAGGAAGGTCCAGTCCAGTTGCTGCTCCTGACGCAAGGCCTGCAGAAAATCGCCACCTGCGCTCGCCTCGGCCTTGTAGGCCTCGGGGAAGTCCGGCGCGTCGATCACGCGCTCCCCTGACGGCAGCAGCAGGCTGCCCGCTCCGCCCACCACCAGCAGGCGCTTGACCCCAGCCTTCTTGACCGGCCCGATGATCGCCTGCGCCGGCACCGTGGCAAAGTGCGCGGCGCTGAGCACCACGTCATGCCCGGCAACGGCCTGCTCCAGCCCCTCGCCCCGGGTCACGTCCAGGGCTACCGTGCTCACCCCTTCGCGCCCCTGCAGGCGCGACGGGTCGCGGGCTATGGCGGTGACGCTGTGGCCACGGCGCAGGGCCTCTTCCAGCAACTGGCTGCCGGCACGTCCGGTAGCACCGATGATTGCGATCTTGCTCATGGAAACCTCCGATCAGGATTGAACGACACTTACCACTTCATTTCGCCCTTGGCGACCTTGGCGCCGAGCTCCAGCGAGCTCTCCTCGCCCAGGCCGGGGTAACGTTTTTTCATTGCAGCGACCAGCTCGGCCGAGTTGGCCGCCCTGGCGGTTTCGGCATCGAAGGCGCGGATGTAATCGGCGGTGAAGCGCACCGCCTCGAGCGACCCCTTGCTCTGCCCCAGGTAATGCCCCGGCACCACCGTCTGCGGCGCCAGCTGCTCGATGCGCGCCAGGGTCGCGAGCCAGTCCTTGTGCGACTGCGCCGACTGGGTGTCGGCCATCCACACGTGCAGGTTCTCGGCCACCACTACCCCGCCGACCACCGCCTTGATCGACGGGACCCATACAAAGCTGCGGTCGGGCTGCGGGCCGTCCAGGCCGATCACTTCAAGACGCTGCCCTTCAATGGTGAGCACGTTGCCGGGCAGCACGTCAGGCACGATGAGCCGGGCGGGCTTGTCGGCCCCCATCTGCGGGCCCCAGTAGGCAAGCTTGGCAGCCATGGTCTGCTTGATGTGCGCGACCGTCGCCTGCGACGCCAGCACCTTGGCCTTGGGGTAGGCACGGGTCAGGGTGTCGAGGCCGAAGTAATAGTCCGGGTCGCCATGGCTGATGTAGATGGTGGTGAGTTGCTTGCCGCTATCGCGAAGCTTCTTCAGCACCTGCTCGGCCTGGCCCTTGCCGAACTGTGCATCCACCAGAATCGCCTCGTGCTGGCCACTGACGATCACCGAGCTGACCGGAAACAGCGCCTCGCTGCCGGGGTTGTACACGTCCAGTTTCAGCGGTGCGTTGCCGGCAACGGCCTGGGTGATCGCACCTAAAGCGGCACACGCCAGCAGCAGGCGACGCAGGGAAAAGAAAGCAGCCATCAAGCAATACCTGTTCAAGTCATCGATGAGGCACAGCTTAGTTGCACGAACCATCACAAAAAATGCGATGCTCCAACATAGTTTGTTTCTGAAATCGGGCAGATCATGGACCGTCTCACCGCAATGAAGGTGTTCGTCAGCGTAGTCGACCTGGGCAGCCAGTCGGCCGCCGCCGACCAACTGGACCTGTCGCGCCCGGTGGTTTCGCGTTACCTGGCCGAACTTGAAGACTGGGTGGGCGCGCGTCTGATGCAGCGCACCACGCGCAAGCTGAGCCTGACTGCCGCCGGTCTGGAAACCCTGCCGCGCTGCCGGCAGATGCTGGAACTGGTGGGCGACCTGCACGCTGCAGTGGGCGCCCCGGATGACGCGCCGCGGGGTGAACTGCGCATCAGCGTCAGTACCTCGTTCGGGCATGCGCAACTGGTGGAAGCGGTAGCGGACTACGTCAAGCGCTACCCGCTGGTGAAGGTCGACCTGCAGATGCTCGACCGCACGGTCAACCTGGTGGACGAACGCATCGACCTGGCCATCCGCGTCAGCAACGACCTGGACCCCAACCTCATCGCCCGCCGCCTGAGTGTGTGCCGCTCGGTGGTGTGCGCCTCGCCAGCCTACCTGCGCGAGCACCCCATACCGCGCCAGGTGCAGGACCTGAGCCAGCACAACTGCCTGACCCATTCGTACTTCGGCCACAGCCTCTGGCATTTCGAGGTCGACGGCGAACAGGTGTCGGTGCCGGTGCAAGGCAACATCAGCGCCAACGAGGCCCTGACCCTGGAGCGCGCCACCCTGGCCGGCACCGGTATCGCCATGCTGCCCACCTACCTGGTATGGCAAGCCCTGCGCAGCGGCACGCTGGTACGCCTGCTGCCCGAGGCCAGGCCCCGCGAACTGGGCCTGAACGCGGTGTACACCTCGCGCAAGCACATGCCCGCAACCCTGCGCAGCATGCTCGACTTTCTGGCGGCACGCTTCACCGACCCGCCCCACTGGGACCACGGCCTGGACTGACCGGCAGGCACCTGGCGCAATGCTGGCCTATGCTTGTAGAAGCATCTGTGTGCGGGATACAGGAGGTTGGTGCCATGACCCTGAAATCCAGAAAGTGCGCTGCCCTGTTGGCCATCACTGCCGTGCTCGGGGTGTACGGGGCAGCGGCGTATCGGGTGGAGCTGCTGCGCCAGCAACCCTATGCGGCGTCCAGCTGCAGCTCCGCCCACTGCCTGCCCCATGCCGGCACACTGAGCGTGGTCAGGTAGCCAGCGAAGGTTCACGACGACGAAAGTCGCGGGGCGAGAGGCCGGTCATGCGCCGGAAGAAGCGCGAGAAGTACGCCGGGTCGGCAAAACCCAGGCTGTCAGCCAGCTGATTGATCGTGAGGCTGGTGTAGATCAGGTCGCGCTTGGCTTCCAGCACGATGCGCTGGTGCACGATCTGCAGCGCCGACTGCCCGGCCAATGCCCGGCACAAGGTATTGAGCGTTGCCACCGATACCCCCACCTGATGCGCCAGCTGCTCCACGCTCGGCTGCTGGCGAAACTGCTGCTCCACCAGCCCGTTGAAACGCTGCAGATACTCGCGCCCACGTTCCGGCACCTGGGCACCGGCACTGCGGCGCAACTGTTGGCGGCTGACCCACACCACCATCAGGTTGATCAGCGAATGCAGCTGCAACTCGCGCCCGGGCAGGTCCTGCTGGTACTCGGCCTGCAGGGTGCTGAACAGGCTGTTGAGGTAATCGGCGTCGGCCCCGGCCAGGTAACTGGCGCCGCGCTGCAGGGCGGCTGGCACGCCCGTCAGTTGCCGCTGCAGCACCTCCACCAGCGGCGCCGCCAGGGTCACCACATAACCGTCGACGTCTTCGGAAAAGCGAAAGCCGTGCACGCACAGCGCCGGCACCACCTGGATCGCCGCCTGCTCCAGGCGACACACCTGCCCCTCCAGCTCGATCTCGGCCTGGCCCCTGTACAGAAACAGCAGCTGCCACAGGTCGGCATGCCGGTGCGGCTCGATCTCCCACTGGTGCAGGCGGCTGCGCGCCGGGATCGACTCGCTGTGCAGCAGGTCGGGCGTCGGCCAGCCCAGCGTCTCGCCGTACAGCTTGAATACCGGAATCGACACCCTGTTCATCACACCCTCGCTTCCCGACCACTGTCCGATAAACGCACCCATTAGCGAAAAGTACCGCTTTGTGCTCGGTTTGTCCCTTCAGAAGGCCAGCCGGCAAGCGAAAAATGCAGGTACTCCAATCATAAAAAGTCCAACAACCATGAAAACCCAAGTCGCGATCATCGGTGCGGGCCCGTCCGGCCTGCTGCTCGGCCAGTTGCTGCACAACGCCGGCATCTCCAACGTCATCCTCGAACGCCAGGGCCCCGACTATGTACTGGGGCGTATCCGCGCCGGCGTGCTCGAACAGGGCATGGTCGAGCTGCTGCGCGAAGCCGGGGTCGGTCAGCGCATGGACGCCGAAGGGCTGCCCCATGCCGGCTTCGAGCTGGCCTTCGACGGGCGCCGCGAGCACATCGACCTCAAGGGCCTGACCGGCGGCCAGGGCGTGATGATCTACGGCCAGACCGAAGTCACCCGCGACCTGATGGCCGCCCGCGCCGACAGCGGTGCGACCACGGTCTACCATGCCGAGAACGTGCGCCCGCACGACATGAAGACTGGGCAGCCCTACGTCACCTACGAAAAGGACGGCCAGCAGCATCGCCTGGACTGCGACTACATTGCCGGCTGCGACGGTTATCACGGGGTGGCACGCCAGTCGATTCCAAGCGAGGCGCTGCAGGTGTTCGAGCGGGTCTACCCGTTCGGCTGGCTGGGCATCCTGGCCGATACCCCGCCGGTCAGCGACGAGCTGGTGTACGCGCGCCACGAACGCGGCTTCGCCCTGTGCAGCATGCGCTCGCCCACCCGCACCCGCTACTACGTGCAGGTGCCGGCCGAAGAGAAGGTCGAGGACTGGTCGGATGAGCGCTTCTGGGAGGAACTCAAGTCGCGCCTGCCCGACGATTTGGCCGAGCGCCTGGTCACCGGCCCGTCGATCGAGAAAAGCATCGCCCCGCTGCGCAGCTTCGTGGTGGAGCCGATGCAGTACGGGCGCCTGTTCCTGGTCGGCGACGCCGCGCACATCGTGCCACCCACCGGGGCCAAGGGCCTGAACCTGGCCGCCAGCGACGTCAGCACGCTGTACAACATCCTGCGCAAGGTCTACGCCGAAGGCCGCACCGACCTGCTGGAACGCTACTCGGCGATCTGCCTGCGGCGCATCTGGAAGGCCGAACGCTTCTCGTGGTGGATGACCTCGATGCTGCACCGCTTCCCCGACAGCGACGCCTTCAGCCAGCGTATCCAGCACACCGAGCTGGACTACTTCGTGGGCTCCGAGGCTGGGCGCAGGACCCTGGCAGAAAACTACGTGGGCCTGCCCTACGAGCCCATCGAAGACGCTTAGCAGGCTATCGAGTACACTGGGCAGCACCCCGGTCCACTTGTCCAGAGCTGCCCCGTGACGCAATTGAACACTCCGCAACCCGCCCTGCGCAGCGTGCTCGTCGCGCTGATGCTGGCGATCTTCCTCGGCGCGCTGGACCAGACCATCGTCGCGGTCTCGATGCCGGCGATCTCCGCGCAATTCAACGACGTGACCCTGCTGGCCTGGGTGATTTCCGGCTACATGGTGGCCATGACCGTGGCGGTGCCGATCTACGGCAAGCTCGGCGATCTGTACGGCCGACGGCGCATGATCCTGACCGGTACCGGGCTTTTCACCCTGGCCTCGCTGTTCTGCGCGCTGGCACAGAACATGGAGCAACTGGTGCTGGCGCGGGTGCTGCAGGGCATCGGCGCGGGCGGCATGGTGTCGGTCAGCCAGGCGATCATCGGCGACTTCGTGCCGCCCCGCGAGCGCGGTCGCTACCAGGGTTATTTCAGCAGCATGTATGCCCTGGCCAGCGTCGCCGGCCCGGTGCTGGGCGGGCTGCTGACCGAGTACCTGTCGTGGCGCTGGGTGTTCTGGCTGAACCTGCCGCTGGGGCTGACCGCCTGGTGGGTCACCGAGCGTACCCTGCGCGGGCTGGCCACGCCGCAACGCAAGGCGCAGGTGGACTACCCCGGCGCGGTGCTGTTGATCTTGGGCCTGACGGCCCTGCTGCTGGGCATCACCCTGATCGGCCAGGGCCAGCCCATCGGGTCCGGCCCGGTTGCCGGCCTGCTGCTGGCAGCCCTGTTCGGGCTGGGCGTATTCGTGCTGCACGAACGCCGCGCCGTCGAGCCACTGCTGCCGTTGCAGCTGTTCGGCAACCGGGTGGCAGTGCTGTGCTGGTGCACGATCTTCTTCACCAGTTTCCAGGCCATCTCGCTGACCATGCTGATGCCGCTGCGCTTTCAGAGCATCACCGGGGCGGGCGCCGACAGCGCCGCCCTGCACCTGCTGCCCCTGGCCATGGGCCTGCCGATCGGCGCCTATTGCGGCGGCCGCCTGACCAGCCTGACCGGGCGCTACAAGCCGCAGATTCTGGGCGGTGCACTGTTGATGCCGGTGGCGATCATCGGCATGGCCCTGAGCCCGATCGACGGCGTGCTGCTCAGTGGCGCGTTCATGCTGCTGACCGGCATCGCCTCGGGCCTGCAGTTCCCCACCTCGCTGGTGGCAACCCAGAGCGCAGTGGAGCCGCGGGACATCGGCGTGGCGACCAGCACCACCAACCTGTTCCGCTCGCTGGGCGGGGCGATGGGCGTGGCCTGCATGTCGGCACTGCTGCTCAGCCTGCTGCACGACAGCGGCTTCAGCCTGGCCGGCGAGGCGTTGATCGGCAGCCTCAAGGACGGCCAGGCCAGTGCGGCGGTGCAGGCGCAGTTGCTGCAGACCTTTCGCAACCTGTTGCTGGGTAGCGCCGCCGTCTCCCTGCTGGGATTGTCGGCGGCGCTGGCATTGCCCAACCGCGAGCTGCGCGGCCGGCAGTAGTCAGTTGCGCCGCTGCGCCCAGGCCACCGCCAGGCCGCTCAGGCAAATGACCGCAATGCCGACCACGCCGTAGGCGTCCGGGGTGTGATTGAAAATGAGGTAGCCGTACAGGCCGGCGAACAGGATCTGCCCGTAGCTGAAGGGCGCCAGCATGGCCGGCGCGGCATGCCGGAAGGCCTGGGTCAGCAGCATGTGCCCGAGCATCCCGCAGGTGCCCAGGCCGATCATGAACAGGCCATGCCCCAGGGTCGGCATGCTCCAGAAGAATGGCACCAGCGCGGTCATGATCAGGCTGTTGAAGATGCCGGTGAGAAAGTTGCTGGTGGTCGGGCTGTCGATGCCGCTGAGCTTGCGCGTGAGCAACTGGTAGCAGCCGAAGCAGAAGGCCGAACACAACGGCAGCAGGATTGCGGGGGTGAACAGCGCCCCGCCCGGGCGCACCACGATCAGCACGCCGACAAACCCGGCCAGCACCGCCAGCCACTGGGCGCGGCTGACCCGTTCACCCAGCAGCGGTACCGACAATGCGGTTACCAGCAGGGGCGCGAGGAAGTTCACGGCGGTGGCTTCGGCCAGGGGGATGTAACGCAGGCCGGTGGTGAAGAACAGGCTGGTGCCGATCAGGCACAGCGCCCTGGCCAGTTGCAGGCCGGGGCGGCGTGTACGCACCACCGCCGAGAAGCCGCTGCGCGGCACGAACACCACCAGCATCAGCAGGGTGTGCACCACATAGCGCGCCCACACCACCATGACGATGGCATAGAAGCCGGAAAGGTATTTGGACAGGGCATCGTGGCTGGCGAACAACAGCACCGCCATGCACATCAGGGCGATTGCCTTGAGCGGCTGCTCGGCACCTTTGAGGGTCGGGTTGTGCGCACTCATGCCAGGGCTCTACGAAAAGTTGATGGTCCTTGGGGGCAGACTACCCGGTCACCGACTACCGTTCCAAGCAGCGCCGGTGTTTTTTGTTGACCGGGCACGGGGCACGACAGGGAAACGTCCTATGCCAACCTTCACAAATGCTCACAAATGCTCAATTGCGCAGCGACGGGCTCAAGCGCAGCATATCCAGCCCGGTATCCACCCACCGCTCGGCATCCCCGGCAATATCGAAACTGTCCGGCAGCAGCAGCCAGCTGCCAATGATGCCGTCGATGTAAGCGAATATTGCAATAGCGGCACGCTGCGGGTCCATGTCCGCAGGCAATTGCCCACGCCTGACTGCATTGGTCAACGTCAGCGCTATACGCTCGTAGCAGTCGCGGGTCGTGGCCTGGCGCTGCTGACGGATCTCACACATGTCATCGGTGAATTCACACTTATGATGCAGGATCTCATTGATGCGCCGGGTACGCGGCTCGTGCAGCATCTGCTGCATCAGTTGAATCAGCAACTTGCGCATGCAGCCCAGCGGGTCCGGCTCGTCTTCGCTCTCGCCGGCCTGGGCCAGCGCCTCGATCGGCTCACGCAAGCTGTCGAGCAGGGCCTGCACCAGTTCGCCCTTGTCCTGAAAGTGCCAGTAGATGGCACCCCGGGTCACCCCGGCCAGCTTGGCGATATCCGCCAGGGTGGTACGCGCCACCCCACGGGCATGGAAAGCTTTTTCGGCGGCCTCGAGTATCTGTTGGCGGGTTTCCTGAGCTTCCTCTTTGGTGCGACGGACCATGGCAGTACAACCTCATCAAGGAGCCGGACGCGCGCTGCGGGCGTCCGGGTTCTGAGCCGGCATGGCCACTGTCGGGCCCTCTACCGGGTGTCTTAATCAAGCCTGTGGTCACCTCGACAAGGTGCACCACGGGTATTTACAAACAAGCATGAATGTAAGTATATTCCTTAGCATCCTACTTATCCACCCGGAATTAATTTTCCCTTCATCCCGTTTCCATTACTCTTGAGCGTCTTCAGCTCTTTCGACCCGAGGATCTTCATGCAATTCAAGCCAGCTGTTTCCGCTCTGGTTTCCGCCGTCGCCCTGGCAACACTGCTCAGCGGCTGTAAAAAGGAAGAAGCGGCGCCTGCGGCGCAAGCTCCTCAGGTCGGCGTCGTGACCCTCCAATCCCAGGCCTATACCCTGACTTCCGACCTGCCGGGGCGCACCATCGCCTACCGCGTGGCCGAAGTGCGCCCACAGGTCAACGGCATCATTCTCAAGCGTCTGTTCAAGGAAGGCAGCGAGGTCAAGGAAGGCCAGCAGCTGTACCAGATCGACCCGTCGGTGTACGAGGCGACCCTGGCCAGCGCCCAGGCCAACCTGCAATCGACCCGCTCGCTGTCGGACCGCTACAAGCAACTGGTGGCCGAGCAGGCGGTGAGCCGTCAGGAATACGACGACGCACAAGCCAAACGTTTGCAGGCTGAAGCCTCGCTGCGCAGCGCGCAGATCGACCTGCGCTACACCAAGGTGCTGGCGCCACTGAGCGGCCGTATCGGACGCTCGATGTTCACCGAAGGTGCACTGGTCAACAACGGCCAGGCCGATGCCATGGCGGTGATCCAGCAGCTGGACCCGATCTACGTCGACGTCACCCAGTCTTCGGCCGAGCTGCTCAAGCTGCGCCGCGAGCTCGAAAGCGGGCAACTGCAGAAGGCCGGGGCCAACGCCGCCAAGGTCTCGCTGAACCTGGAAGACGGCACCACCTACACCCACGAAGGCCGCCTGGAGTTCTCCGAAGTCTCGGTCGACCAGACCACCGGCTCGGTAACCCTGCGCGCCGTGTTCCCCAACCCCGAGCACAACCTGCTGCCAGGGATGTTCGTGCATGCACGCCTGGCCGCCGGCGTGAACGCCAACGCGATCCTCGCCCCGCAACAAGGCGTGACCCGTGACCTCAAGGGCCAGCCCACCGCGTTGATCGTGGACAAGGACAACAAGGTCGAACTGCGCCAGCTCAAGGCCAGCCGTACCGTTGGCAGCGACTGGCTGATCGAGGAAGGCCTGAAGCCGGGCGACCGCCTGATCACCGAAGGCCTGCAGTTCGTCAAGCCGGGCGTCGAGGTCAAGGTCAGCGAAGCCACCAACGTCAAGCCTGCCCAACCGTCCCAGGCCAATGCAGCGTCAGCAGGGGCCAAAGGGGAATAAACCATGTCGAGATTCTTTATCGATCGCCCCATCTTTGCCTGGGTAATCGCCCTGGTGATCATGCTGGTCGGGGCCTTGTCGATCGTCAAGTTGCCGATCAACCAGTACCCGAGCATCGCGCCGCCGGCCATCGCCATCGCCGTGACCTACCCGGGCGCCTCGGCGCAGACCGTGCAGGACACCGTGGTCCAGGTGATCGAGCAGCAGCTCAACGGTATCGACAACCTGCGTTATGTGCAGTCCGAGAGCAACTCGGACGGCAGCATGACCATTACCGCCACCTTCGAGCAGGGTACCAACCCTGACACCGCGCAGGTCCAGGTGCAGAACAAGCTGAACCTGGCCACCCCGCTGTTGCCGCAAGAAGTGCAGCAGCAGGGTATCCGCGTGACCAAGGCAGTGAAGAACTTCCTGCTGGTGATCGGCCTGGTGTCCGAAGACGGCAGCATGACCAAGGACGACCTGTCGAACTACATCGTCTCCAACATGCAGGACCCGATCTCGCGTACCGCCGGTGTGGGTGACTTCCAGGTGTTCGGTGCCCAGTACGCCATGCGTATCTGGCTCGATCCGGCCAAGCTGAACAAGTTCCAGCTGACCCCGGTGGACGTCAAGACCGCCGTGGCCGCGCAGAACGTGCAGGTGTCCTCCGGTCAGCTGGGCGGCCTGCCTGCCCTGCCCGGCACGCAGCTCAACGCCACCATCATCGGCAAGACCCGCCTGCAGACCGCCGAGCAGTTCGAGAAGATCCTGCTCAAGGTCAACCGCGACGGCTCCCAGGTCCGCCTGGGCGATGTCGCCGACGTCAGCCTGGGGGGCGAGAACTACAGCGTCAGCGCACAGTTCAATGGCAAGCCGGCCTCCGGCCTTGCGATCAAGCTGGCAACCGGGGCCAACGCCCTGGACACCGCCAAGGCACTGCGCAACACCATCGCCGAGCTGGAGCCGTTCTTCCCGCCTGGCATGAAGGCGGTGTTCCCGTATGACACCACGCCTGTGGTCACCGAATCGATCAGTGGGGTGATCCACACCCTGATCGAGGCGATCGTGCTGGTGTTCCTGGTGATGTACCTGTTCCTGCAGAACTTCCGCGCCACCGTGATCACCACCATGACCGTACCGGTGGTATTGCTCGGCACCTTCGGCATCCTTGCCGCGGCAGGCTTCAGCATCAACACCCTGACCATGTTCGCCATGGTCCTGGCCATCGGCCTGCTGGTGGACGACGCCATCGTGGTGGTGGAAAACGTCGAGCGGGTGATGTCCGAAGAGGGGTTGTCACCCAAGGAGGCGACCAAGAAGTCCATGGGCCAGATCCAGGGCGCCCTGGTCGGTATCGCCCTGGTACTGTCGGCGGTACTGCTGCCGATGGCGTTCTTCGGCGGCTCCACGGGCGTGATCTACCGGCAGTTCTCGATCACCATCGTGTCGGCCATGGGCCTGTCGGTACTGGTCGCGCTGATCTTCACCCCGGCGCTGTGCGCCACCATGCTCAAGCCGGTCAAGAAAGGCGAGCACCACACCGCCAAGCGTGGCTTCTTCGGCTGGTTCAACCGCAACTTCGACCGCAGCGTGCAGAGCTACGAGCGCGGCGTGGGCAACATCCTGCGTCACAAGGCCCCGTACTTCCTGGCCTACATCCTGATCGTGGTGGGCATGGTGTGGCTGTTCATGCGTATCCCTACCGCGTTCCTGCCCGAGGAAGACCAGGGCGTACTGTTCGCCCAGGTGCAGACCCCGGCCGGCTCCAGTGCCGAACGCACCCAAGCGGTGGTCGACGAAATGCGCGCCTACCTGCTGGACAAGGAGTCCGACACAGTGGCCTCGGTGTTCACCGTGAACGGCTTCAACTTCGCCGGCCGCGGCCAGAGCTCGGGCATGGCCTTCATCATGCTCAAGCCGTGGGGTGAACGTTCTGCCGAAAACAGCGTGTTCAACCTGGCAACCCGTGCCCAACAGCACTTCTTCAGCTTCCGCGACGCGATGGTGTTCGCCTTCGCCCCGCCGGCCGTACTGGAGCTGGGTAACGCCACCGGTTTCGACGTGTTCCTGCAGGACCGCGCCGGCGTCGGCCACGACAAGCTGATGGAAGCGCGCAACCAGTTCCTGGGCATGGCCGCGCAGAGCAAGATCCTCACCCAGGTACGTCCGAACGGCCTGAACGATGAGCCGCAATACCAGCTGACCATCGACGACGAACGCGCCAGTGCCCTGGGCGTGACCATCGCCGATATCAACAACACCCTGTCGATCGCCCTGGGTGCCAGCTATGTGAACGACTTCATCGACCGTGGTCGGGTCAAGAAGGTCTACCTGCAAGGCACTGCCGATTCGCGCATGAGCCCTGAAGACCTGCAGAAGTGGTACGTGCGCAACGCCGCCGGCGAGATGGTGCCGTTCTCTTCCTTCGCCAGCGGCGAGTGGAGCTACGGTGCACCCAAGCTGTCGCGTTACAACGGTGTCGAGGCAATGGAAGTACTCGGTGCGCCAGCCCCTGGCTACAGTACCGGTGAGGCCATGGCCGAGGTCGAGCGCCTGGCGGCGCAACTGCCAGCCGGTGTCGGCTTCGCCTGGACCGGCATGTCGTACGAAGAGAAGCTGTCGGGCTCGCAGATGCCGGCACTGTTCGCGCTGTCGCTGCTGATGGTGTTCCTGTGCCTGGCGGCACTGTACGAGAGCTGGTCGATCCCGATCGCGGTAGTGCTGGTAGTGCCGCTGGGTATCATCGGTGCACTGATGGCGGCCAGCATGCGCGGGCTGTCCAACGACGTGTACTTCCTGGTGGGGCTGCTGACCACCATCGGCCTGGCGGCGAAGAACGCGATCCTGATCGTCGAGTTCGCCAAGGAACTGCACGAGCAGGGCCGCAGCCTGGTCGATGCGGCGATCGAGGCGTGCCGCATGCGTCTGCGTCCGATCATCATGACCTCGCTTGCGTTCATCCTGGGCGTGGTGCCGCTGACCATCGCCACCGGCGCAGGCTCCGGCAGCCAGCACGCCATCGGTACCGGTGTGATCGGCGGCATGATCACCGCAACGGTACTGGCGATCTTCTGGGTACCACTGTTCTTCGTAAGCGTGTCGTCGCTGTTCGGTAGCAAGAAGCCCGAAGAAGAGGACGCCAAACCTGAAACCCCACGCTATGAGGCCGGGCAATGAGTAAGTCCCTGTTGTCCCTGGCAGTCACCGCCTTCATTCTCGGTGGCTGCTCGCTGATCCCTGATTACCAGACCCCCGAGTCGCCGGTGGCGGCCCAGTGGCCGCAAGGGCCGGCCTACTCGCCGACCCAGTCGGCCGACGTGGCTGCGGCCGAACAGGGCTGGCGCCAGTTCTTCCATGACCCGGCGCTGCAGCAACTGATCCAGACCTCGCTGGTCAACAACCGCGACCTGCGGGTCGCCGCGCTGAACATCGATGCCTACCGGGCGCAGTACCGCATCCAGCGGGCCGACCTGTTCCCGGCGGTCTCGGCCACCGGCAGCGGCAGCCGCCAGCGGGTGCCGGCCAACGTTTCGCAGACCGGCGAGTCGAGCATCAACAGCCAGTACTCGGCCACCCTGGGCGTGAGTGCCTACGAACTCGACCTGTTCGGTCGGGTGCGCAGCCTCAGCGAGCAGGCCCTGGAAACCTACCTGTCGAGTGAACAGGCGCGTCGTTCCACGCAGATCAGCCTGGTGGCCAGCGTGGCCAACGCCTACTTCACCTGGCAGGCCGACAAGGAGCTGCTGACGCTCACCGAAGACACGCTCAAGACCTACGAGCAGAGCTATGCCCTGACCCGTCGCAGCAGCGAAGTCGGCGTGGCCTCGGCCCTGGACCTGAGCCAGGCGCGTACCTCGGTCGAGGGCGCACGGGTCAAGCTGGCCCAGTACCAGCGCCTGGTGGCGCAGGACCTGAACAGCCTGGCCGTGCTGGTCGGCACCGGCGTGCCGGCGAACCTGCCCAACGGCATGAAACTCGACAGCGACATGCTGGCCGACGTGCCGGCCGGCCTGCCGTCGGACGTGCTGCAGCGTCGTCCCGACATCCAGGAGGCCGAGCACCTGCTCAAGGCCGCCAACGCCAACATCGGCGCGGCGCGCGCAGCGTTCTTCCCGAGCATCAGCCTGACCGCCAACGCCGGGACCCTGAGCCCCGACATGGGCGGGCTGTTCAAGGGCGGCTCGGGCACCTGGCTGTTCCAGCCGCAGATCAACCTGCCGATCTTCAACGCCGGCAGCCTGCGTGCAAGCCTGGACTACTCGAAGATCCAGAAGGACATCAACGTCGCCAAGTACGAAAAGACCATCCAGACTGCCTTCCAGGAAGTCTCCGATGGGCTGGCGGCGCGTCAGACCTTCAACGAGCAGTTGCAGGCCCAGCGTGATCTGGTCGAAGCCAACCAGGACTACTACCGCCTGGCCGAGCGTCGCTACCGTATCGGTATCGACAGCAACCTGACGTTCCTGGATGCCCAGCGCAACCTGTTCAGTGCCCAACAGGCCCTGATCAGCGACCGGCTGTCGCAGCTGGTCAGCGAGGTCAACCTGTACAAGGCCCTGGGTGGCGGCTGGTACGAGCGCACCGGTGATGCCCGCCAGCAAGCGTCGATCGAGTCGCCCAAGGGTTGATTCGATAGCGTGGCGACACAACAGCCCACCCTTCGCGGTGGGCTTTTTTGTGCCTGCAAGCCTGCCCCCACCAAAAGTAACCAGACAGTTAGTGTTCGGTTACCGCCCAATTCCGCCTGTAACGAATTGATTCCCCCCTGCCCGCCACAGCACCATCCATCCGCCATCGCCCCAACATAAAAACAAGAGACGCCCTAACGATGAACACTTTCCAGCCCGCACGTCACCTGTTCCCCGGCCTGCTTGCCATGAGCTGCGCCCTGCCCGCCCTGGCCGACGAAGGGGGCTTTGTCGAAGACGCCAAGGTTGGCCTCAACCTGCGCAACTTCTACATCAACCGCAATTTCGTCGACCCGGCCAACCCCCAGGGCAAGGGCGAGGAATGGACCCAGAGTTTCATCCTCGACGCCAAGTCCGGCTTCACCCAGGGCACCGTCGGCTTCGGCGTCGACGTGTTGGGCCTGTACTCGGTCAAACTCGACGGCGGCAAGGGTACCGCCGGCACGCACCTGTTGCCGGTACACGATGACGGCCGCCCGGCCGATGACTTCGGACGCCTGGGCGTGGCGCTCAAGGCCAAGGTCTCCAAGACCGAGCTGAAGGTCGGCGAATGGATGCCGGTACTGCCGATCCTGCGTTCGGACGACGGCCGCTCGCTGCCGCAGACCTTTCGCGGCGGCCAGCTGACCTCACAGGAAATCGACGGGCTGACCCTGTATGCCGGGCAATTTCGCGGCAACAGCCCGCGCAACGACGCGAGCATGGACGACATGTCCATGAACGGCCGCGCCGGTATCACCTCCGACCGCTTCAACTTTGCCGGTGGCGAGTACACCTTCAATAACAAGCGCACCCTGGTCGGGGTGTGGAACGCCCAGCTCAAGGACATCTACAACCAGCAATACATCAACCTGGTGCACAGCCAGCCGCTGGGCGACTGGACCCTGGGCGCCAACCTGGGCTACTTCATCGGCAAGGAAGACGGCGCCGAGCGTGCCGGCAAGCTCGACAACCGCACCGCCTCGGCGCTGCTTTCGGCACGCTATGGCAGCAACACCTTCTACGTGGGGCTGCAGAAGGTCAGCGGCGACGACCTGTGGATGCGGGTCAACGGCACCAGTGGCGGCACCCTGGCCAACGACAGCTACAACGCCAGCTTCGACAATGCCAAGGAGCGCTCCTGGCAGCTGCGTCACGACTTCAACTTCGCCGGGCTTGGCGTGCCGGGGCTGACCCTGATGAACCGCTACATCAAGGGCGACAACGTGCACACCGCCGTGGTCAGCGACGGCAAGGAATGGGCGCGGGAATCGGAGCTGGCGTACGTGATCCAGTCCGGCAGCCTGAAGAACCTGTCGTTCAAATGGCGCAACTCGACCATGCGCCGCGACTTCAGCACCAATGCATTCGACGAGAACCGCCTGATCGTCAGCTACCCGATCAGCTTTCTCTGACCTTCGGGCCTGCGTTGCAGCCCATCGCGGGTCAAGCCCGCTCCCACAAGGATCACCGAACTCCTGTGGGAGCGGGCTTGACCCGCGATGGGGCCAACCCCATCAGCCCACATCCTGCCCCTTGATGGTGCGGCTACGCTGCCCCTGCACCCCCACCGGCACATCCCCCTGCAGCGTCACCCGGCGCACCACGCGCCCCTGGGTACCGTAGTCATCCACCGCATAATGCTGGGTCGCGCGGTTGTCCCAGATCGCCACGTCCCCGGCCTGCCAGCGCCAGCGCACGGTGTTCTCCAGGCGCGTCACATGGCTCTGCAGCAGGTTGAACAGGTGATCCGAATCGGCCTTCGAATAGCCCTTGATGCGCTTCACGAAATGCCCCAGCAGCAGGTGCTTCTCACCGCTCACCGGGTGCACCCGCACCACCGGATGTTCGGTCTCGTACACCGTCGAAGTGAACACCTTGCGGTAGTTCTCCAACTGCTCGAGGCTCACGTTCGGCTTGGTCGCGGCATAGTCGTACTCGTTGCTGTGCACCGCCCACAACTGCTCGGCCAGTGCCTGCAAGGCCGGTGACAGGTCATCGTACGCGCTGGCGGTATTGGCCCACACCGTATCGCCCCCCGACGCCGGCGCCACCACCGAACGCAGGATCGACGCCTTGGGGTACGCCTCGACGAAGGTCACGTCGGTGTGCCAGGAGTTGGCCCGACGCCCTTGCCCGCCATCGAGTTCCAGCAGGTAGCGGGTGCCATCGCGCACCGGCACGGTCGGGTGCGCGATAGGCTCGCCCAGCAGGTGCGCGAAGGCCTCCTGGGTCTGGTCGTCCAGCTGCGTCTGGCCCCTGAAGAAGATCACCTTGTGCTGCACCAGCGCGGCCTGGATCGCCTCCACCACCGCCGGGGCCAGGTCGGCGCCCAGTGTCACCCCACGAATTTCGGCACCGATGCGCCCGGCCACCGGATGAATCTCCAGCGCATGGCTGACAGGTGCTGCGGCAAATGCGGCGTTGCTCATGGTTCGTCCCTCATCGGTTGCGTCACGGTAAGTGCCGATGAAACTCTGGCGCTATCTATATGCAAATAAGCTCTAACAGATATGCAAGTGCTTCATTGACGGAATAAGAGCTTGCATTTAAAACCCAGACTCCCGGGGCGGCAAATACCTTCGCCCTATTTTTGGAATGCCGGAAAAGCATATGGATCTTCGCCAACTGCGCTACTTCATCGCCCTCACCGAACACCGCAGTTTCGTGCGCGCCGCCGACGCCATGGGCATCACCCAGCCCGCCTTCAGCCGCAGTATCCAGGGCCTGGAGCAGGAGTTCGGCTGTGTGCTGGTGGACCGCGCCAACAAGGATCTGCGCCCCACGCCCGAAGGCCAGGTGGTGCTGCAGCACGCCCTGCGCCTGGTGCAGGGCGCGGCGCAGTTGAGCAGCGAGGTGCAGCAGATGACCAAGCTCGATGCCGGCGAGCTGCGCTTTGGCTGCGGCCCCGCGCCAGCGGTGAACCTGGTGCCGCAGGCGGTGGCGCAGTTCATCAACGCCCACCCCAAGGTGCGCACGCATTTCGAGGTTTCAAACTGGGAAAAGCTCAGCCGGGCGCTGAGCCGCGAAGAGATCGAGTTCTTCGTCGCCGACATCCGCCACTTCGAAGCCGACCCCAACTTCCAGACCCTGGCCCTGACCCCGCGCCGCGGCCTGTTCTTCTGCCGCCCCGGGCACCCGCTGCTGGCCAAGGACAGCCTGTCGACCAACGACATGTTCGACTACCCGCTGGCCTGTTCGCTGATTCCGCCGGGGGTGCGCAAGCTGCTGGCCAACCTCAGCGGCAAGACCGACTTTTCGCCGCAGATCCAGAGCGAGCATCAACCCACCCTGCTCAAGATCGTGCTCGGCACCAATGCCATCGGCATCGGCAGCGAAGAGGCCTACGGCGCGGCGGTGCAGGCCGGCGAACTGGTGCGTCTGCACTGGCGCAACCTGCCGGCCAACCTCGACAGCTTCAATGCCCGCTGCGGCATCGTCAGCCGCAGCGGCTACCGCCTGTCCCCTGCGGCGCGGGCGATGATCGAGACCCTGATCAACCTTGACCGCCAGCCTGCGCCACAGGCGCTGGTCGGGTAGCCTGCGGCGCCAGCCACTGGTCGACCTTGAACGGTTTGCGAATCAGGCGCTGCTGCGCGGCGAGGTCCACCGAGGCTTGCAGGCGGGCGAGAAAGTCGGGGTCCAGGGTCGAGTCGAACACCGCGCTCAGGCGCTCCTGGCTGAGGTCACGCTGCAGGATCGCCGGCGGGTAGCTGGCACGCTCCGACACCAGCTGGATGTAGGCGTCCTTGTTGGCATCGTCGGTCAGCCATTGCACCGCCGGCTGCTGCGCGGCGACGAACTTCTCGACCACTGCCGGGTACGCATCGACGAAGGCGCCGGCGGCCACCAGCACCGCCTGCACATTGCCCGCCCCGCCCAGATCGCGGGTATTGAGCGGCAGTTCGGCCAGGCCGCGATCGGCCAGCGCACTGATGCCGGTGGAACCCCAGGTGGCGTCGATCTGCCTGGCCGCCAGGGCGGCGATGGCCGCGCTGAAATCCAGGTTGATGACCTTGAGGTCCTTCTCGCTCAGGCCCTGGCTGGCCAGCGCGGCATCGAACGAAAGCTGCGTGGCGGTGCCACGGAACACCGCCACGCGCTTGCCCTTGAGGTCCTGCAGGGTCTTGATGCCGCTGCCCGGCACCACCCCAAGGTAGTGTTTGACCCCGCGCGCGGTGGCGGCCACCAGGCGGGTGTCGACGCCATTGGCCTTGCCGATGATCGCCGCCAGGTCGCCCAGGTAGGCGAAGTCCACCTGGCCATTGGCGAACGCCTCGTTGATGACCGGCCCCGCACCCTTGAAGTAGTTCCACTGGATGCTGATGCCGTCGGCGGCGAAGGCTTTCTCCAGCAGCTGTTGCTGTTGCAGCACGTCGGTGATACCACCGCCCGAATGCTGGGTGCCGGCACTCAGGTCGGGCACCGCGATGCGGATCTGCTTGAGCTCGGCGCCCTGCGCCAGTGTCGGCATCCAGCCGATCACGGCGGCCAGTGCGGGGATGGCGAACAGGCTGAAAACACGATTGATCGACAGGTTCATGGCACACAGCTCCTTGTAATGGTGCGGCCACGCTACCCATAGCGGATGCCAATCTTTAAATACTATTAAATTACATTTTAATAACCATATTACATATAAGCCCTGTCAGGCCCGGCCCTGCGGGGTATGCATTGCACACAACCAAAATATGCTTCGAATGCATTGGCTGCGCGGCGAGTCAGCGGCTTTAAATGCAGTTCTTATCGCTCAATCGAATGTAATTTCTTCTGCATATACCCATAAGAAATATACAAATAGCGAGGCCTGCATGACCCGTACCGCCCTTTCTTCACTGGCCCCCGCCCCTGGCCTGCCGCATCTGCGCAGCCTGCCCTGGCAGCGCCTGCAAGCCTGGTATCTGCCCCTGCTGCTGGCGGCGGTGTGGTGGCTGGCCAGCCGCAACCACTGGATGAGCGAGCAGATACTGCCACCGCCTGCGCTGGTATGGGACAGCGCCGTGGAACTGGGTCGCGGCGAGGTGTGGGCGCACCTGGCCATCAGCCTGCAACGCCTGCTGCTGGGGCTGGTGGCCGGGGTCGGGGCCGGTGCGGTGCTCGGCGCCTGGCTGGGCTTCAGCCAGCGCGCCGAACGCCTGGTACTGCCGACTTTCAACGCCCTGGCGCAGATCCCCACGCTGGCCTGGGTGCCACTGTTCATGGTGCTGTTCGGCATCGGCGAAGTGCTCAAGCTGGTGGTGCTGGTCAAGGCGGTGATCGTGCCGGTGACCCTGCACACCCTGGTGGGCGTGCGCGATGCCCAACCGCGCCTGCGCGAAGCGGCGGCGGTACTGCGCCTGCCCACGCACCTGCTGGTTCGCCGGCTGATCCTGCCCGCTGCGCTGCCGGCGTTTCTGGCCGGTGTGCGCCTGGCCCTGGCGGCCGGCTGGACCTCGCTGCTGGCGGTCGAGCTGCTGGCCTCCAGCGAAGGCCTGGGCTACCTGATGGTGTGGGCACGGCAACTGTTCATGCTCGACATCGTGTTCGTGTGCATCGCCGTGATCGGCGTGCTCGGGCTGCTGATGGACCGCGGCCTGGGCTGGCTCGACCGGCGCCTGCTGCACTGGCCGCACCCGGCCACCGCACAACTGCGGGTGCGCCCGCTGCGTGGCTGGCAGCGCCTGCATGCCCTGGGCCTGCCGCTGGCGCTGCTGGTGCTGTGGCAACTGGCAAGCCAGTACGGTTGGGTCGATGCGAACATTCTGGTGGCGCCGCTGGAGGTGGTGCACAGCACCTGGGCCGGCGTGCTCGACGGCACCTTGAGCGGCGCGCTGGCCGTCAGCGTCGGGCGAGCGCTGGGCGGCCTGCTGCTGGGCGGCAGCCTGGGCTTTGCCTTCGGCCTGCTGCTGGGCCTGTCGCGCCGCGCCGAGCGCCTGCTGGGCCCGAGCCTGGCCGGGCTGCGCCAGATCGCGATCTTCGCCTGGGTACCGCTGCTGACCGCCTGGTTCGGCCTGGGCGAACTGGCCAAATGGGTATTCGTCGGCCTGGCGGCATTCTTCCCGCTGTTCATCGCCACCCAGCGCGCGGTTGCCAGCCTGCCTGCGCAGCTCGACGAAGCCGCCCGCGTGCTGCGCCTGAGCGGTGCCCAGCGCCTGCGCAGGCTGGTGCTACCGGGCGCCGCGCCGGGCATCTTCGCCGGGTTGCGGGTCGGCCTGATCTACGCCTGGCTCGGCACCATCGGCGCCGAGTACTTCATGCCCTCCGGCGGTGGCATCGGCAGCCTGATGATCGGCGCCCAGCAACTGCTGCGCATGGACCTGATCATGGCCGGCATGCTGCTGGTCGGCCTCACCGGCGCCCTGCTCGGCGCCGTCGGACAACACATCGAACTGCGCGCCACGCGCTGGAGACGGGCATGAACGCACTCGCTCACCCACGGGTCAGCTTCAACCAGGTCGGCAAGCGCTTCAGCGTGGCCGACGGCGAACTGGAAGCGATCCGCGATTTCAACCTGCAGATCGCCGACGGCGAATTCGTCGCCATCGTCGGCGCCAGCGGCTGCGGCAAGTCCACCCTGCTGCGCCTGCTGGTGGGCCTGGACGCCGAGTACCAGGGGCAGATCCTGATCGACGGCCAGCCGGTGCACGGCATCGGCAGCGAGCGCGGCATCGTGTTCCAGGAGCACCGCCTGTTCCCCTGGCTGACAGTGGCCGAGAACATCGACCTGGGCCTGGTCAACGAGGGCCTGGAGCGCACCCGGCGCGCCCGGCGGGTGGCCGACTTCATCAGCCTGGTGGGCCTCGAAGACTTTGCCCAGGCCTACCCGCACCAGCTCTCGGGCGGCATGGCCCAACGCGTGGCGATTGCCCGCGGGCTGGTGGCCAGCCCGCGCATACTGCTGCTGGACGAACCCTTCGGCGCCCTCGACGCCCTTACCCGCCAGCAGATGCAGGATGAACTGCTGGCCATTCGAGAACGGGCGCGCATCACCACCCTGCTGGTAACCCACGATGTCGAGGAAGCGATATTCCTGGCCGACCGCGTGGTGGTGCTCGAACCGCGCCCGGGGCGGATCAAGCGCATCGTCGAGGTCGACCTGCCGCACCCGCGCCAGCGCGCCAGCCTGGCGTTCCACCGCCTGCGCGAAACCCTGCTGCACGAACTGACCCACGATGAGCGCTACCTGCCGCCCGCCGTGGAGCAGATCCGCGACCTGCCCCTGACCTACCTTGCCTGCTGAGTGCCGACCATGAGCCAACGCCCCAACTTCCTGATCATCGTTGCCGACGACCTGGGCTATTCCGACCTGGGTGCCTTCGGCGGCGAAATTGCCACGCCGCACCTGGATGCCCTGGCCACTGCCGGCCTGCGCCTGACCGACTTCCATACCGCGCCCACCTGCTCGCCGACCCGCTCGATGCTGCTGACCGGTACCGACCACCACATCGCCGGCATCGGCACCATGGCCGAGGCGCTGACCCCGGAGCTGATCGGCAAGCCGGGCTACGAGGGTTACCTCAATGACCGCGTGGTGGCGCTGCCCGAGCTGCTGCGCGAGGCCGGCTACCAGACACTGATGAGCGGCAAGTGGCACCTGGGCCTGAAGGCCGAGCTGGCGCCACATGCGCGTGGCTTCGAACGTTCGTTCGCGCTGCTGCCGGGCGCGGCCAACCACTATGGCTTCGAACCCACCTACGACGAACACACCCCCGGCCTGCTCAAGTCGACCCCGGCGCTGTACATCGAGGACGACACCTTCGTCGAAGCGCTACCCGAAGGCTTCTATTCCTCCGACGCCTTCGGCGACAAGTTGCTGCAGTACCTCAAGGAGCGCGACCAGAGCCGGCCGTTCTTCGCCTACCTGCCGTTCTCCGCGCCGCACTGGCCGTTGCAGGCGCCGGCCGAGGTGGTGGCGCGCTACAAGGGGCGCTACGACGCCGGGCCCGAGGTGCTGCGCCAGGAGCGCCTGGAAAAACTGCGCGCCCTGGGTCTGATCGGCGCCGAGGTGCAGGCGCACCCGGTGGATGAACAATGGCAGGCGCTGAGCGACGAACAGCGCCAGCGCTCGGCACGCGCCATGGAGGTGTACGCGGCGATGGTCGAGCGCATGGACTGGAACATCGGCCGGGTGCTCGGCTACCTGCGCAACCAGGGCCTGCTGGACAACACCCTGGTGCTGTTCATGTCCGACAACGGTGCCGAGGGCGCGCTGCTCGAAGCCTTCCCCAAGTTCGGCCCGCACCTGGCCAGCTACCTGGACCAGCACTACGACAACAGCCTGGACAACATCGGCCGCGCCAACTCCTACGTGTGGTACGGCCCGCACTGGGCCCAGGCGGCCACCGCACCGTCGCGGCTGTTCAAGGCCTTCACCACCGAGGGCGGCATTCGCGTGCCGGCCCTGCTGCACTACCCGGCACTGGCGCGCCAGGGGCAGATCAGCCATCAGTTCAGCACCGTGATGGACATCACCCCGACCCTGCTGGACCTGGCCGGCATCCGCCACCCGGGCAAACGCTGGCGCGGGCGCGACGTGGCGCCGCTGCGCGGCAAGTCGTGGCTGGGCTACCTGTCGGGCGAGACCGAGCAGGTACACGACGAGCACACCGTCACCGGCTGGGAGCTGTTCGGGCGCCGGGCTATTCGCCAGGGGCACTGGAAGGCGGTGTACATTCCAGGCCCGGTGGGGCCGGCCACCTGGCAGCTGTACGACCTGAGCATCGACCCCGGCGAGGTCCACGACCTGGCGCAGGCGCAGCCGGCAAAGCTGCAGGCCCTGCTCGGCGAATGGCAGAAGTACGTCGAGGAAACCGGGGTGATCCTCAGCCAGTCGCCGTTCCAGCCGGATTAGCCATCAGTGCCAGGCGCGCGGGGTCGAGAATCTCGATCTCGCCGTAGCTCAGGCGCAGCACGCCATCCTGCTCCAGCGCCTTGAGAATCTGGTTGGTGGTCTGGCGCGACAGCGCGAGCATCAGCGCCAGTTGCTCCTGGGACAATTGCAACACCCTCCTGGCCCCCTCTACTTCGCCGTAACCGGCGGCGATCTGCAGCAGCCGGTAGGCCACCCGCGGCGCGGCACTCATCAGGCTCTGCTGCTCCAGCGCGACAAAGGCCAGGCGCAGCTTGTGGCTCATCAGCAAGGCGAATTCACGCCAGTAATGCGGTTGCGCATCCAGCAATTTCACCAGCGCGCCCTGGGGCACCCGCAGCAGGTGGGTGGCACCTTCTGCATAGGCGTCGTGGGTACGTGGCTGGTCGTCGAACAGGCAGATCTCGCCGAACCAGTGCGGGGCCTCGATCAGGGTCAGCACCGCCTCCTTGCCCTGGGCGCTGACCGCACCGATGCGGATGGCGCCATCGAGCACCGCGTACAGTCCGCAAGGCGGGTCGCCGCGCTGGAACAGGCAGGCGCCGGCCTCCAGGCTCACGGGCCGGGCCAGGTGCAGCAGGCTATCCTGCAGGGTAACGGGCAACTGTTTGAACCAGTGACCCTGGCGCAAGGTTGAAGCGTTCATCGGGGGCCTCGTGGTGACACTGTCGGCTAGCCGACAGACGACGGTGCCTGCGCAGGGCAAGCTCGGGCAATCCTACAGGAGGAACAACAATGAAAAGCCTCGTCGAGCACCTGAGTCAATACGCGACCTACCACCGCGACCCACGCAACATCGCCACGCACTTCGTGGGTATCCCGCTGATCGTGGTGGCGGTCACGGTGCTGCTGTCGCGTCCGGGCATGGCATTGGGCGGGGTGTGGCTGTCGCCTGCATTGCTGGTGGCGCTGTGGTCGGCGTGGTTCTACCTGCGCCTGGACACCCGCTTCGGGTTGCTGATGAGCGTGTTGCTGGGCTTGTGCCTGTGGGCCGGGCAGGTACTGGCGGTTCAAAGCACGCTGGTGTGGCTGAGTGCGGGGCTGGGGCTGTTCGTGGTGGGCTGGGTGATCCAGTTCGTCGGCCACTATTACGAGGGGCGCAAGCCGGCGTTTGTGGACGACATCAGCGGGCTGATCGTGGGGCCGTTGTTCGTGGTGGCGGAGATGGCGTTCGTGCTGGGGTTGCGCGGGGAGTTGAAGCGGTCGATCGAGGCGAATGCGGGGCCGGTGGGTAGTCGCTCGAAAAAGGCGGCAATCTGAAGGCCCGTTCGCCGGCAAGGCCGGCTCCTACAACGGCACGCACACACTGTAGGAGCCAGCCTTGCTGGCGAAGAGGCCCTGAAGATCAGGCGCGGGATTCGACGCCCAGTTCATCCCACACCGACTCCGCCAGGTGGAACGTGGCATTGGCCGCCGGGATCCCGCAATAGATCGCGCTCTGCATCAGCACTTCCTTGATCTCTTCGCGGGTCACGCCGTTGTTCGCCGCCGCCCGCAAGTGCAGCTTCAGCTCTTCATTGCGGTTCATGCCGATCAGCATCGCGATGGTGATCAGGCTGCGGGTATGGCGTGGCAACCCCGGCCGCGTCCAGATATCGCCCCACGCGTGCCGGGTGATCATTTCCTGGAACTCGCCGTTGAACTCGGTGAGGTTGCTCAGGCTGCGGTCCACATGGGCATCGCCCAGTACCGCACGCCGCACCTGCATGCCGGCCTCGTAACGTTCTTTTTCGTCCACAAGCTACTCCTCAGCGGGCCAGCAGAAAATCGATCACGCGGCGGCTGAACGGCGCGCCGACTTCAACGTTGGACAGGTGCGCCGCCTGGAACTCGGCATACTCGGCACCCACCACATGCTCCTGGATGAAGCGCCCGCCAGCCGGCGGCGTGACCGCATCGGCACTGCCGGAAATCACCAGCAGCGGCACCTTGATCTCACCCAACTGGTCCCGGAAGTCCGCATCGCGCACCGCGCCGCAGTTGGCCGCATAGCCATCGGGCGAAGTGCCCGCCAGCATGTCGGTGATGCGCTTGGCCTGGTCCGGGTTGGCCTGCGCATAGGCCTTGGTGAACCAGCGCTCGATGGAGGCGTCGCGCAGCCCCACCATCGCCGCCTCGCGGTCGCGCAGCACCATGTCGATGCGCGGGTTCCATACCTCGTCGTTGCCGATCTTGGCTGCGGTGTTGCACACGATCAGGCGGTTCAGGCGCTCGCCGGCATGGATGCCCAGCCACTGCCCGATCAGCCCGCCCATGGACAGGCCGCAGAAATGCGCCCGCTCGATCTTCAGCGCGTCCAGCAGTGCCAGCACGTCACGCCCCAGTTGCTCGATGCTGTACGGCCCCTCGGTCACCAGCGACTGGCCATGCCCGCGGGTGTCGTAGCGCAGTACCCGAAAATGCGCGGCAAATGCCGGCAGTTGCGGGTCCCACATGGTGTGGTCGGTGCCCAGCGAGTTGGACAGCACCAGCACCGGTGCGCCCTCGGGCCCGTCGAGCCGGTAGTTCAGTACGCCATCAGCGAGTTGTACGCTAGCCACAACGGCCTCCTTCAACGCTTGAATTGTTGGTGTTCAGCCACCGCCCGCGCCACCCACACGCGGGCCTGGCCCAGGTAATGAGCAGGGTCGAGCAGGCGGTCGAGTTCGTCCGCCGACAGCTCGGCAGTCACCTGCGGATCGTCGCCCAGCACGTCGCGCAGCTGACGCTGTTCGGCCACCGCACGCTTGCAGCAGGTTTCCAGCAGGTGGTGTGCGGTGTCCCGGCCCAGTCGCTGGGCCAGCACGATGCTGACCGCCTCGGCCAGCACCAGGCCCTGGGTCAGGTCGAGGTTGCGGCGCATGCGCGCAGCATCCACCTCCAGGCCCTCGGCAATCACCTGGGCCTGGCGCAGGGCGCCGGACACCAGGCAGCAGATCTCGGGCAGGGTTTCCCATTCGGCATGCCACAGGCCCAGGCTGCGCTCGTGCTCCTGGGGCATGGCCGCGAACAGCGTGGACACCAGCCCCGGTACACGGGTAGCGGCGCCGATCAGCACCGCCGCGCCCACCGGGTTGCGCTTGTGCGGCATGGTCGACGAGCCGCCCTTGCCCGGCGCAGCAGGCTCGAACACCTCCGCCGCCTCGGTCTGCATCAGCAGGCTCACATCGCGTCCCAGCTTGCCCAGGCTGCCGGCGATCATGCCCAGCACCGAGGCGAACTCCACCAGGCGGTCACGCTGGGTATGCCAGGGCTGCTCGGGCAGGCTCAGCCTGAGCTGCCCGGCCAGCGCCTCGGCCACCGGCAATGCCTTGTTGCCCAGCGCCGCCAGGGTGCCGGAGGCGCCGCCGAACTGCAGGCTCAGCAGGCGCGGCTTGAGCTCCTGCAGGCGCTGACGGTGACGGGTGAGTGCACCGAGCCAGCCGGCGATCTTCATGCCCAGGGTCACGGGCGTTGCATGTTGCAGCCAGGTGCGCCCGGCCAGCGGCGTGTCGGCATGCTGCAGCGCCTGGTGCGCCAGGCTGTCGGCCAGGCGCGCCAGGTCGGCTTCGATCAGGCCCAGGGCATCGCGCAATTGCAGCACCAGCCCGGTGTCCATCGCATCCTGGCTGGTAGCGCCCAGGTGCACGAAGCGCTCGGCTTCGGGCACGCCGCTGGCAATCACCTTGCCCAGCGCCTTGACCAGCGGGATGGCCGAGTTGCCGGCCACCGCGATGGCCTCGGTCAGGGCCGCGAAGTCATAGCGCTCGGCCTGGCAGGCCGCTTCGATCGGTGCCACCGCCACCTGCGGGATCAGCCCCACCGCCGCTTCGGCGCGGGCCAACGCGGCTTCGAAATCGAGCATGCCCTGCACCCGGCCACGGTCGGAAAACACGGCGCGCATGGCCGGCGCGGTGAAGTAGGCATCGAACAGCTGATTGCCCGGACGTTGGTTCATCGGTGGTCCTTCTCAATGATCGTGGTGCAGGTATGCCGCCTGCTTGGGCAGGCGCAGGCTGAACAGGAAGGCAATCGCCATCATCACCGTAACGTACCAGTAAAAGGCGTTTTCCATGTTCAGCGACTTGAGCCCCAGTGCCACATATTCGGCCGAGCCGCCGAAGATCGCGTTGGCCACCGCGTAGGCCAGGCCCACGCCCAGCGCACGTACCTGCGGCGGGAACATCTCGGCTTTGACCAGCCCGCTGATCGAGGTGTAGAAGCTCACGATGGCCAGCGCCAGGGTGATCAGCACAAAGGCCAGGAACGGGCTGGTGACGGTTTTCAGGGTAAGCAGGATCGGCACCGTGCACAGGGTGCCCAGGGCGCCGAACCAGAGCATCGAATTGCGCCGGCCGATGCGGTCCGAGAGCATGCCGAACAGCGGCTGCATGCACATGTACAGGAACAGTGCACCGGTCATGATGAAGCTGGCGGTCTTGGCGCTCATGCCCGCAGTGTTCACCAGGTACTTCTGCATGTAGGTGGTGAAGGTGTAGAAGATCAGCGAGCCGCCGGCGGTGTAGCCAAGCACGGTGATGAACGCCGCCTTGTGGTTGCGGAACAGGCCGCCTAGGCTGCCGGCATCCTTGTCGTTGCGGGTTTCGGCGCTGCTGGTCTCTTCCAGCGAGCGACGCAGGAACAGCGAGATCACCGCCGCGATGGCACCCACCACGAACGGGATGCGCCAGCCCCAGGCGCGCAGCTCATCTTCGGTGAGCAGTTGCTGCAGGATCACCACCACCAGCACCGCCAGCAGTTGCCCGCCGATCAGGGTCACGTACTGGAACGAAGCAAAGAAACCGCGCTGGCCGCGCAGGGCCACCTCGCTCATGTAGGTGGCGGTGGTGCCGTATTCGCCGCCCACCGACAGGCCCTGGAACAGCCGCGCCAGCAACAGCAGCGCCGGTGCCCAGGCACCGATGCTGGCGTAGGTCGGCAGGCAGGCAATCACCAGCGAGCCGGCGCACATCATCAGCACCGAGATCATCATCGAATTCTTGCGCCCGTGGCGGTCGGCCACACGGCCGAACAGCCAGCCGCCGATGGGCCGCATCAGGAACCCGGCGGCGAACACGCCGGCGGTGTTGAGCAGCTGCACCGTCGGGTCGTCAGAGGGGAAGAAAGCCGGGGCAAAGTAGATCGCGCAGAAGGCATAGACGTAGAAGTCGAACCATTCCACGAGGTTGCCCGAGGAGGCACCGACGATGGCGAAAATGCGTTTGCTGCGTTCTTCGCCGGTGTAATGGATTGAAGTCATGGCAATTCACTCTGGGAGGATGTCTGAAGTCTAGACACACTCGGTAACACTCACGTTCCACAGAACAATCACCCCGCTGCCCCGACCTTGCGTGGAGGTCGCAGCAGCGGGGTCATTGATTACACGCGCTCGATGGCCAGGGCCAGGCCCTGCCCGACACCCACGCACATGGTCGCCAGGCCTTTGCGCCCGCCGGATTTCTCCAGCTGGTGCAGCGCTGTCAGCACCAGGCGTGCGCCGCTCATGCCCAACGGGTGCCCCAGGGCAATGGCGCCGCCGTTGGGGTTGACCTGCGGCGCGTCGTCGGCAATGCCGAGTTCGCGCAGCACGGCCAGGCCTTGGCTGGCGAACGCTTCGTTGAGCTCGATCACGTCGAAATCGGTGACCGCCACGCCCAGGCGCTCGATCAGCTTGCGCACCGCCGGCACCGGGCCGATGCCCATTACCCGGGGGGCAACGCCGGCACTGGCCATGCCGAGCACGCGCGCGCGCGGGGTCAGGCCATGCTTTTGCACCGCCTCGGCCGACGCCAGTATCAGCGCCGCGGCGCCGTCGTTGACGCCCGAAGCGTTGCCGGCGGTGACCGTCTTGTCCGCGCCGTTGACCGGCTTGAGCCTGGCCAGGGCTTCGAGGGTGGTGTCGGCGCGCGGGTGTTCGTCGTGCTCGACCACGGTCTCGCCCTTCTTGTGCGCGATGCGCACCGGCACGATCTCTTCGGCGAAGTAGCCAGCGGCCTGGGCCTTGGCGGTGCGCTGCTGGCTGCGCAGGGCGAAGGCATCCTGGTCGGCGCGCGATACCTGATAGTCGTCGGCCACGTTGTCGGCGGTCTGCGGCATCGCGTCCACGCCGTACTGGGCCTTCATCAGCGGGTTGATGAAGCGCCAGCCGATGGTGGTGTCTTCCAGCTTCATGTTGCGCGAGTAGGCGCTTTCGGCCTTGCCCATCACGAACGGTGCACGGGACATCGACTCGACGCCGCCGGCAATCGCCAGCTCCATCTCGCCGCTGGCAATGGCGCGAAACGCCGTGCCGATGGCGTCCATGCCCGAGGCGCACAGGCGGTTGAGGGTCACACCCGGCACGCTGTCGGGCAGCCCGGCCAGCAGCAGGGCCATGCGCGCCACGTTGCGGTTGTCTTCACCGGCCTGGTTGGCGCAGCCGAAGAACACTTCGTCGAGCTGGTCCCATTGCACCGTGGGGTTGCGCTCGATCAGCGCCTTGAGCGGTACCGCCGCCAGGTCGTCGGCGCGCACGCCGGCCAGGGCGCCGCCGAAGCGGCCGATGGGGGTGCGAATCGCGTCGCAGATGAATACGTCACGCATCAGGCTTCTCCCGGCGCTTGGCCGTGGGCGGCCGCCGTGCGCGCTTCGAGGTCGCGCAGCGCAGTCAGCTCGACTTCGCTCGGCGCCACGGTGGTTTCGACGCTGTCGGCAAAGCGGATCGCCCAGCCGGTGGCGGCGACGATCTGCTCGCGGGTCACACCCGGGTGAATCGAGGTGACCACGAATTCGTTGCTACCGGCTTCAGGTTCCATGATGCACAGGTCGGTGATGATGCCCACCGGGCCAGCACCGGGCAGGCCCAGGCGTTTGCGCGAGTCGCCGCCTTCGCCGTGGCCGACCGAGGTGATGAAGTCGAGCTTGTCGACGAAGGCGCGCGAGGACTGCTTGAGGATGATCAGCACGGTCTTGGCGGAGCCGGCGATTTCCGGTGCGCCACCGGCACCCGGCAGGCGTACCTTGGGCTGGTGGTAGTCGCCGACCACGGTGGTGTTGATGTTGCCGAAACGGTCGACCTGGGCGGCGCCCAGAAAGCCCACGTCGATGCGCCCGCCCTGCAGCCAGTAGCGGAAGATCTCGCCGGTGGGCACCACGGTATCGGCGGTTTCGGCCAGCTCGCCGTCACCGATGGACAGCGGCAGTACCGTTGGCTTGGCGCCGATAGGGCCCGATTCGTAGATCAATACCACGTCGGGCGAAGAGGTCAGGCGTGCCAGGTTGGCGGCCTTGGACGGCAGGCCGATGCCGACGAAGCACACGGCGCCGTTGCGCAGGCGGCGGGCAGCGGCAACGGTCATCATTTCATTGGTGGAGTAGCTCATTGTGCAGCCTCCGAAGCGCTGGCCAGTTTTGCCTTGAAGGCAGGGAAGTCGGCGGTGCCGCGAATGTATTCGTCGATCCAGGCGGTGAAGGTCTCACGGCTGCGGGCAATCGGGTCCCAGGCCTGGTAGAAGCGGTTGTCACGCTCGGAGTAGCCGTGCGCGTAGGACGGGTGCGCCCCGCCCGGTACCAGGCACACGGCCGACAGTGCCCAGGTGGGCAGCACGCAGGCATTCATTGGCGCGTTGAGGTCGTCGACGATCTCTTCCACGGTGACGATGCAGCGCTTGGCGGCCAGGGCGGCCTCCTTCTGCACACCCAGGATGCCCCACAGCAGCACGTTGCCCTTGCGGTCGGCCTTCTGCGCGTGGATCACGGTGACGTCCGGGCGAACCGACGGCACGGCGGCCAGCACCTCACCGGTGAACGGGCAGGTCACGCTCTTGATCAGCGGGTTGACCTTGGGCAGGTCGGAGCCGGCGTAGGCGCGCAGCACCGCGAACGGCAGGCCCGAGGCACCGGCAACGTAGGCGTTGGCGAGGTCGGCGTGGCTGTGTTCTTCGATTTCCATGGCGTGCGGCCACTGCTTCTCGACCGCGTCACGCAGGCGGTGCAGCGAACCGACACCCGGGTTGCCGCCCCACGAGAAGATCAGCTTGCGGGCACAGCCGGCGCCGATCAGCTGGTCGTAGATCAGGTCGGGGGTCATGCGCACCAGGGTCAGATCCTTCTTGCCCTGACGAATGATTTCGTGCCCGGCGGCGGTCGGGATCAAATGCGTGAAGCCTTCGAGGGCGACGCTGTCGCCGTCGTTGACGAACTGCTTCACGGCGTCGTGGAGCGAGAGGATTTCAGCCATTGCAGACTCCTGGAGAGCGGTTTCAGAGGTGCCTCTGGGCGGCACCGGCATGAGCTCAGATTAAGGCGGCGCATTGGGCCGTACAATCCGATAATCGCCATAGCGTTCGATTATCGAACGTATTGTTGTTGTGCTAAGGATCCACAAACCATCGCGGGTCAAGCCCGCTCCCACAGGTACGGTGGAGATCCATGTGGGAGCGGGCTTGACCCGCGATAGGGGCGCTACTGCCAGCCGGTCAGGTCGCGTCAGCGTGGCTCACCACACCCTTGATCACCACCGCCACCGTCGCGATCGCGGCCGGGATCACCAGGGCCGTCAGCACCTGTTCGAAGTTCCAGCCCAGGCCCAGCAACGTGGCGCCCATCCAGGCCCCGAGAATCGCGCCAAACCGGCCGATGCCCAGCATCCACGACACGCCGGTGGCGCGGCCCTGGGTGGGGTAGAAGCGCGCCGCCAGCGACGGCATCGCCGACTGCGCCCCGTTCACGCACATGCCGGCAATCAGCACCAGGGTCGCCAGCAGCGTGATGTTGCCCAGGCTCTGGCCCACCGCGTAGGCGAACACCCCGGCCAGCAGGTAGAAGGTGCCGATCACCTTGTGCGGGTTGTAGCGGTCCATCGCCCAGCCTACCGCCACCGCGCTGAGCACGCCGCCGAACTGGAACAGCGCACCGATGAACGCCGCCTGCTCCATGCTCGCGCCGCTGTCACGCATCAGCGTGGGCAGCCAGCTGGTCAGCAGGTAGACGATCACCAGGCCCATGAAATAGGTCAGCCACAACAGCAGCGTGCCGAAGCTGTAGGTGCCCGAGAAGATCACCGCGAACACGTTGCGCGCCTTGACCGTCTTCTGTTCCGGCACGCTGAAGCTGGCAGCCTGGTTGACGATGCCCGGCTCGATCGGCGCCAATGTGCGGCGTACCCGGTCGGTGCCCTTGTTGCGCACCACCAGGTAACGCGCCGACTCCGGCAGCCACACCATCAGTACCACCACCAGCAGCAGCGGCAGGATGCCGCCGATCAGCAGCAGGCTGTGCCAGCCGAACATCGGGATCAGCTTGGCGGAAATGAACCCGCCACCGGCCATGCCCAGGTTGAAGCCGCAGAACATGCTGGTGACCAGCAACGACTTGTGCCGCTCGGGGGTGTATTCGGACAGCAGCGTGGTGGCGTTCGGCATGCCGGCGCCAAGGCCCAGGCCGGTCAGAAAGCGCAGCACCAGCAACTGGTCGACGTTGGTGGCATAGGCCGAGGCCAGGCTGAACGCGCCGAACAGCAACACCGCGCCCACCAGCACCACCTTGCGCCCGAAACGGTCGGCCAGCGGCCCCGAGCCCAGCGCACCGAACACCATGCCGATCAGCGCGGCGCTCATCACCGGGCCCAGGCTGGCGCGGTCGATGCCCCAGTCCTGGGACAGTGCCGGGGCAATGAACCCCATTGCGGCGGTGTCCAGGCCGTCGAGGAACACGATCAGAAAGCACAGGATGACCACCCGCCATTGGTAACGCGACAACGGCTGGGCATTGATGAACGACTGCACATCCAGGCAGTTTCCAACAGCAGCTTGGGGACTATTCATTGTTTTTATCCAGAAGATGCGCGCGAGTGTGCGGGTGCGCGCGTGAACGGCACAGACGGTCGGGTACGGGTCTTTTGGAAAGGGTCAGCTACCGTGCAGCCGGCAGGCGGGCAGGTACAGGCTGAAGCAGGACAGGGTGCAGGTCATGGGGTGTTCTCTCGCTCATTATTATTGGAGGCCGTCAGGGGCCACTTGATGCGAGGGACATTAATAAGGCGCGCGACGCGGCGCAATTCGATAAACGCAAGACTGTGCGTTTATCGAACAGGAACCGCTCGACGCATTCAACTGAACAGCTGGGTACTCAGGTCGCGGCTGGCCGCCACCATGATCGGCAGGAACTTCTGTTCCAGCTCGCTGCGACTCACCCGCCCGGCGTGGGTGCTGATGTTCAGCGCCGCCAGCACCTGGCCGGAGGCGTCGTACACCGGCACCGCGATCGAACGCAGGCCCTGCTCCAGCTCCTGGTCGACCACGCACCAGCCCTGCTCGCGCACCTGCTGGAGGATTTCCAGCAAGGCTGCCGGGTCGTGCACGGTACGGCTGGTCTTGGCCTGCAGGTCGGCGTGCTCCAGGTATTCGTGCAAGGTGGCGTCGTCCAGCGCCGCCAGCAGGATGCGCCCCATCGAGGTGCAATAGGCCGGCAGGCGCCCGCCCACCGACAGGTCCACCGAAATAAGGCGCTGCACCGTCGCCGAGCGGGCGATGTAGAGAATGTCGTCACCTTCGAGGGTGGCCATGTTGCAGGCCTCGTGCAGCTGGTCGCTCATGCGGTCCAGGTACGGCTGCGCCGATACCGCCAATGGCGTCGAGGACAGGTAGGCATGACCCAGGGTCAGCACCTTGGGCAGCAATGAATAGGTGCGCCCGTCGGTGGTGGCATAGCCGAGCTTGATCAGCGTGTGCAGGCAACGGCGAACCGCCGCCCGCGGGATCTCGGTGCGGTGGCTGATCTGGGCGATGGTCAGGTGCCGCTTGCGCTCCTGGAACGCCTGCACCACCGCCAGGCCCCGCGCCAGCGACGTCATGAAATCCGGGTCGCCGGTGAACGCCTGGATGCGCTTGGCCGGCGAGGCCACGATGGGCGGCGCCAACGAAGCGAAAGAGCTGCGCACGTTGTCGTTCAGGCCTGGGCCTTTGCCCCCTGTTTCTTCACTCATGACTCACCTCGGCAAACTTCACTTGGGCGATTATCGAACCATCGGCCGATAATCGCAATTGACCGATACCTACAATTGCTTATACCTTTCGCCTGCCACATGTGGCTTCTTGGAGAGACTGGTCAGGTACCCACCGTAGAAGTCCCAGGCACGGCCTTGCCCACCAGCAAGGCCGTTTTTGCTTCTGCCGGGCTGACAGGCCCCGACAGAAGGTGTAAAACAGCCATTCAACTGCAATCACCCTCGTCTTATATAGACGCTCGACACAATGGCCTGTGCCGCTGTCGTCGGGTTAAACGTGCTTGTGTTGAAATCGGCATCAACTCCAACTTCAGGAAACACTGTGACGAAAGATGAACTGCGCGCTGAACTCGAGCGCCAGGAACAACGTTACAAGGACGTTTATGGCGGAGAAGTCACCACATACGCCGCCCAACCAGACCCCGAACGCAAACCCTGGCGCAAACGTGCCAGCCTGCTGGACCAGGCATTTGCCGTGGAACTGCAAAAGATCGAAAAGGAGCTCAGCCCACAGGAGCCCTGACCCTCGGATAAAGCGCCCGCCCCTGGGCACGGCACCGGCACGAAGACGGTGCCTTGGGCGACCCTTGCGGCGTCGAAGATGAAACCGTTACGTAATCTCACAAATTTAATACGGTCGTTTGAATTATTCAGCCGTGGAAAACATCGGTTTTTTCTTGACCGTTCGCGTTATTTTTTCTGATTTTTGCCGATCTTTCTCGATTACCCTCCCCTCCTGCAGTGCCCTGCCCCCCCGCAAAAGCGCCCCGACCGGTCAGCACCTAGTGCATCGATTACCCAGGATTTCTGGCATAATCGCGCCCCCTTATGACCGGGTCAGAATTCCTTCATGATCGATTTATTCAGCGGACTTGATGCCTGGGTACTGGTGAGCCTGTTGCTCGCCTTGACCTTCGTGCTCGCCTTCGAGTTCATCAATGGCTTTCATGACACCGCCAATGCGGTAGCGACTGTCATCTATACCAAAGCCATGCCGCCGCACCTGGCCGTGTTCTTTTCCGGCGTGTTCAATTTTCTTGGCGTCCTGCTGGGCGGAGTCGGGGTGGCGTATGCCATCGTGCACCTGCTGCCGGTGGAGCTGCTGATCAATGTGAACACCGGGCATGGCCTGGCCATGGTCTTCTCGCTGCTGGCCGCGGCCATCGCGTGGAACCTGGGTACCTGGTACTTCGGCATCCCGGCGTCCAGCTCGCACACCCTGATCGGCTCGATCCTGGGCGTGGGCCTGGCCAACGCGCTGCTCAACGACATTCCACTGGGTGACGGGGTCAACTGGCAGAAGGCAATCGACATCGGCATGTCGCTGGTGCTCTCGCCCATGGCCGGCTTTGCCGTGGCCGCGCTGGTGCTGATCGGCCTGAAGTGGTGGCGTCCGCTGTCGAAGATGCACAAGACGCCTGAACAGCGCCGCAAGCTCGACGACAAGAAGCACCCGCCGTTCTGGAACCGCCTGGTACTGGTCATTTCGGCCATGGCCGTCAGCTTCGTACACGGTTCCAACGATGGTCAGAAAGGTATCGGCCTGATCATGCTGGTGCTGATCGGCATCGTACCGGCGCAGTTCGTGCTGGACCTGAACAGCACTACCTACCAGATCGAACGTACCCGTGACGCGACCCTGCACCTGAGCCAGTTCTACCAGCGCAACAGCGAAACCCTGGGCGAATTCCTGGCACTGGGCAAGGCCAAGGCCGGTGACCTGCCGGAGCAGTTCAGCTGCAATCCGCAACAGACCGAGCCGACCATCACCGCGCTGCAGCAGTCGCTCAACGGCGTGGCGGACTACCATTCGCTGACTGCCGAGAAGCGCGTGGAAGTGCGGCGTTACCTGCTGTGCCTGGATGACACGGCGAAAAAGGTCAGCAAGTTGCCAGGCCTGGAAGCACGTGAAAAGGCCGACCTGGACAAACTGCGTCGTGACCTGACCGCGACCACCGAGTACGCGCCGTTCTGGGTGATCCTGGCGGTGGCCCTGGCCCTGGGCCTGGGGACCATGGTGGGCTGGAAGCGTGTGGTACTGACCATTGGCGAGAAGATCGGCAAGCAGGGCATGACCTATGCCCAGGGCATGTCGGCGCAGATCACCGCAGCCTGCGCGATTGGCGCGGCCAACATCTTCAGCCTGCCGGTGTCGACCACCCACGTGCTGTCGTCGGGTGTGGCCGGGACCATGGTGGCGAACAAGAGCGGCCTGCAAGGCGGCACCGTGCGCACCATTCTGCTGGCCTGGGTGCTGACCCTGCCGGCGACGATCGCCTTGTCGGCGGGGTTGTTCTGGTTGGCGTCCAAAGCCATCGGTTGAAATAACGCTGCACCGCAGAAGGGTCAGCCATTCATTTGGCTGGCCCTTTTTTCATGGCCCTGCGCAAACGCACTGTCATTTATGTCAGTAGACGATGGGCCACCTGCAGCGCACCCTCCTTTTCACGCCGACAAGGAGAATGCACATGTCGAAGGACGGCCATATCCACGCTTGCGCTGGCGCCATGCTCATCGCCCGGGCCCTGCACAGCGCCATGCGTTTGCCCAATGGCGATGTGCTGGTTGCCGGCGGCATCACCAATGGCGGGCTTGCCACCGACAGCGTGGAACGCTTCAGCTTTGAGCAGCGCGAATGGACGCATCAGCCCCCCAAGCAGAAGGCGGCATTCTCGCAACTCACGGTCACTCTCGACGACAGGTCCTTTCTGCTGGTGGGCGGCTCGCAAACCGGGGAAGCCAGCGACCACGTCGAGCGTTTCGACCCCATCCGCTCATGCTGGACAACGCTGCGCAGCCTCCAGGTTGCCCGCTTCAGCCACACCGCTACGTCATTGTGGGGCGGCACGAACAAGGTGCTTGTCATCGGCGGCAACCACCTCAAGGGCGATACCGGTAAAGTGCTCGACATCGTCGAGCTGTACGACGTCGCCAGCGACGAGTGGTATCAGCTCGGTGAGCGCAGTCAGGCACGCATGACCCACAGCGCCACGTTGCTCGATTCCGGCAAGGTGCTGATTATCGGCGGCTATGCCCCCGACCAGGCACTGACCCACTGTGAACTCTTCGACCCGCAGACCGGGCGGTTCGAGCCGACCAGGCCATTGCCTGCCCCCCGCATGCAGCATACGGCCACGCTGCTGAACAATGGCCAGGTGATGGTGGCGGGCGGCACCTGCATGCCGTTTGGTGAAAGTGCACTGGAATCGTTTCTGTACGATCCGCTAACCAATACCTGGCGAAGTGGCCCGCCCATGCAGCGTGGACACCAGGGGCACACCGCCACGTTGCTGCCCGATGGTCGGCTGCTGGTGGCCGGCCATACCAGACTGCCCTACCGCCCCAGCACCGAGCTGTACGACCCACGCCAGGATGCATGGGTGCTGGGCAGCGAGCTGAACGAACCGCGTTTCTCCCACAGCGCCACGTTGCTGCCCGACGGTCAGGGCGTGCTGCTGTGCGCAGGCCAACTGCTCACACCCGACACGGCCTATACACGAAGCTGCGAGCACTGCTGCGGCCCCTTGGCACAACCTGCCGAGCCTGCGCAGGGTACCGGCTCGGTGCCTTCGGGCCCGCTTGAGAACTTGCCGGCGAACCGGCAACTCCACTGCCTCGACGCCTTGTCAGCGGCGCTTGCTGCCCCCCAGCAGTGAGCCCATCAAGCCCCGCACCAGTTGCCGTCCGAACTGATTGGCCGCCTGGCGCACCGCCGACTTGATCGCCTGCCCCGCCGCGCTCTGCAAGAACTCCCCGGCCTTGTCGGCCAGGCTTTCCTCAGCCGGCGCCTGCTGCGCCGATGGCACCTGCCCCTTGCGCGCCATCAATATCTCGTACGCCGACTCCCGATCGATCGGCTTGTCATAGCGCCCCTGCAACGGCGACGCCGCAATCAGCGCCGCCCGCTCGGCCTCGCTCAACGGCCCGATGCGCGATTGCGGCGGCGCGATCAGTACCCGCTCGACCATGCCCGGCGTGCCCTTGTCCTGCAGGGTGCCCACCAACGCCTCGCCAATGCCAAGCTCGGTCAGCACCGCCAGGGTGTCGAACGCCGGGTTCGGCCGAAACCCATCGGCCACCGCCCGCAGCGACTTCTGCTCCTTGGCCGTGAACGCACGCAAGCCATGCTGGATACGCAGGCCGAGCTGGGCGAGCACATCGTCCGGCAGGTCGCCCGGCGACTGAGTCACGAAATACACCCCCACCCCCTTGGAACGAATCAACCGCACCACCTGTTCCAGACGATCCTGCAAGGCCTTGGGCGTGCCGCTGAACAACAGGTGCGCCTCATCGAAAAACAGCGCCAGCAGAGGCTTGTCCGCATCGCCACGCTCGGGCAACTGCTCGAACAGCTCCGCCAGCAACCACAGCAGGAAGGTCGCATACACCTTCGGCGCCTCGTGCACCAGGCGGCTGGCATCGAGCAGGTGGATGCGCCCGCGCCCGTCGGCAGCAGGCTGCAGCAGGTCTGGCAACTGCAACGCCGGCTCACCGAACAGAGCCTCGGCCCCTTGCTGCTCCAGGGTCGCCAGGCGCCGCAACAGGGCCTGGCTGGAACCGCTGGTCATCAGCGCACTGTCTTCGCCGAGCACCTGCGGGTTGTCCTTGAGGTGGCCGAGCAGCGCCTTGAGGTCCTTGATGTCCAGCAGCAACAGGCCCTCGCGATCGGCCACCTTGAACGCCGCATACAGCGCCGCCTGCTGGCTGTCGTTGAGTTCGAGCAGGTTGCCCAGCAGCAACGGGCCCATTTCGCTCAAGGTCGTGCGCAACGGGTGCCCGGACTTGCCGTGCACATCCCACAGGGTCACCGGATACGCCTGCGGCCGATGCTCGAGCCAGGGCATGCCGGCAATCCGCTCGGCCACCTTGCCCTGCGGGCTGCCCACCGCACCCAGGCCGCACAGGTCGCCTTTGACGTCGGCAGCGAACACCGCCACGCCGGCATCGCTGAAGGCCTCGGCCAGGTGCTGCAAGGTCACGGTCTTGCCGGTGCCGGTGGCCCCGGCAACCAGTCCGTGACGGTTGGCCAGGCGCATGGCCTGGCACACCGGCTGCCCCGCCAGGTCCGCACCGAGAATGAACTGCGAAGAGTCAGGCATGTTTTTTCACCCTCTGTTCAAGCTTTAGTAGTACTCGGCCGATACCAAGTGTTGATGTTTCACCCAGAAAGTCAGGAAAAGCCCGACAAGGACATGGGAACTGCACTGCTTTCAAGATGCCTTTGTGCGAATGACCCGGATATAAAGACCTTAGCGGACCCAATACGCCATGAATAAAAGCTTCCGTTTCAGCCATAAGATCTTGCTGGCTGCTTCCCTGATCGTCCTTGTGGCCTTCACCCTCTTTACTCTCTACAACGATTACCTGCAGCGTAATGCGATTCACGAAGATCTGGAAAACTATGTCGGCGAAATGGGCGATGCCGCCTCGACCAACATCAAGAACCTCTTCGAAGGACGCCTGCTGCTGGTAGAGAACCTGGCACAGAACATCGCGGCAGCTCCCGGCAACCTCGATTCGCTGCTGGACCAGAAGGTGCTGGCGTCGAGCTTCATCACGGTGTACATGGGCAAGACCGACGGCGGCTTCACCGTGCGCCCGGTGATCCAGATGCCTGACGGCTACGATCCGCGCATCCGCGACTGGTACAAGGACAGCATGGCGGCCAACGGCCCGACCCTGACCGAACCCTACCTGGACATCAGTACCGGCAAGATGGTGATCGGCATGAACGCCACAGTGTCGCGCGAACTGGGCGTGGTCGGTGGCGACATGGAGCTGGACGCCCTGGTCAAGATCATCAACTCCCTGAATTTCGGCGGCATGGGTTACGCGTTTCTGGTGAACGACCAAGGCAAGATCCTGGTGCACCCGGACAAGGACCTGGTGATGAAGTCGCTGTCGGACCTGTACCCGAACAACACCCCGCGCCTGACCAAGGAACTGACCGAGGTCGAGAACAACGGCCAGACCCGTATCCTCAGTTTCGCACCGGTCAAAGGCCTGCCATCGGCCAACTGGCACATCGGTCTCTCGATCGATAAAGAAAAAGCCTACGCGATGCTGAGCAAGTTCCGCACCTCGGCGGTGATCGTCACCGTGATTGCGGTGGCCATCATCATCGCCCTGCTCGGCATGCTCATCCGCGTGCTGCTGCAACCGCTGCACATCATGACCCGCGCCATGGAAGACATCGCCCAGGGCGAAGGCGACCTGACCAAGCGTCTGAGCATCCACAGCAACGACGAATTCGGCACCCTGGGCCGCGCCTTCAACCACTTCGTCGAGCGTATCCACAGCTCGATCCGCGAAGTGTCCTCGGCCACCCAGCAGGTCAACGAAGTGGCACTGCGCGTGGTCAGCGCCTCCAACTCCTCGATGGTCAACTCCGACGAGCAGGCCAACCGCACCAACAGCGTGGCCGCCGCGATCAACGAGCTGGGCGCCGCTGCCCAGGAAATCGCCCATAACGCCGCGCAAGCCTCGCAGCAGGCCAGCTCTGCACGCCACCTGGCCGAAGAGGGCCAGCAGGTGGTAGACCGCAGCATCCAGGCGATGAACCGTCTGTCGGACCTTATCTCCACCTCCAGCTCGCACATCGAGACGCTCAACAGCAAGACCGTGAACATCGGTCAGATCCTCGAAGTGATCACCAGCATCTCGCAACAGACCAACCTGCTGGCCCTCAACGCGGCCATCGAGGCGGCCCGTGCCGGTGAAGCCGGGCGCGGGTTTGCCGTGGTGGCCGATGAAGTGCGCAACCTGGCCCACCGTACCCAGGAGTCGGCACAACAGGTGCAGAGCATGATCGAAGAGCTGCAGGTCGGCGCCCGCGAGTCGGTCGACACCATGAGCCAGAGCCAGCGCCACAGCCAGGACAGCGTCTCGATCGCCAACCAGGCCGGCGAACGCCTGGGCAGCGTCACCCTGCGTATCGGCGAGATCGACGGCATGAACCAGTCGGTGGCCACCGCCACCGAAGAGCAGACCTCGGTGGTCGAGTCGATCAACATGGACATCAACGAAATCAACATGCTCAACCAGGAAGGCGTGGAGAACCTGCAGGCCACCCTGCGTGCCTGTTCCGACCTGGAACAGCAGGCCGGCCGCCTCAAGCACCTGGTCGGTACCTTCCGCATCTGACCGCGCGCGCCCGGCGGCTTGCTCGCCGGGCGCGCAACATGATCGAACAAACTATCCTTCACTGAGGTCCACCCTAGGGCGCGTCATCCACCGCATATCCATGCGCGATGACAACCTGAAGACGGTCTCGGAGGGATGCTGATCGTGCACATCGCTGACATCACCATGTTCTACGCCCCCGCCAGTGGCGGTGTGCGTACCTATCTTGATGCCAAACACCGCCGCCTGGGCCTGAACCCCGGCGTTCGCCACAGCCTGCTGATCCCCGGCGCCAGCGCCAGCCATGCCAATGGCATCTATCAGGTGCCTGCCCCCGCCCTGCCCTTCGGCAATGGCTACCGCTTCCCGCTGCGTCTGGCGCCCTGGCGCAACGTGCTGCATGACCTGCAACCGGACCTGATCGAAGTGGGCGACCCCTACCTCACCGCCTGGGCCGCGCTCGATGCACGGCGCCAGCTCGATGTGCCGGTGATCGGGTTCTATCATTCCGACCTGCCGCTGCTGGTCGGCAACCGCATGGGCCACTGGTTCACGCCCAATGTCGAAGCCTATGTCAGCAAGCTGTACGGCAACTTCGACCGGGTGCTGGCGCCCAGCCAGGTGATGGCCGACAAGCTGCGCGGGCTGGGCATCGGCAATGTGCATGTACAGCGCCTCGGGGTGGACCTGCAGACCTTCCACCCCGATCATCGCGACCCCGGCCTGCGCGCCGAACTGGGGCTGGCCGACACCACGCGCCTGCTGGTGTTCGCCGGGCGCGGCTCCCGGGAGAAGAACCTGCCCGTGCTGCTGGACTGCATGAAACGCCTGGGCAAGCACTACCACCTGCTGCTGGTGGGTTCGCACATGCCCAGCAACGTGCCGGCCAACGTCACCATCATCAACCACTTCTGCCCGGCCACCCAGGTCGCCCGCCTTTTGGCCAGTGCCGATGCGCTGCTGCACGCCGGCGACCAGGAGACCTTCGGGCTGGTGATACTCGAGGCCATGGCCAGCGGCATCCCGGTGGTGGCGGTAGCGGCCGGGGCCTTTACCGAAATCGTCGAACCGGGCTACGGCCGGCTGTGCACGCCCAACGACGGCCAGGCGATGGCCGCCGCCGTGCGCGAGCTGTTCGAGGCCGGCGCACCGCAACTGGGGCAGCAGGCACGCCGGCATGCCGAACAGCACTACGCCTGGGACACGGTGGTCGGCGGCCTGCTCGAACACTATCGGGCCGTGCTGGGTCATCACGAGCAACCGGTGCGCGCCCATGCCTGAACAGCCTGACCTGCACAACCAGCGCCCCAGCGTGCTGCTGGTGCTGCACGACGTGGCCCCGGAAACCTGGCCCGACTACCAGCCCTTCGTCGAAGCCGTGGACGCCCTGGGCGACATCCCCATGACCCTGCTGGTGGTACCCGACTTCCACCGGCGCAACCCTGTGCAGCAGGCCCCGGCCTTTCGCCAGGTGCTGGAGCGGCGACTGAGCCGGGGCGACGAACTGGCCCTGCATGGCTACTACCATGCCGACGACGGCCCGCCGCCACGTTCGCCGCGCGAGTACTTCATGCGCCGCATCTATACCTGGGAGGGTGAGTTCTACGCCCTGGGCCAGGCCCAGGCGCTGCATCGCCTGAATGCCGGGATCGAGCTGTTCCAGGCCTGCGATTGGCCGCTGACCGGCTTCGTTGCCCCGGCCTGGCTGATGAGCGAAGGCACTCGCCAGGCCCTGCGCGAAACCCCGCTGCACTACACCAGCGACCCGCAGCACCTGTTCCGCCTGCCCGATTTCAGCCGCATCGACGCCCCGGGGCTGGTGTGGAGCGCCCGCAGTGCCTGGCGCCGCGGGCTGTCGAAAGTGCTCAGCGAGGCGCGCCGGGCACGCCTGCAGCAGGCGGCCACGATCCGCCTCGGGCTGCACCCGGTGGACATGCGCCATGCCTACTCGCGCCGCTACTGGCTCGACACCCTGCAGCAACTGCTGCAGCAGGGCCGTACCCCCATGACCAAGATGGCCTGGCTGGCCAGCAGGCCCGGCGCATGACTCGCCTGGGCTGGCTCACGCTGGCCCTGCTGCTGGCGCTGCTGGTACCGACGCTGCTGGGCGGCAGCGACCTGCTGCCGCGCCTGCAGCGGTTCCCGCTGGCGCTGCTGATGGGGTTGTTCGGCATGATCGTGCTGTGCTGGTGCATCAACGCCCTGCGCCTGCGTCTGCTGCTCGGCACCCAGGGGGCGGCGCTGGGGCGGGTGCGCAGCCTGGGGGTGATCATGGCCACCGAGTTCGCCATCTGCTCCACCCCCGGCGGCAGCGGCGGGCCATTGGCGCTGGTGGCCCTGCTGGCCAGGCACCGGGTGCGCCCGGCCCAGAGCAGCGCGGTGTTCGCCATGGACCAGCTCAATGACCTGGTGTTCTTCCTGTGCGCGATGTTCGGGATTGTCATCTACATGCTGTTCCACCGCTTCAGCGCAAGCATGCAGGGCATGCTGCTGGCCAGTGCGCTGATGATGTTCGCCGCCCTGCTGGCGGGGCTGGCGATACTGCGCTGGCGCCGCGGGTTGATGCGTGCGATGGGCCGGCTGCTGCGGCGGTTGAAGGTGCGTGACGCCACGTGCCGACGCTGGGCGCGCAAGGTGCTGCATTTCTTTCGCGCGTTTGCCGCCACCTGGCGCCTGCCCAAGCGGGTACTGGCGCTGGTGTTCGGGCTCACCTGCCTGCACTGGGCGCTGCGCTACAGCGTGCTGTACCTAGTGTTGCGCGGGCTGGGGACAGACCTGCAGTGGGTGTCGAGCTTTCTGGTGCAGATGCTCGCCCTGAGTGCCGGCCAGTTCAGCCTGTTGCCCGGCGGGGCTGGCGCGGCGGAGTTGACCTCGGCGACGCTGCTGACGCCCATGGTGGGCAAGTCGACCGCGGCAGCGGCGATTCTGATATGGCGGGTGGTGACGTACTACTTCTATCTGGTGGTGGGCGGCCCGGTGTTCGTCTGCCTGCTGGGCAAGCCGCTGCTGGAGCGGTTGCGCCTGGCACGGCGGTAGACACGCGTTGTGCCCTTCGCCAGCAAGGCTGGCGAAGGGCCGGTGCGGTCCTAGAACACCACCGTCTTGTTGCCGTGCACCAGCACGCGATCTTCCAGGTGATAGCGCAGGCCGCGGGCCAGCACCATCTTCTCGACGTCGCGACCGAAACGCACCATGTCCTCGATGCTGTCGCTGTGGCTCACACGCACCACGTCCTGCTCGATGATCGGGCCGGCATCCAGCTCTTCGGTCACGTAGTGGCAGGTGGCGCCGATCAGCTTCACGCCTCGCATCGACGCCTGGTGATACGGCTTGGCCCCCACGAACGACGGCAGGAAGCTGTGGTGAATGTTGATCACCTGCTGGGCGTATTCCTGGCACAGCTGTGGCGGCAGGATCTGCATGTAGCGCGCCAGCACCACCACGTCGGCGGCATGCTCCTTGACCAGACGCGACACCTCGGCAAATGCCGGCTGCTTGTTCTGCGGGTCGACCGGTACGTGGTAGAACGGAATGCCGTGCCACTCGACCATGCTACGCAGGTCGTTGTGGTTGGAGATCACGCACGGGATATCGCAGTCCAGCTCGTTGCTGTGCCAGCGGTGCAGCAGGTCGGCCAGGCAATGGGACTCGCGGCTGGCCATCAGCACCACGCGTTTCTTCTGGTCGGTGTCGGTAATGCGCCACACCATCGAAAACTCTTCGGCAATCGGCGCGAACGCTTCGCGCAGCGCCTCGATGCCGAAAGGCAGGGTATCGGCACGGATTTCGTGACGCATGAAGAACCAGCCGCTCAGGTCATCGGAATGATGGCTCGCTTCGGTGATCCAGCCGTTATGGGACGCCAGAAAATTACTGACTTTGGCGACGATGCCGACACGGTCGGGGCAAGCGATCACCAGCCGATAGGTGCGCATGAGAGGGGCTCCAGAGTTCGCAAAGGCGCGTATTCTAACGACTGCCCGGAAAAACTGCAGTAGTGATTGCATACCGTGTATCACAACCTCACACCGCAGCCAGCCTGGGCTTGCACCTCGTCAAGGGCACATTAAAGTTATTTAACAATTGAAGCGGATAATTGGGAGTATCTCGTCACAATACCCTTTCAATTATGAAGGTATTCCGCAATGACGGCGGTTTAATGTTTACTTGTATTAAGTGTCTGACTATTATTGCTGCACCGCTGTCCTGCGTCCCTTCCCTCCAAGGAATACCTCATGTCCCTGATCAACGAATACCGCGCTACCGAAGAAGCCATCAAAGAACTGCAAGCCCGCCTGAAGAACCTGTCCGAAGACAACAAGCTGAAAACCGAGCTGGAGTTTGAAGCCAAACTGCGCGAGCTGATGGGCGAGTACTCCAAGTCGCTGCGCGACATTATTGCTCTGCTGGACCCTGAGGCCAAACTGAACAAGGCCCCTCGCGGCCCGGTTAAAACCACCGGCACCAAGCGTGCACGCAAGGTCAAGCAATACAAGAACCCGCACAATGGCGAAGTCATCGAAACCAAAGGTGGCAACCACAAGACACTCAAAGAGTGGAAAGCCAAGTGGGGTGGTGACGTAGTAGAAGGCTGGGCGACCCTGCTCGGTTAATCGCTGGACACTGTAACCCGGTTACAGGTCAGCCCAAAACGCCAGCATGCTGGCGTTTTTTATTGCCTGCAATTACTGCAGGGCAAACCGTTCGCGCAAGTTCATGGCATGGGCTCGCCATTGCGCCAGCAACTCGCGCTGCGTGGCATCGGCATCCAGCCAGGCGCTCTGCAATGCCTGCTCGAAGCCTTCAAGGGTATTCGGAGCGCCCATTGCCGGGTCGCTCAGGCGCTGCTGGCAGAACCCGAGCCAACGCTGGCGCTCCTGTGCATCCAAGGTCTGCGGAAAATTGCGCGCACGGTAGCGAAACAGCAACTCCGGCAATCGTGCATCGTCGAACATCCACTGACCCGTGGCTAATTGCTCGGGCTCCACGGTTCTTACTTGTTCACACAGGCGTCGGTCGCGATCACCGATAAACCCGTCATACAGCTGTTGCTCGGGGTCTTCGCTCGGGGCGAATTCCTGACTGTCATAAATAGCGCTCAACTTGTTCTGCCACACGGCCTGGGCGGCACTCAACTGCTCGGCGCGCTGTTGATACAACGTCATATCCAGGCCAAGGCGTTGCTGATCTTCACCGCGCAATACACTCAAGGGCGCGACCACCGGGCAGCGATTGATCTGAATTAATTTCAACGGTACCGGCAATTGTCCCTCGGACATTTCCTCGCGTCGGGTGTACAGACGCTGACGCAACACTTCGGCATCTTCCGTCAGCAATGGGGCGATGTCCTGATGCAAGTCGCACACAATCAGCGCATTGCGATTGCGTGGATGCCAGGCCAGGGGCAGCACCACGCCAAGATAATTACGTGCCGCAGAAAAGCGTCCGGAAATATGCACAAGCGGTTGCAACAAACGCACTTGATCGAGGACTTTCTGCTTGCTGCGCAACTGGAACAACCATGCATACAGCCTGGGTTGCTTCTCGCGGATCAAGCGTGCCATTGCCAACGTGGCACGCACATCCGCAAGCGCCTCGTGCGCCTGCCCGTGATCGATGCCATTGGCCGCCGTCAGCAACTCCAGCTTCAGGCTCACCTGGCCGTCGCGCTGCGGCCACTGGATGCCATCGGGGCGCAAGGCGTAGGCAGTGCGCACCACATCGATAAGGTCCCAGCGGCTGTTGCCGCCCTGCCACTCGCGGGCATAGGGGTCGAAAAAGTTGCGATACAGGCTGTAACGCGTCACTTCGTCGTCGAAACGCAGCGAGTTGTAGCCGGCCCCGCAAGTACCCGGGCGCGCCAGCTCGGCGTGCACCCGGGTCATGAACTCGGCTTCGCACAGACCCTGGGTGGCCAACTGCGCCGGGGTAATACCGGTTATCAGGCACGCCGCAGGGTGCGGCAGAATATCGTCGGCGGGTTGGCAGAAGAGGTTGACCGGCGGCTCGATCTCGTTGAGGTCCAGATCGGTGCGCACCCCTGCCACCTGCAGGGGCCGGTCGCTGCGCGGGTTGATACCGGTGGTTTCATAGTCGTGCCAGAAAATGCTGGAGCTCACGGCGTCGTCCTGAACAGAAAATCTGCCGGGAGTCTACCTCAGGCCGACGCACTCAACGGGTGGAAGCTGAAATAGTTGCGCAGCGACGACACCAGCTCGTCGTATTCGCGAGGGGCCTGCAGCAGCATGAAGCCGGAATCGTAGTGCCCCGGGTTCTCGTCTTCGTGGCACCACAGGCAGCTGGCGGTGAGGTTGATCACGTGCAGCGCACCGGCGCGCCCGGGCACCTTGAGCTGCAGTTCGAAATCGGGGCCCACCAGCAGTGGCAGGTCGCTGATCAGCATCAGGCCGTCTTCGGACACATTGCCCAGATAACCGATGGGCAACCCGGTAAACCGGTTGAAGACCTTGAGGTAATACGGGAGCAGGTGACGCTCGATTCGACGTTCGGTAAACATGATAGGAGTCGCTGTCGAAGACCCTTGAGCAGGGTCGCGCTGGATCGTTCTGGTGTACCGCATGTACCTCACAAGCCTAGCGCAACCTGACTGCCCCGTCACATTCGGACCCGCGCACTTTAGTATTAACGTCAGTATCGACGTCGTTGCGCGGCCATCAACGCCAGGGGGTGCTGCTGGCCGGACGGGCGATGGCCGGCTCGCCATTGGGGCGATAGTGGCCAAGCTGCTCGAGGGTCTGCAGGCGGGCGCGGGCACGGTAGGCGTACTCGTTGCGCGGGTACTGGGTGATGATGTACTGGTAGGTCTGCGCCGCATCCACATAGAGCTTCTGGCGCTCCAGGCACTGACCGCGCAGCATCGACGCCTCGGGGTGGATGAACGGGCGCGCACGGCTGGTGCGGTCGACCTGCGACAGCTCGAGCATGACCTGCTCGCAGTTGCCGCGATCATAGGCGCGGTAGGCATTGTTCAGGTGATGGTCCATCGACCAGCGGGTGCAACCGACGACACTGGTCGCCAGGGCTAAAACGATCAAGGCTCGCATGGGGGGTCTCCTCTACTGAGCAGTGTATCGGCGCTTTCCTTGAAAGCTATAGGAGGAACAGCGGCAAGCGGACTGCATTGCGCTTGGCGCTTGCCACTCGTTCAACCGCCCCTCCTCCTCCCACCAAGGTAGTGCAAAGGAACAATGACTACAGCGATTTTCCGGAGTAGCCTTTCGCTGCGCTTCACTACAGGAGTCTGTGCATGACCATCCGCCGCACCAAAATTGTCGCCACCCTTGGCCCCGCCAGCAACTCGCCGGAAGTTATCGAGCAACTGATCCTTGCGGGTCTGGACGTCGCTCGCTTGAACTTCTCGCACGGCACCCCGGACGAGCACAAGGCTCGCGCCCGCATGATCCGTGACATCGCCGCCAAGCATGGCCGCCACGTCGCGCTGCTGGGCGACCTGCAAGGGCCGAAGATCCGCATTGCCAAGTTTGCCAACAAGCGAATCGAACTCAAGGTCGGCGACCGCTTCACCTTCTCCACGGCTCACCCGCTCACCGAAGGCACCCAGGATATCGTCGGCATCGACTACCCGGACCTGGTCAAGGACTGCGGCGTGGGTGACGAACTGCTGCTCGACGACGGCCGCGTGGTCATGCGCGTCGAAACCGCCAGCGCCGACGCCCTGCACTGCGTGGTGCTGATCGGCGGCCCGCTGTCGGACCACAAGGGCATCAACCGTCGCGGCGGCGGCCTGACCGCCCCGGCCCTGACCGAGAAAGACAAGGCCGATATCAAGCTGGCGGCCGAGATGGACCTGGACTACCTGGCCGTGTCGTTCCCGCGTGATGCCAGCGACATGGAATACGCCCGTCGCCTGCGTGACGAGTCCGGTGGTACTGCCTGGCTGGTGGCCAAGATCGAACGTGCCGAAGCCGTGGCCGACGACGAGACCCTCGACGGCCTGATTCGCGCCAGTGATGCAGTGATGGTGGCCCGTGGTGACCTGGGTGTGGAAATCGGCGACGCCGAGCTGGTGGGCATACAGAAGAAGATCATTCTGCATGCACGCCGCCACAACAAGGCGGTGATCACCGCGACCCAGATGATGGAGTCGATGATCCAGAACCCGATGCCGACCCGTGCCGAAGTGTCCGACGTGGCCAACGCCGTGCTCGACTACACCGACGCGGTAATGCTGTCGGCTGAGAGTGCTGCCGGTGCCTACCCGCTCGAGGCGGTACAGGCCATGGCGCGGATCTGCCTGGGCGCCGAGAAGCACCCTACCAGCAAGACCTCCAGCCACCGCATGGGCACGCAGTTCAGCCGTTGCGACGAGAGCATCGCGCTGGCGGCCATGTACACCGCCAACCACTTCCCGGGCGTGAAGGCGATCATTGCCTTGACCGAGAGTGGCTACACCCCGCTGATCATGTCGCGTATTCGTTCGTCGATCCCGATCTTCGCCTTCTCGCCGCACCGCGAGACCCAGGCGCGGGTTGCGATGTTCCGTGGCGTGTACACCGTACCGTTCGACCCTGCGGCGCTGGCGCCGGAGCAAGTCAGCCAGGCGGCGGTGGACGAGCTGCTCAAGCGTGGCGTGGTCGAGCAAGGTGACTGGGTCATCCTGACCAAGGGTGACAGCTACCACACCATCGGTGGCACCAATGGCATGAAGATTCTGCATGTCGGGGATCCGTTGGTCTGAAGTTGACCGGTTGTCACTAGAGCCCCGCCTTGATGGCGGGGCTTTTTTATGGGTGCCGATACGCCGGTGCCGGTGATCTTGAGCTGGCTTTGATCTGCCGGCCCTTCAGAAGGCCGAGTGGAGTCGCCATCCAGGATGGATAATCTCTCAACTCTGGATCAGTGGTTCCAATGACAGCGAGCATATCCAACATGAATACAGACGCCGAGGGCCCCTTCCGCTCTTACAGCGGCTTACTTTTTTCTTGGAAAAAGTAAGCAAAACCGCTCCGTCCATCATCAGGCCCTACGCTTCGCTACGGGGCCCCTCCCTCCGGCGCCGCTCCGGGGGCACGCGACCCGAGTTGCAAGCAACTCTAACAGTCGCTCGCTTCGGCTAACGCCGAAGGGGCTTCGCCCCGCCCCCTGCACGACACCTCCACTCGGCCTTCTGGGGGACGGAAGATCAAAATCAAAAGCAGATCAAGATCAAGAGCCAGAGCCAAGGCCAGCGCAAACGCCGCAGGAGCCTGCAGTACCTCCTTGTGGGAACAGAAGCTCAGGCATGCCCCACGAACACATCCGCAAACAGCTGATTACGCGGCAACCCCGCCAGAAACATCCCACGCGCAAACCGCTCCACACTCGACGCAGAGCCACAAGCCAGCGCAATCGTCTGACGCGATGCCAGACGCATCGGCCCCAACTCCTCCGGTATCAGCAACTGCACCTCCATCTGCGGGTGCCGCCGCGCCAGTTCATCCAGCTCCCGCTGCAGGTAATGCCCACCCGCCTCGCTCGCCACATGCACCACCCTGATCGCCCCCTGATGCTCCTGACGCAGCGCCTCGCGCACAATCCCCCACAGTGGCGCCAGCCCGGAACCCGCCGCCAGCAGCCACAACGGCCGGGCCTGCCAGTCCGGATCGTAATGCAGCGCGCCACCGCGCAACTCCCCCAGGCGCACCAGGTCGCCCACCTGCAACCCCCGCGCCGCGCTGCAGAACGCCCCGGCATGCCGGCAATCCAGGTGAAATTCAAGCCATTCATCCTCGCCCGGCACGCTGGCCAGCGAATACGGTCGCGCAACACCTTGCGCGCTCCACAGCACCAGATGCTGCCCCGCCTGATACCGCAACGGCCTGTCCGGTTGCAGGCGCAGGCGCAGCACCTGCGCGCCCAGCCAGTCCAGCGCGACGACCCGCGCCGGCGCCCCATCGCGCACCGGGTCGAACACCGCTACCTGCAGGTCACTCTCGACCCGACACTGGCAGGCCAGCCGCCAGCCCTCCAGGCGCTTGCCTTCGCTCAGCGCATCGGGCCTGGCATCGCCCGGCACACCCGCCAGACAGCGCACCAGGCAAGCATGGCAGCTCCCCGCCCGGCAGCTGTAGGGCACGCCCACGCCAGCCTCGTTCAGCGCATCCAGCAGGTTGCTGCCCTCGGCCACCTGCCAACTGCGCTCACCTACGCACAACTCAGGCATCCACCACCTCCCAGGCCGGCACACAGCGATTTCGGCCACTGCGCTTGGCGCGGTACAGCGCCTGGTCGGCACGGTGCAATGCATTGTCCAGGTCATCCTCGGCTGTCAGCAGGGTCATGCCGACCGACAGGCTCAAGGGCCCCACCTGCCCCTGCATCGCCGCCGAGGGCAACGCACCGAAGGCCTGACGCAGACGCTCGCAGCAATGTTCCAGGGCCTGGGCCGTGCAATCGGGCAACAGCAGCACGAACTCCTCGCCGCCATAGCGGGCCAGCACCGCGGCGTCGCACAGGTGCTCGCTGGCAACCTGGGCAAAGGCCTGCAGTACCCGGTCGCCGACCGCATGCCCGTGGGCGTCGTTGATGCGCTTGAAATGGTCCAGGTCGATCAGCGCCAGGCCATGCCGGCTCCCCATGGGCATGCTGGCCAGGGCATCGCTGGCCAGGCGCAGAAAATGCCGGCGGTTGAACAGGCCGGTCAGCTCGTCGGTGGCCACCAGTTCCTCCAGTTGCCCCATCATGCCGCGCAGGGTGTCCTGGTGCGCCTGCAGGGCGATGCGGCGCTGGCGCATGCGCTGGCGCGAGGCCTGCACGTAGCGGGCATACAGGCACAACCAGCACAGCACCACGAACAGCGTGCATACCTGCAACGCCGCCAGCGCCGGGTCCGACAGGCGCCCGTTGCCCCACTCCCACAGGTTCAGGCCGAGAAAGCTGCACAACACCACCAGCGCGCAGCGGGTGAACGAACGGCCGTTGAGGTGGAACAGGCCGAACATCAGGATCAACGGGTACAGCACCAGGAAGGTGCCACGGGCCTGGTCCAGGTTGGCCAGCAGCCAGGTTTGCCAGGCCGCTGCCAGCAGCACCTGGAACTCCGTGAGGCTGGGGTCGCGCCAGCGCAGGTTGACGCCACTGGCAAACACCCAGCCCAGCCACGCCAGGTTGAGCACCAGCAGCACACTGCTCGCGCCGATGACCGGCACCGGCGCCTGCACATGCCCGCCCAGCACGGCGACCCAGGCCAGCAGCAGCACCAGCAGGTAACTGCCGGCAGCCAGCAGGAAACGCTTGAGAAGAAGCTTTTGCAGAGCGGTTTCGGTCACGGGTGACTCACCAGGCAGCCGAGCGGCAGCGGTTGTGACGGGGGGCAGTCGGTACTGTAGGACGTGTTCGAAATAATTGCCACGCAAAAACAGTGCCTGGCAGCAGGCGACCATGGTTGGCCGCACTGGCGCGTGTACCGGCAGGCGATGCGCGCTATACTGCCGCGCCTTTTTGCGTCGGCCACTGCGTGTCGGCGCGCCTTGAAAGGTCATTGCGACGCCTCGGCCCGTGAACGTCGCGATACCTTAATGAATGTTCCCGTCTTTAAGAGGAGCGCGCTGCATGACCGTGATCAAGCAAGACGACCTGATTCAGAGCGTTGCCGACGCCCTGCAGTTCATTTCGTACTACCACCCCGTCGATTTCATCCAGGCCATGCACGAGGCCTACCTGCGTGAAGAGTCGCCGGCTGCGCGCGACTCCATCGCGCAGATCCTGATCAACTCGCGCATGTGCGCCACCGGCCACCGGCCGATCTGCCAGGACACCGGTATCGTCACCGTGTTCGTGCGCGTCGGCATGGACGTGCGCTGGGATGGCGCGACCATGAGCCTGGACGACATGATCAACGAAGGCGTGCGTCGCGCCTACAACCTGCCCGAGAACGTGCTGCGCGCCTCGATCCTGGCCGACCCGGCAGGTGCCCGCAAGAACACCAAGGACAACACCCCGGCCGTGATCCACTACTCGATCGTCCCTGGCGACAAGGTCGAGGTGGATGTCGCGGCCAAGGGCGGCGGTTCGGAAAACAAGTCGAAGATGGCCATGCTCAACCCGTCCGACTCGATCGTCGACTGGGTGCTCAAGACCGTTCCGACCATGGGCGCCGGCTGGTGCCCGCCGGGCATGCTCGGCATCGGTATCGGCGGTACTGCCGAGAAGGCCGCGGTGATGGCCAAGGAAGTGTTGATGGAGTCCATCGACATCCACGAGCTCAAGGCCCGTGGCCCGCAGAACCGCATCGAAGAGATCCGCCTGGAACTGTTCGAGAAGGTCAACCAGCTGGGCATCGGCGCCCAGGGCCTGGGCGGCCTGACCACCGTGCTCGACGTCAAGATCATGGACTACCCGACCCACGCGGCCTCGTTGCCGGTGTGCATGATCCCCAACTGCGCAGCCACCCGTCACGCGCACTTCGTGCTCGATGGTTCCGGCCCTGCAGAGCTGGAAGCACCGTCGCTGGACGCCTACCCGGAAATCGTCTGGGAAGCCGGCCCGTCGGCCCGTCGCGTCAACCTCGACACCCTGACCCCGGAAGACGTGCAGAGCTGGAAGCCGGGCGAGACCATCCTGCTCAACGGCAAGATGCTGACCGGCCGCGACGCCGCGCACAAGCGCATGGTCGAGATGCTCAACCGTGGCGAAGAGCTGCCGGTGGACCTCAAGGGCCGCTTCATCTACTACGTCGGCCCGGTTGATCCGGTGCGCGAAGAAGTGGTTGGCCCGGCAGGCCCGACCACCGCAACGCGGATGGACAAGTTCACCCGTCAGATCCTCGAGCAGACCGGCCTGCTGGGCATGATCGGCAAGTCCGAGCGCGGCCCGACCGCCATCGACGCGATCAAGGACAACAAGGCCGTGTACCTGATGGCCGTGGGTGGCGCTGCCTACCTGGTGGCTCAGGCGATCAAGAAATCCAAGGTGCTGGCATTTGCCGAACTGGGGATGGAAGCGATCTACGAGTTCGACGTGAAAGACATGCCGGTGACCGTTGCGGTCGACAGCAATGGCGAGTCGGTGCACATCACCGGGCCTGCGCTGTGGCAGAGCAAGATCGCGCAAAGCCTGGCAGTGGAAGTGAAGTAAGCGCCAGCGCTACAAGCTGAAAGCTGAAAGCTGAAAGCTGAAAGCTGAAAGCGGCAAGGGAGTGATCCCTTGCCGCTTTTTTGTTGCCTGTACCGGCCTCTTCGCCGGCACGCCAGCGAAGGCTTTCAGAGGGTAATGCGCGTACCCAGCAACCCCAGGAACCCCGCCAGCCACGCCGGGTGCGCAGGCCAGGCCGGCGCACTGGCCAGGTTGCCCTGCACATGCGCCGCCGTCACCTCGATCTCGACGTAACGCCCACCCGCCAGGCGCACCTCCGGCGCACACGCCGGGTACGCACTGCACTCGCGCCCCTCCAGCACCCCGGCCGCCGCCAGCAGTTGCGCTCCATGGCACACCGCCGCAATCGGCTTGCCCGCCTGGTCGATGGCGCGCACCAGTTGCAGCACCTCTTCATTCAGGCGCAGGTACTCCGGCGCACGCCCGCCCGGAATCACCAGCGCGTCGTAGTCTTCGGCACGCACCTGGGCGAAATCGAAGTTCAGGCCAAAGTTGTGCCCCGGCTTCTCGCTGTAGGTCTGGTCGCCCTCGAAGTCATGGATGGCGGTACGTACCGACTGCCCGGCCGACTTGCCCGGGCACACCGCATGGACCGTGTGGCCAACCATCTGCAGCGCCTGGAACGGCACCATCACTTCATAGTCTTCGACGTAATCGCCGACCAGCATGAGAATCTTTTTCGCTGCCATTTCGTCAACTCCTTCTGATGCGGGGGAAAATCAAAAGAACCTCAGTCGCGCCGGTCCAGCAGGTTGACCACTACCCGGTCCAGCCAGCCCCAGATACGCTGTTTCACACGCCGCCACAGCGGCCGCGCCTGCCAGTCGTCCAGGTCGACCTGGCGGCTCAGGGCAAAGTCGCGCTCGAAGCTCGCCACCACGTCGGCGGTCAGTTGCGGGTCGATGGCCTCGACGTTGGCCTCAAGGTTGAAACGCAGGTTCCAGTGGTCGAAATTGCATGAGCCAATGCTCACCCAGTCGTCCACCAGCACCATCTTCAGGTGCAGGAAGCATGGCTGGTATTCGAATATCTTCACCCCTGCCCGCAGCAGGCGCGGGTAATAGCGATGACCGGCATAGCGTACCGAAGGATGGTCGGTACGCGGGCCGGTCAGCAGCAGGCGCACATCGATGCCCAGCGCGGCCGCGCGGCGCAAAGCCCGGCGCACCTTCCAGGTGGGCAGAAAATACGGCGTGGCCAGCCAGATACGACGCTTGCCGCTGATCAGCGCGCGCACCAGCGACTGCAGGATGTCGCGGTGCTGGCGGGCGTCGGCATAGGCCACCCGGCCCAGGCCCGGGCCTGCAACCGGCACCCGCGGCAGGTGCGCCAGGCCGAAATGGGTGGGTGGGCGCCACGCGGTGCGGCGCAGGTTGGAACGCCACTGGCGATCGAACAGCATCTGCCAGTCGGCCACCAGCGGCCCCTGCATCTGCACCATCACCTCGTGCCATTCGCTGACCGGCTCGCCCGGTGTCCAGAACTGGTCGGTGACCCCGGTGCCGCCGACCACCGCCCAGGCCTGGTCCACCAGCAGCAGCTTGCGGTGGTCGCGGTACAGGTTGCGCAGCCCCCGGCGCCAACGCAGGCGGTTGTACCAGCGCAACTCAACGCCGGCGCCCAGCAGGCGCTGACGCAGGCTCAAGGTAAAGGCCAGCGAGCCGTAGTCATCGAACAGGCAGCGTACCCGCACGCCGCGCTCGGCGGCCTGCACCAGCGCCTGCACCATGGCCTCGGCACACGCCCCGGCCTCGACCAGGTACAGCTCCAGGTCGACCTGGTGCTCGGCACCCATGATCGTCTGCAGCATGCGCGGGAAGAACTGCGGGCCGTCGATCAGCAGTTCGAACTGGTTGCCGGCACGCCATGGAAACACCGGCCCGGCCATTTCAGCGCGCCGTGAAGATCAGTACCGCACCCACCGGCACCGACAGGTTGATCGACTGCAGCCCGGCGAGCTTCTGCAACGTCTTGAGGCCGGGCAGCAGGTCGAAGTGATCGGCGCTCAGTACCAGCGGCTCCAGGGTCACCACCTGGAAACGCCGCTCGTCGAGCCGGGTGGCGAGCAGCTGCGCGTTGTAGCTGTGGGTCTTGCCGTGCAGGTTGACGGTCACCGGCAGGCGCAGTTCGACCTGGGCACCATTGGCCAGGTCGTTGATCGGACGCAGGTCGATCTGCGCCTGGATGGTCGCGTCGGGGTATTTGGCCACCTCGAACAGGTCGTTGCGCATGCGCTCGTCACGCAGCGGGATGCCGCTGCTGACCGAGTCCATCTCGATCTGCAGCTCGGCCGCACCCTTGCGATCGACCTTGCCATGCAGCACCAGAAAGCGATGCACCTCGGACACGTTGCCGTTCTTGCTGGTGATGAACGACAGGCGCGACGATTCGCCGTCCAGGTGCCAGTTGGCCTGGGCAGGCAGGCTCGCCAGGGCCAGCAGGGCGAGAGCGATTCGGGGCAGGCTGAACATGCAGGTTCCTGAAAGCGTAAAGCCGCCAACATTACCCGCCTGCCCGCACGGCAGCAAGCGACAGCCTGTGGCCATGCGGGCAGCCCGGCAACCTCAGGCCAGCCCGCTGCCGGCCCATGCCTTGGCCAGGCGCCTGGCCCGCGCCGCGCTGGCGATCTGCAGAATGCCCTGGTCGCGCTGCCACAGCTCGGCCCAGGGCCCCGGCGTGCTCGTCAGCGCCTGGTCGAGCTCGCCGCTCAGTTGCGAGAACTGCGCGAACAGGCCGCCCAGCAACAGGTGGAACGCCGCCGAATCGGCGCATTGCCGGCTGCCTTCGGCACACCCGGCCAGCAGCCCGATCAGGCGCAGCAAAAGCCCCTGCGGCCAGGCATTGGCGCGGCCTACCCCGTACAGCCAGGCGCTCAGGGCGCTCAGCACGTACAGGTCTTCCAGCGAGCGGAACGGCTTGACGTAGGCGTCCCAGCCGTCACCGGCCAGGCGTTCGCACAGGGCCTGTTCAAGGTGCAGGCGGGCATGCCCGACCTCAGGCATCAACGGCAGGCTCGGCAAGGGCTCCACGCGCACACCGGGCTCCCCCGGGTACACCACCGCCAGGCTCAGCCGAGGCGCCTGGCCCGGTGCTTCGCAGCGCGCCGCCACCAGCAGCCAGTCGGCGTCCGGCCCGGCGGTGACGAAGTCCTTGCTGCCGCTCAGGCGCAGCGTGTCGAGCGCCAGGCGCATGCCCATGTCGGCGGCGCGCACGCTGCGCCGCTCACTCGCACACAGGGCGCCGAGGCCCGCCGGGGCGCTGGGCCACAGCACGCGCAAGGCGGCCTGGTAGCCCACCAGAAACGCCAGCCCCGGGGTCGGCATGGCTTGCCCGCCCAGCACTGCCAGCTCGAACGGGCTGACCGTGCCGAGCTGCTCCAGCAGGCTGGCGTAGGTGTCGCCCAGGTTATCGGTTGCCAAGGGCGGAATGGGGTCGTTGAGTCGCTGCAGCCAGGCCATCGGCGTGCTCCTTGAGGGCTGTCATACAAGCATCACCAAAGCTTCATGGGGGTGACACCGCGTCTACCTAGGCTGAGCTTGCACAACATAGTCGACCGGCCGCAACCCCATGGCTGGCTTATGGAGACTCGCAATGACCCTGACTGCATGCCCTGGCGACACCCGTAACGAACGCCGTCTGCAGGCCGAGCGCCTGGTCGGCCCCGCCGCGCTGCACGAAGCCCAGGCATTGCGCTTTCGCGTGTTCAGCAGCGAATTCAAGGCCAGGCTCAAAGGCGCCGAACACGGGCTGGACATGGACGACTACGACATCCACTGCCAGCACATCGGCGTACGCGACCTCAACAGCGGGCACCTGGTGGCCACCACCCGCCTGCTCGACCACCAGGCCGCCAGCAGCCTGGGGCGCTTCTACAGCGAAGAGGAGTTCAGCCTGCATGGCCTGGGCCATCTGCAGGGTCCCATCCTTGAACTGGGGCGCACCTGCGTCGACCCGGCCTACCGCAACGGCGGCACCATCGCGGTGCTGTGGGGCGAGCTTGCCGAGGTACTCAACGAGGGCCGCTACAGCTACCTGATGGGGTGCGCCAGCATCCCCATGCAGGACGGCGGCGTGCAGGCCCACGCGATCATGCAACGCCTGCGCGAGCGCTACCTGTGCACCGAGCACCTGCGCGCCGAACCGAAGAACCCGCTGCCCAGCCTGGCACTGCCCGGCAACGTCATCGCCGAGATGCCGCCGCTGCTCAAGGCCTACATGCGCCTGGGCGCCAAGATCTGCGGCGAGCCGTGCTGGGACGAAGACTTCCAGGTGGCCGACGTGTTCATCCTGCTCAAGCGCGACGAGCTGTGCCCACGCTACGCCCGCCACTTCAAGGCGGCGGTGTGATGCAACGCCTGCGCGTGTATGCGCGAATCGTCCGGGTGCTGCTGGTGGTGCTGTTCGGGCTGGGCATGGCCAGCCTGTTCAGCCTGTACGAGCGCCTGCACCTGAGTACTCCCGACGACCGCCGCCAGCGCTGGTCGCAACTGTTCATGGCCCGGCTTGCCCGGGCCTTGCCGTTCAAGGTCACGGTGATCGGCAACCGCCCGCAGCAACCGATGCTGTGGGTCAGCAACCACGTGTCGTGGACCGACATTCCGCTGCTGGGCATGCTCGCGCCGATGTCGTTCCTGTCCAAGGCCGAGGTGCGCCAGTGGCCGGTAGCCGGCTGGCTCGCGCTCAAGGCCGGCACCCTGTTCATCCGCCGCGGTGGCGGCGACAGCCAGTTGCTGCGCCAGCAGATCGCGCGGCACCTGCAACAGGCCTGCCCGGTGCTGATCTTCCCCGAAGGCACCACTACCGACGGGCGCAGCCTGCGCACCTTCCACGGGCGCCTGCTGGCCAGCGCAATCGACACCGCCACGCCCGTGCAACCGGTGGCCGTGCGCTACCTGCGGGGCGGCAAGCCCGACCCCATCGCGCCGTTCGTGGGCGATGACGACCTGCTCTCGCACCTGCTGCGCCTGTTTGCCCACGACTGTGGCGAGGTGCAGATCCACCTGCTGGCACCCATCCAGAGCGCCGGCCAGGAACGTGCGTCACTGGCGTTCAATGCCCAGTTGGCGATCCACACGGCGTTGTTCGGCGCCCAGCCGGTGGCCCAGCCTCAGCGCCGCGCCAAGGCGGCCTGAGCGTCGGCCGCAAAGCCCTGCAGTTCGGGGTAGAAGTGGCGAAAGTCTTCCATCAGCGGGCCGTACAGCGCCTGTACCTCCTGCATCGCGCCTGCCATACCCTCGGGGCGTGACAGGCGCCGGGCGATACCGTTGAACACCTGTTCAAGCACCGCGAACTCGCGGTACGAGCCCAACCAGTCGTCCGCCGCCATGTACGGCGCAATCTGCGCCAGGCGCCCGGGCAGCTCGGGCTCGGCCGCCAGCACCTGGTACACGCGCCCGGTGAACTGGCTCAGCGGCTGCCGGGCATAGTCGTGCCAGTGCAGCGCCAGGCAGTGGTCGAAAAACACATCGAGGATGATCCCGGCATAACGGCGCCGCTCACGCGGAAAACGCGCCAGCGCCGCCAGTACCCGCGGGTGGCTGTCGGTGTACACGTCGATCTGGCGGTGCAGGCGGATGGCGGCTTCCAGCGGCTGGGCAAAGCGCCCCTGCAACGGCCCCTTGACGAAGTCGCCGTACAGGCTGCCGAGCAGTTGTTCGGGCTGCTGGCCGCCCAGGTGAAGGTGTGCGAGGTAGTTCATAGGCCGCAGTCTAGCACCGCTTGCCCGCTTGAATATCGTTATAACCCGATATAGCGATTCATGCGCACGACAGAACCAAATCATATTTGTATATCGCGAAATACCGATTTATATTTCGCCCCATCGCGATATAACGCTATACCCACCACGAGCCCACCCATGCCTCTTGATCTCGACGAAATAATAAAAGCCCTGGCCCACCCAGTACGGCGAGAAATCCTGAACTGGTTGAAAGACCCGCAAGCCTGCTTCCCTGACCAGCACCACAGCACCGAACACGGTGTGTGCGCCGGGCAGATCGACCAACGCTGCGGCCTGTCGCAGTCCACGGTCTCGGCCCACCTGGCCACCTTGCAGCGCGCGGGGCTGATCAGCAGCCAGAAGATTGGCCAGTGGCACTTCTTCAAACGCAACGAGGAAACCATCCAGGCCTTCCTCCAGCAGATGAGCCAAGAGCTCTGACAAGGACCTTGCAATGCCCCTTTCGCTGTTGATCCTGGCGCTGAGCGCCTTCGCCATCGGTACCACCGAGTTCGTCATCATGGGCCTGCTGCCGGATGTGGCAAGCGACCTGGGTGTGTCGATCCCCGGTGCCGGCTGGCTGGTGACCGGCTACGCGCTGGGCGTGGCCATCGGCGCGCCGTTCATGGCCCTGGCCACCGCCCGGCTGCCGCGCAAGGCAGCACTGGTGGCGCTGATGGGGGTATTCATCATCGGCAACCTGCTGTGCGCCCTGGCCACCGACTACAACGTGCTGATGTTTGCCCGCGTGATCACCGCGCTGTGCCACGGCGCCTTCTTCGGCATCGGTTCGGTGGTGGCGGCCAACCTGGTTCCGGCCAACCGCCGCGCTTCAGCCGTGGCGCTGATGTTCACCGGCCTGACCCTGGCCAACGTGCTGGGCGTGCCACTGGGTACCGCGCTGGGCCAGGTGTACGGCTGGCGCTCGACGTTCTGGGCAGTGACCGTGATCGGCGTGATCGCGCTGATCGGCCTGATCCGCTTCCTGCCGATCAAGCGCGACGAAGAGAAACTCGACATGCGTGCCGAGCTGGCTGCGCTCAAGGGCGCCGGCATCTGGCTGTCGCTGTCGATGACCGTGCTGTTCTCGGCCTCGATGTTCGCCCTGTTCACCTATGTGGCGCCGTTGCTGGGTGATGTCACCGGCGTGTCGCCGCGCGGCGTGACCTGGACCCTGCTGTTGATCGGCCTGGGCCTGACCCTGGGCAACATCCTGGGCGGCAAGCTGGCCGATCGTCGCCTGGCCGCCACCCTGATGGGCGTGTTCGCCGCCATGGCGGTCATCTCCACCGCGCTGAGCTGGACCAGTACCGCGCTGATTCCGGCCGAGATCACCCTGTTCCTCTGGGCCACCGCCGCGTTCGCCGCCGTGCCGGCCCTGCAGGTCAACGTGGTGAGCTTCGGCAGGGCGGCACCGAACCTGGTGTCGACCCTGAACATCGGTGCCTTCAACCTGGGCAATGCGCTGGGCGCCTGGGTCGGCGGCACCGTGATCGACCAGGGCCTGGGCCTGACCCGCGTGCCCCTGGCGGCAGCGGCGCTGGCCGTGCTGGCCCTGATTGTCACCCTTATCACATTCAGCCAGGGCGGCAACAACGCCGACCTGGCACCTGCCACTCACTGATTGCCACGAGGTTCACGCACATGACAACGCTATTCGACCCGATCACCCTTGGCGACCTCGAGTTGCCCAACCGCATCATCATGGCCCCGCTGACCCGCTGCCGGGCCGACGAAGGCCGCGTACCCAACGCGCTGATGGCCGAGTACTACGTACAGCGCGCCAGCGCCGGGCTGATTCTCAGCGAGGCCACCTCGGTGACCCCGCTGGGCGTGGGCTACCCCGACACACCGGGCATCTGGAGCAACGACCAGGTGCGTGGCTGGACCAACGTGACCAAAGCGCTGCACGGTGCTGGCGGGCGCATCTTCCTGCAACTGTGGCACGTGGGACGCATTTCGCACCCGCTGTACCTGAACGGCGAAACGCCGGTTGCGCCGAGCGCGGTGCAGCCCAAGGGGCATGTGAGCCTGGTGCGCCCGATCACCGAATTCGTCACCCCGCGCGCGCTGGAAACCGAGGAAATCGCCGACATCATCGAGGCCTACCGCGTCGGTGCCGAGAACGCCAAGGCGGCCGGCTTCGACGGTGTGGAGCTGCATGCGGCCAACGGCTACCTGATCGACCAGTTCCTGCAGAGCAGCACCAACCAGCGCACCGACGAGTACGGTGGCTCGCTGGAGAACCGTGCACGGCTGCTGCTGGAAGCGACCGATGCGCTCATCGACGTGTGGGGCGCGCAACGCGTAGGCGTGCACCTGTCGCCACGGGCCGACCTGCACGACATGGGCGATGCCAACCTGACCGAGACGTTCACCTACGTGGCGCGGGAGCTCGGCAAACGTGGCATCGCCTTCATCTGTGCGCGTGAGCGAGTGGCCGAAGACAGCATCGGGCCGTTGCTCAAAGAGGCGTTTGGCGGGCCGTACATCGCCAACGAACGCTTCGACAAGGCCAGTGCGAATGCTGCCATTGCCAACGGCACGGCCGATGCGGTGGCCTTCGGCGTGCCGTTCATTGCCAACCCCGACCTGCCGGCACGGCTGCAAGCGGATGCACCGCTGAACGAGCCACGGCCTGACACGTTCTACTCCAAGGGCCCGGTCGGGTACATCGATTACCCGGTGATGTAAGCGTCGGCTCTTTCGCGGGTCAAGCCCGCTCCCACAAGGGTATCGGTTGTGTGCAGACAGCCACTGTACCGGTGGGAGCGGGCTTGACCCGCGATAGCTTCACAGCGGATCAGGGCTTGGCGTTGATCTGCCGTTGCAGGTTCTGCACCTGGCTCTGCAAGGTGGTGATGTTGCGGGTCACCTGCCCGCGAAACGCATCGAACTCCGCCGTCGAGGCACCCGCCCCGGCAGCCGCCGCCGGGCGATTCTCCTGCTCGCTCTTGAGCACGATCAGGTCCTGTTCCAGGCGCTGGATCGCCGCCCCCGGATCCCCCTGCTTCTTCAATGCGGCAATCTCCGTCGACAGGCTCTTGAGCTGCGCATCGACCTTGCCGGTATCAGCCTGCGCCGCCTTCACCGCCGCCAGCTCCGTGGCCACGGCCTTGAGTTGCGCCTGCAACTGGGCATTGGTCGCCTGCTGCTCGCCAACCTGCGCCAGGGCCTGCTCCAGCCGCTTGCCCAGGTCACCCTGCTGCCCGGCTACGCCCTGCTGCTGCTTGCTCTGCTCGGCGAGGCTGGCCTGCAACTGCTTTATCTGCAGCTTCAGTGCCTCGCTGCCGGTGCTGACGCTCGACTCGCTGGCCGCCACCTTGCCGCTGATGTCCTGCAGGCGCCCGGCAGCTTCTTCACTGATGCGCGCAAAGCTTTCCTGGGTGGCCACCAGTTGCTGCTCCATCAGCGAAATCTGCTGGAAGCTCCACCAGCCAAGCCCGGCCAGGGCGATGAACGAAGCGCCCACCAGCGCCCACAACGGCCCGGTGGCCGCCGGCTTGCGCGGTTTGCCGCGCACGGCGGCCACCCGTGCACCTGGCGCCGGGGCAAAGTCGTCATCATCGCGACCGCCGGCCTTGAGGCTGGGTACATCATCGAAATCGTCGTGAGCATCGTTGCGCATGGATCAACCGCCGTGAGTGCAAATGAGCGCCAGTATAAGTCAGTGGCCGCCGTGCTGGGCCTTCCACCAGCCGCAGAATTCATCCAGCGCCGCCCACAGGCTGACCTGCGGGCGGTAGTCCAGTTGCTGGCGGGCGCGGCTGATGTCCAGGGTGAAATCCTTGTTCATCACCTGCACCGCCAGGCGCGACAGGGTCGGTTGCGGACGGCCCGGCCACAGCAGGCAGGCCCCCTCGTTCAGCGCGCCCAGGCTGTAGGCCAGGCCACTGGAGCGGTAGCGCGTGACCTGGGGCAGGTCCATGCGCCGCATCACGTAATTGATCACGTCCCACAGCGGCAGCGGGTGGCCGTTGCTGATGTTGTAGGCCTGCCCGAGCGCGTCGTTGCCGGCCAGCACCGCGTTGATCAGCGCCTCGTTGAGGTTCTGCACGCTGGTGAAGTCGACCTTGTTCAAGCCGTTGCCGATGATCGCCAGACGGCGTTTCTGCTGCATCTTGAGCAGGCGCGGGAAGATGCTCACATCCCCTGCCCCGGTGACGAAGCGCGGGCGCAGGGCCAGCACTTCCAGGCCGAACTCCTGGGCACCGAAAACCTTCTGCTCGGCCAGGTACTTGGTGGTCGCGTAGGCATCGTGCAGGCGCCGCGGCACCTGCTCTTCGGTCACCCCCAGGCGCGAGCGCCCGTTCCAGTAGATCGACGGCGAGGACAGGTGCACCAGGCGACGAACGTGTTCCTTCAGGCACGCCTCCACCACGTTCTCGGTGACCACCACGTTGCCCTGGTGAAAGTCCTGGTAGCGTCCCCAGTTGCCCACCGCACCGGCGCAGTGCACCACGGTTTCGACGCCTTGGCAGACCCGCCGGGCCAGCTCCGGGTCGCCCAGGTCCCCCGGAATGAACTGGGCGCCGCGGCGCACCAGGTGCTCGACGCCTTCGGCCCGCCGGCCATTGACCCGTACCTCCATGCCCTGCTCCAGGGCAAAGCGTGCAAAGCGCCCGCCAATGAAGCCGCTTGCGCCGGTGACCAGAATTCGCATGAAGCACTCCGCCTACTTGTTTGCAGATGATGCAGACGCCGGCAAACCCGACCACGGCACCAACCAGCTGCTGGCGCTGCGCCGCAGGTGGTCGGTGAGTTGGCCGAGCAATTGCCCGCCATTGCGCCAATGATGCCAGTACAGCGGCACATCGATCGGCTTATCCGCCAGAATTTCCACCAGTTGCCCGCTGGCCAGTTGCGCCTGGGCCTGCAATTCGGGCACCAGGCCCCAACCCACGCCGGCCTCGGTCATGCGCAGAAAGCCCTCCGAAGACGGGCACAGGTGATGCAGGAATGCACCATCGATACCCAGCGACGCCAGGTAGCGATGCTGCAGAAAATCGTCCGGGCCGAACACCACGGCCGGGGTGCGGGCCAGACGCGCCACCTCTACCCCCTGGGGAAAGTGGCGCGCCATGAAGTCGGGGCTGGCCAGCGCACGGTAGCGCATGGCGCCGAGCAGCTCGCTGCGCGCCCCGGCAACCGGTCGCTCGCTGGCGCACAGGCAGGCCGCCACTTCGCCGGCGCGCATGCGCTTGAGGCCCACCTCCTGGTCTTCCACCACCAGCTCCAGCAGCACCCGCTCCTGCGCACAGAACGCCCCGACCGCCGCCGCCCACCAGGTGGCCAGGCTGTCGGCGTTGAGCGCTACCCGCAGACGCTCGGGCTGGCCGCCATCGTCCAGCGCCGGCACCTGATGCTGCAGGTCGCGCTCGAGCAGGCGCACCTGCTGTACATGGTTGAGCAGGCGCTTGCCGATCTCGGTGGGCGCTGGCGGCGCGGCGCGTACCAGCACCGGCTGGCCAACGCGCGCCTCCAGCAGCTTGATGCGTTGCGAAATGGCCGATTGCGACAGCCCGAGCAACTGTGCGCCCCGCTCGAAACCGCCCTGCTCGATCACCGCCGCCAGGGCGGAAAGCAACTTGTAGTCGAACATCAGTTTCCCTAATGCCGGATGAGGTTTATTGGTTTTTCTTATACGCCCACTGCCCGCACAATAGCCAGCGATCCCCCCTGTATTTTCGGCAGCCCGTGTGGCTGCTTCGCGGAGCACCTCCCATGTGGCAAAGCTACCTCAACGGCCTGCTGGTCGCCTTCGGGCTGATCATGGCCATCGGCACCCAGAACGCCTTCGTGCTGGCGCAGAGCCTGCGCCGTGAGCACCACCTGCCGGTGGCGGCACTGTGCGTGTTCTGTGATGCGGTGCTGGTGGCGCTTGGCGTGTTCGGTCTGGCCACGGTGCTGGCGCAGAACCCGACCCTGCTGGCGGTCGCGCGCTGGGGTGGGGTGGTGTTTCTGCTGTGGTATGGCAGCAAGGCGCTGATCCGCGCCTGCTCCAGCCAGAGCCTGGAGCAGGGCGAGGGCCTGGGTCAGCGTTCGCGTCGCGCGGTGTTGCTCAGCGCCCTGGCGGTGACCCTGCTCAACCCCCACGTGTACCTGGATACCGTGTTGCTGATCGGCTCGCTGGGTGCGCAGCAAAGCGTGCCGGGTGCCTACGTGGCGGGTGCGGCCAGTGCCTCGCTGCTGTGGTTCTTCACCCTGGCGCTGGGTGCGGCCTGGTTGGCGCCGTGGCTGGCCCGGCCTGGCACCTGGCGCCTGCTGGACCTGATGGTGGCGGTGATGATGTTTGCGGTGGCGTTGCAACTGGCGCTGGGCTGACCCGTTCGTCAGGTGTCGGCAAAGGCTCTGGAACCTCTATTCCATACACTTGTTGCGTGGTTTAGGTCAGGGCCCGGTGCTATGATCCCGAATCTGCGTCGCAAAGAGTAAAAACTCGCCGATGCATTCCGGCCGCCCGTGATCGGCCTTGCGCTCACCGCAACAGACCTGATTAGGAGAATCACCATGGCTTTTGAATTGCCGCCGCTGCCTTACGCACACGATGCCCTGCAGCCGCACATTTCCAAGGAAACCCTGGAATACCACCACGACAAGCACCACAACACCTACGTCGTGAACCTGAACAACCTGGTGCCAGGCACCGAGTTCGAAGGCAAGACCCTGGAAGAGATCGTCAAGACTTCTTCGGGCGGTATCTTCAACAACGCCGCTCAGGTCTGGAACCACACCTTCTACTGGAACTGCCTGGCGCCAAACGCTGGTGGCCAGCCTACCGGTTCGCTGGCTGAAGCCATCAACGCCGCGTTCGGTTCGTTCGACAAGTTCAAGGAAGAGTTCACCAAGACGTCGGTTGGCACCTTCGGTTCCGGTTGGGGCTGGCTGGTCAAGAAAGCTGACGGCTCCCTGGCGCTGGCCAGCACCATCGGTGCCGGCAACCCGCTGACCAGCGGTGACACCCCGCTGCTGACCTGCGACGTGTGGGAGCATGCCTACTACATCGACTACCGTAACGTGCGTCCGAAGTATGTCGAGGCGTTCTGGAACCTGGTCAACTGGAAGTTCGTGGCTGAGCAGTTCGAAGGCAAGACCTTCACTGCATAAGTGCTGCTTCTGAAAAAACCCGGCTCAGGCCGGGTTTTTTTATGCCGAAAAAGCGGCAAAGAGCAAAACCCCACCCACCAACCTTTTTTAACCAATTTCACCAACACCCTCTCTTGCTGCCCCCCCATACCGCGCTAACATCAATCGTTGGGAAACTTGTCGTACATCGCTCAAGTCGCAAGGCCGGGCAACCGATACAGTGACCGCTGGATCATGAATCCTGCCAACGGCCGATAGTGGATTGCCACAGATGATGGCAAAATGATGCCATGCGCATGGATTAAGGAAACCCCATTGAAGCTGGAACTCAAAAACAGCTTGTCGGTCAAGTTGCTCAGAGTGGTCCTGCTCTCGGCACTGGCCGTGGGCGTGGTACTCAGCTGTGCGCAGATCGTCTTCGATGCCTACAAGACCCGCCAGGCTGTCGCCAACGACGCCCAGCGAATCCTCGACATGTTCCGCGACCCTTCCACCCAGGCCGTATACAGCCTGGACCGCGAAATGGGCATGCAGGTCATCGAGGGGCTGTTCCAGGATGAGTCCGTGCGCATGGCCTCCATCGGCCACCCCAACGAAACCATGCTGGCAGAAAAGTCGCGCCCTCTGCAGGAACTGCCGACCCGCTGGCTCACCGACCTGATCCTCGGCCAGGAACGCACCTACACCACCCAGCTCGTCGGCCGCGCGCCCTACAGCGAATACTACGGCGACCTGAGCATCACCCTCGATACCGGCGCCTACGGCCAGGGCTTCGTGGTCAATTCGGTGATCATCTTCATTGCCGGCGTGCTCCGCGCCCTGGCCATGGGGCTGGTGCTGTACCTGGTCTACCACTGGCTGCTGACCAAGCCACTGTCCAAGCTCATCGAGAACCTCACCCAGATCAACCCCGACCGCCCCAGCCAGCATCAGCTGCCGCTGCTCAAGGGCCACGAGAAGAACGAACTGGGCCTGTGGGTGAACACCGCCAACCAACTGCTGGCGTCCATCGAACGCAACACCCACCTGCGCCACGAGGCCGAGAACAGCCTGCTGCGCATGGCCCAGTACGACTTTCTCACCGGCCTGCCCAACCGCCAGCAACTGCAACAGCAACTGGACAAGATCCTGGTCGATGCCGGGCGCCTGCAGCGCCGGGTTGCGGTGCTGTGCGTAGGCCTGGACGACTTCAAGGGCATCAACGAACAATTCAGCTACCAGGCTGGCGACCAGTTGCTGCTGGCCCTGGCCGACCGCCTGCGTGCCCACAGCGGTCGCCTGGGTGCCCTCGCCCGCCTGGGCGGCGACCAGTTCGCGCTGGTGCAGGCCGACATCGAACAACCCTACGAGGCCGCCGAGCTGGCCCAGAGCATTCTCGATGACCTGGAAGCGCCGTTCGCCCTGGACCATCAGGAGATCCGCCTGCGCGCCACCATCGGCATCACCCTGTTCCCCGAAGACGGCGACAGCACCGAGAAGCTGCTGCAAAAGGCCGAACAGACCATGACCCTGGCCAAGAGCCGTTCGCGCAACCGCTATCAGTTCTACATCGCCAGCGTCGACAGCGAGATGCGCCGGCGCCGCGAGCTGGAAAAGGACCTGCGCGAAGCCCTGCCGCGCAATCAGCTGTACCTGGTTTACCAACCGCAGATCAGCTACCGCGACCACCGCGTGGTGGGCGTCGAGGCGCTGCTGCGCTGGCAGCACCCGGAGCTGGGCATGGTTCCGCCCGATCAGTTCATACCGCTGGCCGAACAGAACGGCAACATCATCGTGATCGGCGAATGGGTGCTCGACCAGGCCTGCCGGCAACTGCGCGAATGGCACGACCAGGGCTTCAGCGACCTGCGCATGGCAGTCAACCTGTCGACCGTGCAGCTGCACCACAGCGAGCTGCCCCGGGTGGTCAACAACCTGCTGCAGATCTACCGCCTGCCGCCGCGCAGCCTGGAACTGGAAGTGACCGAGACCGGCCTGATGGAAGACATCAGCACTGCCGCCCAGCACCTGCTGAGCCTGCGCCGCTCCGGCGCGCTGATTGCGATCGACGACTTCGGCACCGGCTACTCCTCGCTCAGCTACCTCAAGTCGCTGCCGCTGGACAAGATCAAGATCGACAAGAGCTTCGTGCAGGACCTGCTCGACGATGACGACGACGCCACCATCGTTCGCGCGATAATCCAGCTGGGCAAGAGCCTGGGCATGCAGGTGATCGCCGAGGGCGTGGAAACCGCCGAGCAGGAAGCCTACATCATTGCCCAGGGCTGTCATGAAGGTCAGGGCTACCACTACAGCAAGCCGCTGCCAGCACGCGAGCTGACCGCCTTCCTCAAAGCAGCGCAACGCAACCAGGTATCGATTCTGTGAGTGACGCTGCCGCCAAGGGCAGCGTGAACAGCATTTGAATTTTTACGTGGCAACCTCTTTACAGAAAATGCATATCTTTCGCATTATGTTGCACCTTTGCGTGCGGCTGCACGCCTGTTCAACCTCTCGACGCAGGAATAGCCCATGATTCGTATGCCTCTGGCCACCGCCAGTCTGCTGGCCATTGCCATCTCCCTCGCCGGCTGCGGCGATGACAAGGACAAGGCCGCCGCACCACAGGCCGCCGCACCTGCTGCCGCCAGCACCACCCAGGCGTCCGGGGCCGTCGACGAAGCCGCCGCCCAGGCGGTGGTCAAGCACTACGCCGAGATGGTGTATGCCGTGTACAGCGACTCGCTGAGCACCGCCAAGACCCTGCAGACCGCAGTCGATGCCTTCCTTGCCAAGCCCGACGCCGACACCCTGGCCGCCGCCAGGACTGCCTGGGTAGCCGCCCGTGTACCGTACCTGCAGAGCGAAGTGTTCCGCTTCGGCAACACCATCATCGACGACTGGGAAGGTCAGGTGAACGCCTGGCCGCTGGACGAAGGCCTGATCGACTACGTCGACAAGAGCTATGAACACGCCCTGGGCAACCCGGCCGCCACCGCCAACATCATCGCCAACACCGAGATCCAGGTGGGCGAAGACAAGGTCGACGTCAAGGACCTGACCCCCGAGAAGCTGGCCAGCCTGAACGAGCTGGGCGGTTCGGAAGCCAACGTCGCCACCGGCTACCACGCCATCGAATTCCTGCTGTGGGGCCAGGACCTCAACGGCACCGGCCCGGGCGCCGGCAACCGCCCTGCCTCGGACTACCTGCAAGGCGAAGGCGCCACCGGCGGTCACAACGAGCGTCGTCGTGCCTACCTCAAGGCCGTGACCCAGCTGCTGGTCAACGACCTGGAAGAAATGGTCGGCAACTGGAAGCCGGCAGTGGCCGACAACTATCGCGCCACCCTGGAGGCAGAACCTGTCGCCAACGGCCTGCGCAAGATGCTGTTCGGCATGGGCAGCCTGTCGCTGGGCGAACTGGCGGGCGAGCGCATGAAGGTCTCGCTGGAAGCCAACTCGCCTGAGGACGAGCAGGACTGCTTCAGCGACAACACCCACTACTCGCACTTCTACGACGCCAAGGGTATCCGCAACGTCTACCTGGGCGAGTACACCCGCACCGACGGCACCAAGCTGAGCGGCCCGAGCCTGTCGTCGCTGGTGGCCAAGGTCGATCCGGCCACCGACAACACCCTGAAGGCCGATCTGGAAGCCACCGAGGCGAAGATCCAGGTGATGGTCGACCACGCCCTCAAGGGTGAGCACTACGACCAGTTGATCGCTGCCGACAACGCTGCGGGCAACCAGATCGTGCGTGACGCCATCGCCGCGCTGGTCAAGCAGACCGGTGCCATCGAACAGGCTGCGGGCAAACTGGGCATCACCGACCTGAACCCGGACACCGCTGACCACGAGTTCTGAGTGGTAGCGTGCTGAAACAGAGGCGGCCTTCGGGTCGCCTTTTTTTTGTGGGACCTCTTCGCTGGAAGCTGAAGCAGATTTCATCCAGCAAACGCAAATCCCTCTTATTCATATCCCCCGCGCCTGCTAAGCTTGCACGCCGGTTTTACGCTAGCCATTCAGGATTCTCGATGCCCGCTCCGCTTCACCGCGCCCTTCCCCTGCTATTGGCCCTGGCCCTGAGCGCCTGTGACGACGCCCCGCGTTTCACCAAGGCCGAACCTGGCGAGGCGCGTGCCGGTGGCAGCACCACCGTGAACAAGCGCGACCGCAACGCCTACTCCATGCCCTCGGCCAACCTCACCCCGAGCCAGCGCCTGGACTTCAGCGTGGGCAACAGCTTCTTCCGCAGCCCGTGGGTGATCGCCCCGTCCACCACCACCGCACGCGATGGCCTGGGCCCGCTGTTCAACACCAACGCCTGCCAGAACTGCCATATTCGCGACGGGCGCGGGCACCCGCCCGCAGAGGGCGCCAAAAACGCGGTATCGATGCTGGTGCGCCTGTCGATCCCCGACCAGCCCGAATACGCCAAGGTGATCGAGCAACTGGGCATCGTGCCCGAGCCGGTCTATGGCGGGCAGTTGCAGGACATGGCCGTGCCCGGCGTGGCCCCCGAGGGCAAGGTGCGGGTCAGCTACACCCCGGTGAACGTCACCTTCAAGGACGGCACCCAGGTCGAACTGCGCAAGCCGCAGCTGCAGATCACCCAGCTTGGCTACGGCCCGATGCACCCCGACACACGCTTCTCGGCACGCGTCGCGCCGCCGATGATCGGCCTGGGCCTGCTCGAGGCCATCCCTGATGAGGCCATCCTGGCCAACGCCGACCCCGAGGGGCGCAACGGCACCGGCATTCGTGGCCGGCCCAACCTGGTATGGGACGACGCCCAGGGCAAGCAGGTACTTGGCCGCTTCGGCTGGAAGGCCGGGCAACCCAACCTCAACCAGCAGAACGCCCATGCGTTCTCCAGCGACATGGGCCTGACCAGCAGCCTGGTGCCGCGCGACGACTGCACCCCGGCGCAGCTCGATTGCCTGGCCCAGCCCAATGGCAACGGCGCCGATGGCGAGCAGGAGGTCAGCGACAATATCCTGCGCCTGGTGCTGTTCTACACCCGCAACCTGGCGGTGCCGGTACGCAAGGACGTCGATTCGCCCCAGGTGCTGGCTGGCAAGAACCTGTTCTTCCAGGCCGGCTGCCAGGGCTGCCACACCCCCACATTCACCACCTCGGCCAATGCCGCCGAGCCGGAGCTGGCCAACCAGACCATCCGCCCCTACAGCGACCTGTTGCTGCACGACATGGGCCCGGGGCTGGCCGACAACCGCAGCGAATTCGCCGCCGGTGGCCAGGACTGGCGCACCGCGCCGCTGTGGGGCATCGGCCTGAACCAGACCGTCAGTGGCCATACCCAGTTTCTGCATGACGGGCGCGCCCGCAACCTGCTCGAGGCCGTGCTCTGGCACGGCGGCGAAGCCGAGCCTGCGCGCCAGCACGTCTTGACCTTCAATGCCGAGCAACGCGACGCGTTGCTGGCGTTCCTGAACTCACTCTAGAGAAGGAGCCGGACATGTTCCGTCCCAAGCTGTTGTTCACCAGCCTCGCCGCCATCGCCCTGGGCGCCTGCTCGCCGCAGGACCCGCAGGCCGTGACCTCTGCCGCGATCGCCAAGCAGGTGATCCTGCCGACCTACAGCCGCTGGGTCGAAGCCGACCGCCAGCTGGCCGTCAGCGCCCTGGCCTTCTGCGAAGGCAAGGCCGACCTGGCCACCGCACGCGCCGACTTCCTGCACGCACAAAAAGCCTGGGCCGAGTTGCAACCGCTGCTGATCGGCCCGCTGGCCGAGGGCAACCGCGCCTGGCAGGTGCAGTTCTGGCCCGACAAGAAGAACCTGGTGGGCCGTCAGGTCGAGCAACTGGTCAACGGCGACAAGCCGGTGGATGCCGAGACCGTGGCCAAGTCCAGCGTCGTGGTGCGCGGCCTGTCGGCCTACGAGTACATCCTGTTCGACAGCAAGCCGGACGTCGCCACCGCCGAACAGAAGGCCCGTTATTGCCCGCTGCTGGTGGCCATCGGCGAACACCAGAAGAACCTCGCCGAAGAGATCCTCAAGGGCTGGAACAGCACCGACGGCATGCTGGCGCAGATGACCAAGTTCCCCAACCAGCGCTACGCCGACTCCCATGAGGCGATCGCCGACCTGCTGCGCGCCCAGGTCACCGCGCTGGACACCTTGAAGAAGAAGCTCGGCACGCCGATGGGTCGCCTGAGCAAGGGCATCCCGCAGCCGCTGCAGGCTGAAGCCTGGCGCAGCCACTCCTCGCTCAAGAGCCTGGAAGCCAGCCTGATCGCCGCCCAGACCGTATGGGTCGGGGTCGACAACCAGGGCCTGCGCGGCCTGCTGGGCAAGGACCAGAAGGCCCTGGCCGACAAGATCGACGCGGCCTATGCTGATGCCCTCAAGCAACTGAAGGCAATCGATCGGCCTCTGGGCGAAATGCTTCAGGACGATGCTGGCCGCGAGCAACTGAACGCCTTCTACGACAGCCTGAACGTGGTTCACCGCCTGCATGAAGGTGAACTGGCCAAGGCGCTGAACATCCAGCTGGGCTTCAATGCCAACGACGGTGACTGATCATGTTGCGACGCCAGGCCCTCAAACTCGGTAGCGTGCTGCTCAGCGCCCTGACCCTGGGTGGCTGGACCCTGTGGCGCAGCAAGGGCCAGCAGCCGCTGCTGCTGTCGGCCCGTGACGATGCCGACGGCAAGCACTATGCCGTGGGCTATCGCCTGGACGGCACCCAGGTGTTCGCCACCCAGGTCGGCCTGCGCTGCCACGACATCATCAACCACCCCGAGCGGCCGATCGCGCTGTTCGTGGCGCGCCGCCCCGGCACCGAGAGCTACCTGATCGACCTGCGCGACGGGCGCCTGCTGCAGACCCTGGCCTCGCAGCCTAACCGGCACTTCTATGGCCACGCGGTGATCCACAAGGGCGGCGAATGGCTGTACGCCACCGAGAACGACACCACCGACCCGGGCCGTGGCGTGCTGGGTGTGTACCGCTTCGAAGGCGAACGCCTGGCCCATCATTCGGAAATCCCGACCCACGGTATCGGCCCGCACCAGGTGTCGTGGCTGCCTGACGGCGAGACCCTGGTGGTGGCCAATGGCGGGATCCGCACCGAAGCCGAGAGCCGGGTGGAGATGAACCTGGATGCGATGCAGCCCAGCCTGGTGCTGATGCAGCGCGACGGCACCCTGCTGAGCAAGGAAACCCTGAGCCAGCAGATGAACAGCGTGCGCCACCTGGCGATTGCCGACGACGGCACCGTGCTGGCGTGCCAGCAGTTCATGGGCGGCTCGGAAGAAACCGCCGAATTGCTGGCGATCAAGCGTCCGGGGCAGCCGTTCGTGGCCTTCCCGGTGCCGGAGCGCCAGTTGCAGTCCATGGCCCAGTACACCGCCAGCGTGGCGGTGCACAGCGAGCTGCGACTGGTGGCGATGACCGCGCCACGGGCCAACCGCCTGTTCATCTGGGACCTGGACAGCGCCGAGGTGAAGCTGGATGCGCCGATGCCGGACTGCGCGGGCGTGGGCGCAGTGGCCGATGGTTTTGTGGTGACCTCCGGGCAAGGGCGTTGCCGGCTGTACGACTGCCGCAAGGCAGCGCTGGTGGGGCAACCGCTGCAACTGCCTTCGGGGTTGTGGGACAACCATCTGCACCTGATCTGATATAGCAATCGCGGGTCAAGCCCGCTCCCACAGGGAACACCTGGAACCTTGTGGGAGCGGGCTTGACCCGCGATGACGTCGGTACAGACAACATAAAATATACCGAACCAGCACACCGCCCCCTGCGCCGCGACCGACTAGACTTGCGCAACAACGCTTCCAGGGAGCTGGTCCATGCTGCGCCGTCGCATGCTCATCATGCTGGGTATCGTCCTGCTGCTGGTGCTGGCCCTCGGCGGCTACAAGGGCTTGTCCATCTACCGCCAGATCCAGCAGTTCTCCGCGCCCAAGCCGCCGGTCAGCGTCGCCGCCGCCGAGGCGCGCGAGCAGCCCTGGCAAAGCCGCCTGCCCGCCGTGGGCAGCCTCAAGGCCCTGCAAGGGGTGGACCTGAGCCTGGAGATCGCCGGCACGGTCAAGGCCCTGCACTTCGAATCCGGCCAGCAGGTCAAGGCCGGGCAACTGCTGCTGCAGCTGGACAGCGACGTCGAGACTGCCCTGCTCGGCACCGCCCAGGCCGACCTCGGGCTGGCCCAGGTGGATTATCAGCGAGGCAGCCAGCTGGTCGGCAGCCAGGCCATCTCCAAGGGCGAATTCGACCGCCTGCGCGCCCAACTGCTGCGCAACCAGGCGGTAGTGGCGCAACTCAAGGCATCCCTGGCGAAAAAGAGCATCAACGCGCCGTTCACCGGCACCATCGGTATCCGCCAGGTCGACCTGGGCAGCTACCTGGCCAGCGGCACGGTGATCGCCACCCTGCAGGACCTGAGCAGCCTGTATGTCGACTTCTTCGTGCCGGAACAGGCGCTGCCCAACCTCAGCCTCGGCCAGCAGGCGCTGGTCTCGGTGGCCGCCTACCCGCACCGCAGCTTCACCGCCACCCTCAGCGCGATCAACCCCAAGGTCGACGACACCACCCGCAACCTGCAGGTGCGCGCCACCCTGGCCAACCCCGACGGCACGTTGCTGCCGGGCATGTTCGCCAGCCTGCAGGTGTTGCTGCCCAACCCGCACAACGCGGTGGTGGTGCCGCAGAGCGCCGTCACCTACACCCTCTATGGCAACTCGGTGTATGTCGCCGTGCCGCAAAAGTCCGAAGACGGCAAGGTGCAGACCACGGCCGATGGCCAGCCGCAACTGATCGCCGAGCGGCGCTTCGTCGAGACCGGCGAGCGCCGCGACGGCCTGGTGGTGATCGCCAAGGGCCTCACGCCCGGCGAAACGGTGGTCACCGCCGGCCAGTTGAAGCTGACCCAGGGCGCTGCCGTCACCCTGAGCGCCGACAAGACCCTGCAAGCAGAACCGACCAGCCAGCCCGGCGCCGACTGACCAAGGAACCGCCATGGCCTTTACCGACCCGTTCATCCGTCGCCCGGTGCTGGCCAGCGTGGTCAGCCTGCTGATCGTGCTGCTGGGGTTCCAGGCCTGGAGCAAGCTGCCGATCCGCCAGTACCCGCAGATGGAAAACGCCCTGATCACGGTGACCACCGCCTACCCAGGGGCCAACGCCGAAACCATCCAGGGCTACATCACCCAGCCCCTGCAGCAGAGCCTGGCCAGTGCCGAAGGCATCGACTACATGACCTCGGTGAGCCGGCAGAATTTTTCGGTGATTTCGATCTACGCGCGCATCGGCTCCGACAGCGACCGGCTGTTCACCGAGCTGCTGGCCAAGGCCAACGAGGTCAAGAACAAGCTGCCCCAGGACGCCGAGGACCCGGTGCTGAGCAAGGAAGCCGCCGATGCCTCGGCGCTGATGTACATCAGCTTCTACAGCAAGGAGCTGAGCAACCCGCAGATCACCGACTACCTGTCGCGGGTGATCCAGCCCAAGCTCGCTACCCTGCCCGGCATGGCCGAAGCCGAGATTCTCGGCAACCAGGTGTTCGCCATGCGCCTGTGGATCGACCCGGTGAAGCTGGCCGGCTACGGCCTGAGCGCCGGCGATGTGACTGCCGCGGTGCGCCGCTACAACTTCCTGTCCGCCGCCGGCGAGGTCAAGGGCCAGTACGTGGTCACCAGCATCAACGCCACCACCGAACTCAAGTCGGCCGAAGCCTTCGCCGCCATCCCGCTCAAGACCAAGGGCGACAGCCGCGTGCTGCTGGGCGATGTGGCACGGGTGGAGATGGGCGCGGAGAACTACGACACGGTCAGCTCGTTCGACGGCACGCCGTCGGTGTACATCGGCATCAAGGCCACCCCGGCCGCCAACCCGCTGGACGTGATCAAGGAGGTGCGCAAGCTGATGCCGGAGCTGGAAGCGCAGTTGCCGCCCAACCTCAAGGCCTCCATCGCCTATGACGCCACGCTGTTCATCCAGGCCTCCATCGACGAGGTGGTCAAGACCCTGGTCGAGGCGGTGCTGATCGTGATCGTGGTGGTGTTCCTGTTTCTCGGCGCGCTGCGCTCGGTGCTGATCCCGGTGATCACCATCCCGCTGTCGATGATCGGCGTGCTGTTCTTCATGCAATTGATGGGCTACTCGCTGAACCTGTTGACGCTGCTGGCGATGGTGCTGGCCATCGGCCTGGTGGTGGACGATGCGATCGTGGTGGTGGAGAACATCCACCGCCATATCGAGGAGGGCAAGACGCCGTTCGACGCCGCGCTGGAAGGCGCCCGGGAGATCGCCATGCCGGTGGTCTCGATGACCATCACCCTGGCGGCGGTGTACGCCCCCATCGGTTTCCTGGAGGGCCTCACCGGGGCCCTGTTCAAGGAGTTCGCCCTGACCCTGGCCGGGGCCGTGGTGATTTCCGGCATCGTCGCGCTGACCCTGTCGCCGATGATGTGTGCCCTGCTGCTGCGCCCGGAGCAGAACCCCAGCGGCCTGGCCCATCGTCTCGACCAACTGTTCGAGCGGCTCAAGCGCCGCTACCAGACGCTTTTGCACGGCACCCTCGAGACCCGGCCGGTGGTGATCGTGTTCGCCCTGATCGTGCTGTGCCTGATCCCGGTGTTTCTGATGTTCAGCAAGAACGAGCTGGCCCCGGACGAAGACCAGGGCATCATCTTCATGATGGCCACCGCCCCGCAACCGGCCAACCTCGATTACCTGAACGCCTACACCGACGAGTTCATCACGATCTTCAAGTCATTCCCCGAGTACTACTCCTCGTTCCAGATCAACGGCTTCAACGGCGTGCAATCGGGCATCGGCGGCTTTCTGCTCAAGCCGTGGAACCAGCGCAGCCGCACCCAGATGGAGTTGCTGCCCGAGGTGCAGGCCAAGCTGGCGACCATCAGCGGCCTGCAGATCTTCGGCTTCAACCTGCCCTCCCTGCCGGGCACCGGCGAAGGCCTGCCATTTGCCTTCGTGATCAACACGCCGAATGACTACGTGTCGTTGCTGGAAGTGGCGCAGCGGGTCAAGGACCGCGCCCAGGCCTCGGGCAAGTTCGCCTTCCTGGACATCGACCTGGCATTCGACAAGCCGGAGGTGGTGGTGGATATCGACCGGGCCAAGGCGGCGCAGATGGGGGTGTCGATGGATGCCCTGGGCGGCACCCTGGCCACGCTGCTGGGCGAGGCCGAGATCAACCGCTTCACCATCGAGGGGCGCAGCTACAAGGTGATCGCCCAGGTCGAGCAGGCCTACCGCGACAACCCCGGCTGGCTGAACAACTACTACGTGAAGAACGAGCAGGGCCGGATGCTGCCCCTGTCGACCCTGATCAGCGTCAGCGACCGCGCGCGGCCGCGCCAGCTCAACCAGTTCCAGCAGCTGAACTCGGCGATCATCCAGGGCTTCCCGCTGGTGAGCATGGGCGAGGCCCTGGAGACGGTGCGCAGCATCGCCCAGCAGGAGGCACCGGCAGGCTTCGCCTTCGACTACAGCGGGCAGGCACGTCAGTTCGTGCAGGAAGGCAGTGCGCTGTGGGTGACCTTCGGCCTGGCACTGGCGATCATCTTTCTGGTGCTGGCGGCGCAGTTCGAGAGTTTCCGCGACCCGCTGGTGATCCTGGTGACGGTGCCCCTGTCGATCTGTGGAGCATTGATCCCGCTGTTTCTGGGGTGGTCGAGCATGAACATCTACACCCAGGTGGGGCTGGTGACGCTGATCGGGCTGATCAGCAAGCACGGCATCCTGATCGTCGAGTTCGCCAACCAGTTGCGCCTGCACAAGGGGCTGACTGCGCGGGATGCCGTAGAGGAAGCGGCAGCGATACGCCTGCGGCCGGTGCTGATGACCACGGCGGCGATGGTATTCGGCATGGTGCCGCTGATACTGGCGACGGGCGCCGGGGCGGTGAGTCGGTTCGACATCGGCATGGTGATCGCCACCGGGATGTCGGTGGGCACGCTGTTCACGTTGTTCGTGTTGCCGTGCGTGTATACGTTGCTGGCCAGGAAGGAAATGCCGAGTACGGCGCTGGAATCGAGTTGAACGCATCGCGGGTCAAGCCCGCTCCCGCAAGGATCACTGCAACCCTGTGGGAGCGGGCTTGACCCGCGATGGGTCGATACATTTCATCACCCGTTGGAGCGCAGCCCCCGGCTCATGCCGAACAGGAACAACAGCAGGTCATGGTCCGGTTGCGCCGTGACGACCGGCTTGGCCGTCCGCGGCAGCGGACACTGCGCGCCCAGGTCGATGGAACTGAGCACCTGCGGACGCGGCTCCTCCCACGCGGCGAAAGCCACCGAAGCCACCGCCAACGCCACAAGCAGAAACAAACCTCGTGCTATTTCTAGTTTCATTGCTCTAAACCTTTGACAGCGCTGCCAAACGCCACTTCGTAAAAGTAGAGCAACTTCTTCCAGTCCGCATCGTTCCACGACGAATGGCGGCGCAGTTGCTTCAGGTCATTGGCGGCCGCACGCTGGCAGCTGATGCGCCGGCGGCACTTCTCCAGGTCCAGCAAGGCGACCTCGGCACGCGCATCCGCGCCCTCGCCGGTCACCTTCACGAAAATATGCTTGCTGTACAGGCAGCCATGCTGCCAGTGCCCGCGGTGCATGCGCGCCAGGTTGCCGGCCAGGTCCTCGAGCACCCGGTCGTGCAGCGCCTCGCCGTGCTGCTCGCGCCCGCCGCCGGCGTACCACAGGTCGATCTCCTCGAAACCATCCAGCGCCTCGCTGACCAGCAGCGCCCGCCACTGGTGCTGGGCATCGCGCTCCACGCCGCAATAGACGATATGCGGCACCCGCACGCCCAACTGCTCGAAACTGCTCAGGGCAGCGAACTCACGCAATACCGTGGGGCGACCGAAGGGGTGCAGCAGGCTGCGGTAGATATGCCCGACCTGGCGCTTGGCATACAGCAGATGGCCCGTCTCGTCGCTCAGGCGCTGCACGCCGCTTTCGCCGCCACGCCGCTGGTTGGGTGCCTCCACCCATTCGCCCTGGCGCTGCCAGAAGTAATCGAATTGATCCGAGACCGCCGTACCGCCCGTTCCTTCCACAGCCATTCCTTCACCCCTTGCGCAATACGTAAACTCGCCACATCGCATAGAACGGCAAAAAGTCCATTCGTTCCTGAATACGGAAACCTGCGGCCTCGAACTCCTGTTCAACCGTAGCAGCTGGTAACACAAAACGGTTCTGGTAACTGCCATCGGCCTGCCCGTTGTTACGGCGTGCTTCCAGGCGCTTACGCCGCCAGGCCTTGATGTTGCCGTCCACCCACAACGAGATGATCACGCTGTCGCGGCTAACCCGTTGAAACTCCGAAAGAATCGCCTTGCGATGGGCCGCTTCGCCAATGTGGTGGAACAGCCGCATGCAGAAAATGCTGTCTACCGCGTTGTCCGGCAGATCGATGGCGAAGGCTGATGTCTGCAAGGGCCGTACCCGTTTGACCACTTCTGCCGGTTGCGACCCGCAGGCGATCTGCAGCATGGCGGCGGAATTGTCGGCGCCGATGATCACGCGGTTGGCCTTTTCGGCCAGCAGCGGCCAGAAACGGCCGGCACCGCTGGGCAGGTCCAGCACCAGGCCAGGCTCGCCGGCCAGCGCCAGGGCACGCCGGGCCAATTGCTCGTCACGCTGGTGGGACAAGCGGCGGGCAATGCCGTCCTGGTGCTTGTGCAGGTACTGTTGAGCGTGCTGCTCGTCGTACTTTTCGGAAAACTTGAGCTTGATGGGACTGCGCATGGTGCATCTCCTGACTCCAATGCCGCCTACCTTAAGCAGGGCGACGTTGGCGTCAGGTCATGCGAACGTGAAAAAAATGTCAGGTTGCGTCGCTAAGTTACAAGGTGTTTCCGGAGGCCTGCGACCCAGCCGTGCCCAATTTCACATGGAACCGGCAACCATGGGGTTCGGCGGCGCTCAGGCTGACGCTCCAGCCCTGGTCCTCGCAGATCCGCTGCACCAGAGACAGGCCCAGCCCGAGCCCTTCCCCGCGTTTTTCGCCGCCGCGCACGAACGGCTGAAACATGGCCTCGCGATGCTCCTCGGGAATTCCCACGCCGCTGTCCTCGACGGTGAAGCCATCGGGCTCCAGGGTGAGGCGGATGTACCCCTGGTCGGTGTAGTGCGCCGCATTGCGCAGCAGGTTGCCCATCACCGATTGCAGGAACGTGGCGTTGTACAGGGTCGGCAGCGCGCCGGTGTCGTGGTAGGTGAGGGTCAGCCCCTTCTGCTCGATGGTGTCGCGCCAGACGCCGATCAGTTCGTTGCCCACCTCGCGCAGGCTTGCCCGCGAAGCGACGGCACCCTCGTCGCGCTGGGCGCGGGCGAGCATGAGGAAGGTCTGCACCAGCTCGCGCATTTCTTCGGTGGCCCGCGAAATGCGTTCGACCTGGGCGCGGGCGCGATTGTCGATGGCCGGGTTCTCCAGCAGCAGCTCGCACGAGCTGGCCAGCACCATCAGGGGCGTGCGCAGTTCATGGCTGACATCGCTGGTGAACAGCCGCTCGCGGGTCAGTGCATCGCGCAGGCGCCCCAGGGTGGCGTCGAAGGCCACCGCCAGTTGCCCCACTTCGTCGGCCGCGTAGTCCGGCGCCAGGGGCGGCGCCAGGCCCAGCAACTGGTCGCGGTGGCGCACCTGGCGCGCCAGCCGGATCACCGGGGCCATCACCCGCCGTGCCAGCACCCAGCCGAGGAATACCGCCAGTGCCAGGCTGAGCACGAAGCCCACCACCACCACGGCGAACAGCACGCGCTCGCGTTCTTCGAAATCGCTCTGGTCCTGCAGCAGCACGTAGTGCCGCCCGTCCACCACCTCGACCATGGCGTGGTACGACAGGTGCTCGCGAAACACTTCGTGAAACCCCGGGGTGAGGTGGCGCAGGTCCTTGGGCAGGTCGAAGTCGTCGCGCCCGCCACTGTAGTAGAACAACTGGTCGGGCCGCGGACGGTGGCTCCACTCCGATACGCTGTCCATCAGCAGCATGCGCTTGAGGTCGCCCCCCAGTACCGAGGAGATCAGGCGCTCCTCCACCAGGTGCACGGTGGCCACGATGCCGAAGGCGAAGGCCCCGGCCACCAGCGCGCTCATCAGCGCGAAGGCGATGATGATGCGCTGGGCAAGGCTTTGCTTAAACTCCATCACGACCCTCGGCCAGTCGATAGCCAACACCGTGCACGGTATGCAGCAGGGGCTTGTCGAATGGCTTGTCGATCACCTGGCGCAACTGGTGGACGTGGCTGCGCAGGCTGTCGCTGTCGGGGCAGTCGTCGCCCCACAGGGCTTCTTCCAGTACCTCGCGGCGCAGCACGTGGGGGCTCTTCTGCATCAGCACTGCAAGCAGCTTGAGGCCGACCGGGTTGAGCTTGAGGAACTTGCCCTGGCGGGTGACCTCCAGAGTGTCGAGGTCGTAGCTCAGGTCGCCGACGTTCAGGCTGCGCCGGCCACCGCCCTGGGCCCGGCGCAGCACCGCTTCGATGCGCGCGGCCAGTTCCGACAGGGCGAACGGCTTGAGCAGGTAGTCGTCGGCGCCGGAGCGAAAGCCCTGCAGGCGGTCGTCGAGCTGGTCGCGGGCGGTCAGCATGATCACCGGGGTATCGCGCCGGGCATCCTCGCGCAGGCGCTTGCACAGCGTGTAGCCGTCGATGCCGGGCAGCATGATGTCGAGCACGATCAGGTCGTAGTGCTCGGTGGCAGCCAGGTGCAGGCCCGACAGGCCGTCCTGGGCGCAGTCGACGGTGTAGCCCTTGAGGCCCAGGTAATCGGCCAGGTTGGCCAGGATATCGCGGTTGTCTTCAACCAGTAGAATTCGCATCGGTACCTCTCCCCGTCCTCGTTTGCCTGCTTGGCAGGCGCAGCTTAAGGCCATCGCCCAGGCCCCGCCAGCGCCGCATGGATTTAATCGCAACTGACATTTTTTTCACCCCAGCTTCACACATAGCGTAGGCGCGCCGGCACACAATCGGCAGTTTCCATTGCCTGCCTGGACCCTGCCATGCCTGCCACTCCCCCTTTGCCCGCGTCCCGCCCGCTGAACCTGTGGATTGCCCTGGGCATTCCGCTGCTGACCGCCGTGTGCCTGATCCTGCTGGAGCTGACCGACCTGGACATGGCCCTGGCCAACCTCGCGTTCGACCCGCAGGCGGGCCAGTTCATCGGTCGTCACAGCTATTTTCTCGAAGACATCCTGCATGACCGCGCCAAGGAGCTGGTGATCCTGTTCGCGGTGCTGGCCATCGTCGGCTTTGCCGCCAGCTTTGTGCTGCAGCCCCTCAAGAGCTGGCGCCGGGAACTGGGTTGCCTGGTGCTGGCGATGGGCCTGTCGACCGGCTTCGTGACGCCGCTCAAGGCCGCGACGGCGGTGCAGTGCCCCTGGAGCCTGAGCGAATTCGGCGGCCAGGAAACCTACAGCAAGCTGTTAGAGGCCCGCCCCGCCACCGACAAGCCAGGGCGCTGCTGGCCGGGCGGGCATGCGGCCACGGGGTTTACCCTGTTTGCGCTGTTTTTTGTCCTGCGTGATCGCAAGCCACGCCTGGCCAAGGCTGCGCTGGTGTTCGCCTTTGGCCTGGGGGTGGTGTTTTCGGTGGGCAGGATGCTGCAGGGCGCCCACTTCTTTTCGCACAATGTGTGGACAGCGGTGTTCTGCTGGCTGATCGGGTTGGGGTGCTACTGGCTGGTGTTGTATCGCAAGCCGTCACTGGCCGCTTCGCCAGCCAGGCTGGCACCTACAGGATTCGCTGAACGTCTGTAGGAGCCAGCTTTGCTGGCGAAGGGTTTCTGCCAGACATAAAAAAGCCCCGCACAAGGCGGGGCTCTTCTTCAAGCGGGTAAGGCTGGCTTACATCATGCCGCCCATGCCGCCCATGCCACCCATGCCGCCCATGTCAGGCATGCCACCGGCAGCCTTGTCTTCAGGCGCATCGGCAACCATGGCTTCGGTAGTGATCATCAGACCACCGATCGAGGCCGCGGCCTGCAGAGCCGAACGGGTCACCTTGGCAGGGTCCAGGATGCCCATTTCGATCATGTCGCCGTACTCGCCGGTAGCAGCGTTGTAACCGAAGTTGCCCGAACCTTGCTTGACCTTGTCGACTACCACGCTTGGCTCGTCGCCGGCGTTGGCAACGATCTGGCGCAGTGGGGACTCGACGGCGCGACGCAGCAACTGGATACCCACGTTCTGGTCTTCGTTGTCGCCCTTGAGCTCGGCAATGGCCTGCAGCGAGCGAACCAGCGCCACGCCACCGCCAGGTACCACGCCTTCTTCGACGGCTGCGCGGGTAGCGTGCAGGGCGTCTTCAATGCGGGCTTTCTTCTCTTTCATTTCAACTTCGGTGCCGGCACCGACCTTGATCACGGCAACACCGCCAGCCAGCTTGGCCAGACGCTCTTGCAGTTTTTCACGGTCGTAGTCCGAGGAAGTCTCTTCGATCTGGGCACGGATCTGCTTGACGCGTGCTTCGATGTCGGCTTCAACGCCAGCACCGTCGATGATGGTGGTGTTTTCCTTGGACAGGGTCACGCGCTTGGCGTTGCCCAGGTGCTCCAGGGTGGTCGACTCCAGGCTCAGGCCGATTTCTTCGGAGATCACGGTACCGCCGGTCAGGACGGCGATGTCCTGCAGCATGGCCTTGCGGCGGTCGCCGAAGCCAGGTGCCTTGACCGCAGCCACTTTCACGATGCCGCGCATGTTGTTGACCACCAGGGTAGCCAGCGCTTCGCCTTCGACGTCTTCAGCCACGATCAGCAGCGGACGACCGGCCTTGGCAACGGCTTCCAGTACTGGCAGCAGTTCGCGGATGTTGGAGATCTTCTTGTCGACCAGCAGCAGCAGCGGGCCGTCGAGCTCGGCAACCATGGTGTCCGGCTTGTTGACGAAGTAAGGGGACAGGTAGCCACGGTCGAACTGCATGCCTTCTACAACCGACAGTTCGTTTTCCAGGCCCGAGCCTTCTTCGACGGTGATCACGCCTTCTTTACCGACTTTTTCCATGGCTTCGGCAATGATTTCACCGATGGAGGTGTCGGAGTTGGCCGAGATGGTACCGACCTGAGCGATGGCCTTGGAATCGGCGCATGGCTTGGACAGGTTCTTCAGCTCTTTGACGATGGCGATGGTGGCCTTGTCGATACCGCGCTTGAGGTCCATCGGGTTCATGCCGGCAGCAACGGCCTTGAGGCCTTCGCTGACGATGGCCTGAGCCAGAACGGTAGCGGTGGTGGTGCCGTCGCCCGCTTCGTCGTTAGCCTTGGAGGCCACGTCTTTCAGCAGTTGGGCGCCCATGTTCTCGAAGGCGTCCTTGAGTTCGATTTCCTTGGCAACCGAAACACCGTCTTTGGTGATGGTTGGCGCGCCGAAGCTCTTGGCCAGAACCACGTTGCGGCCTTTCGGGCCCAGGGTCGCTTTTACCGCGTCAGCCAGAACGTTGACGCCAACCAGCATTTTCTTACGGGCGGAATCGCCGAATTTTACGTCTTTAGCAGCCATGATCGTTTAATCCTTGAATACTTTGGAGTAACGGGAAACCAGCGGATCAGCCTTCGATAACGGCGAGAATCTCGTTCTCAGCCATTACCAGCAGGTCTTCGCCGTCAACTTTCACAGTGTTGCTGCCCGAGTACGGGCCGAAAACCACCTTGTCACCCACTTTCACGGCCAGCGCGCGCACTTCGCCGTTGTCCAGGATGCGGCCGGTACCCACGGCGACGATTTCGCCACGGTTGGGTTTTTCAGCGGCCGAGCCTGGCAGAACGATACCGCCAGCGGTTTTCGATTCTTCTTCGCTGCGACGGATGACGACGCGGTCATGCAGAGGACGAAGCTTCATTGTCGATCTCTCCTGATAGTGGTTTTCATCGGCCGGTATCGTTACCGGCGTGTTGATGCTTTCGGCGTAGCCGATCGTGGACCGCGGGGCGGGCCACGCATGTATTGTCTGGGGCAAATGCCCAGAAACCTTGCGGTGACCCATACATGAGGTCGGCCAAGGCGATTACAAGGCTTGCCGATGAAAATTTTTGCAGGCCGGCGCGCCAAATGAAAAACGGCCCCGAAGGGCCGTTTCATGCTACGCGGGCGAGCGCTCGCGTCACGGGTCACGCTTTTCGTATTCGCCTTCGATCACATTGGGCTGACGCGGTGCACCTGGCGGCGCATTGAACGGGTCGTCGCCGAAGGCGCGCTGACGCATGGCCTGGGCTTCGGCGCGCTGGCGCAGCTTGTTGGCCAGCAACCGGCGGCTGAACGGCAACAGCACGATCAGGCCGATCACGTCGCTGATGAAGCCGGGGAGCAACAGCAGACCGCCACCCAGGGCCAGCATCAGGCCGTGGAACATGTCTTCGGCCGGCAATTCGCCGCGCTGCAGGCTCGCCCGCGCACGCAGCGCGGTGGCAAGGCCTGCGACCCGCACCACCAGCACACCAAGGGCCGAGCCCGCGATGATCAGCAGCAGCGCCGGGAAAAATCCGATCGCGGTGCTGACCTTGAAAAACACATACAGCTCGAGCACCGGGAAAAGCAGAAACAGCAGTAGAAAAGCACGCATCAAGGGTTCCTCTACGCAAGATGTCCTTGCAGGTACGACCTTAAATGGTTGCTGGCCGTTGCAATTTCAACCCTCGACCGCCTCGCGGTCAGGCCACTGTTCGGCGCGGGCCAGCAAAACCAGGGCTTCGCGTACTTGTATCGGTGTATTGCAAGACCTTGGAAACGCCAGCCAGTGCAGGCCCTGGCCGATGCGCAGGTGCATGCCCTCGGTATCGATCCCTACCAGCGAGGCCGGTGCGCTGGCAGGCAGGCCGCTGAGCTCAACGTAGTGCGCGATGGCGTTGGCATGGTCGTCGTTCATGTGCTCGACCATGCTCACCTCGGCCTTGCCGGCGAACGGGTTGGCCAGGGTCACGTCGTCCAGCCAGTGAATCGCGCCGAAGCCGCCGATATAGCGATGGCGCACCGGCCTGAGCCCCCAGAAGTCGAAGTCGTGGGCGCTGTGGTACTGGCTCGATTCGGGGAAGTAGCGGTAATAGCGCCCGGCGGCGGCCTCGATGGCCTCGGGGTCGGCCAGCTTGTGGGCCTCGGCCATCACGGTAAGACGACCCACCGCCTGCACGTCCTCGGCATCGCGCTCGCCTACCAGCAGCGAACACTTGGGGTCTTTTTGCAGGTTGTGGGTGTGCTGGGCAATGCGACTGATCAGGATCAGCGGGTTACCGTCGGCGTCCAGGCAATACGGCACCACGGAACCGAAGGGGAAGCCGGGCATCGATTTGGAATGGGTCGAGAGTACGCCACGGTACTCCTTGAGCAGCAGCTCTCTTGCCTGCCTTGCAGCCTTCGCGCTCACGGGGGTGCTCCTGGGAAAGGTGTGATCGCGACAAGCTAATCATTATCAGTGGCGATTGCCAAGGGGCCTGCAGGCGCCGGCCCCTGAATGCGAAAGCGGTTTACCAGGCCACGCCGAAGCCGACGGTGTAGCGCGTCTTGTCCAGGTCGCTGTCGCTGGTGCCGCTGATGATGTCCTTCTCGGCCTTCAGGTTCAGCGATGCCCATTCGGTGACCTTGTAGCGCAGGCCCACCTCGGCATCCAGGCTGTAGTCCGCCACGCCGCCCAGCGGCTTGCCAACCTCGCCGTTGGTGAACAGCTCGACCGACTTGCCGATCAGGTAGCGGTTGTAGTCCCACTTCACGCCCAGCGAATAGAAGTTGTCCTTGCCGCCGTCGCTGTACTCGTAGTCGGTGCGGTTGAGCAGCGAACCCAGCGAGAACGCGCCCAGCTCGTCGTCCCAGAACTGGTAGCCCGGGCCGGTACCGACCGTGCGCTGGCGGGTCAGGTCTTCGATGTGGTCGCGCTTGTAGTTCAGACGCCCCTGCCAGAACCACTGCTCGGTAATGAAGCGGTCCAGCGCGTATTCGGCGCTCCAGTTGTTGGTGGTGGTCGTGTCGTTCTTGGTCTCGCGGTTGTACTCGCCCTCGGCGTTATGCCGCCAGCGACCGTGACGGGCAGTGGTCTTGAAGTCGACGTCGTAGTCGTCACTGTCGGTTTCGGCGCGCTTGTAGTCCAGTGCCAGGTCGATGTTGCCCTTCCACAGCATGTCTTCGACCAGCGGCTTGGGCTTCATGATCTGCTGGATGCTGGCCAGTTCAACCGCCTTGGGCGCCTCGCCATTGGCCAGGATCACCTGGCCGTCTTCACCGGCCTGCAGCGACTTGGCCTTCTCGCCGGTGTAGGCGTCCTGCTTGACCAGCAGTTCCTGGTCGCTCTCCAGGGTCTTGACCTTCTTCCAGTCCAGCGCGATGGAGCCACCGTATTCGGTCTGCAGCACCAGCTTGCCACCGTCGAAGACCTTGATCTTGCCGCTGAGCCGGTCGCCGTTCTTCATCCATACGGTATCGGCCACCGCAGGGGCGCAGACACCGGTCATCACAAGGCACAACAAGGCTCTAGAATACATAGGCAGTACAGAAACTCGGGTTCGCAGAAAAATCGGGCATTATCCAGATACCCGCCAGCAGAACAAGGACTGACCCAGCCAATGCCGATGAGTTCAATTCGTATTTGTGCGCCCTGCCCCCTTCACTGCCCCGCAACGCCCCGATGAGCGCGGCCTTGACCGACGCGCAGCAGCGCGCAGAAGACCGACGGACGGCGCTCTACCTGGTGCTGGGCCAACTGCCGCCAGGCAAGGTGGTCAGCTATGGTGAACTGGCGGCCATCGCCGGCCTGGGCCGCGCGGCGCGCTGGGTGGGGCGCACCCTCAGCCAGTTGCCGAGCGACACTCGCCTGCCCTGGCACCGCGTGCTGGGCGCCGGCGGACGCCTGAGCCTGGCCCTTGGCACGCCCTCCGGGGATGAGCAGCGGGCCCGCCTGCGGGCCGAAGGGGTGACCGTCCGGAACAATCGTGTGGATATGTTGCGCCATGGCTGGCGCCCGATGGAGCACAGCGGTTAGAGTGCGCGCTTTGTTTTCGCAAACTTGAGGCAGATGTTGGCCCATGCCCCGTAAAACCTGGCGCGCTGCGCTCGCTGCCTATGCCAGCCCGTCGACCCTGGTGCTGTTGCTGCTCGGCTTTGCCGCCGGCCTGCCCTATATGTTGGTGTTCTCGACCCTGTCGGTATGGCTGCGCGAAGCCGGGGTTGCCCGTGAAACCATCGGTTATGCCAGCCTGATCGGCCTGGCCTACGCCTTCAAGTGGGTATGGTCGCCACTGCTGGACCAATGGCGCCTGCCATTGCTGGGCAAGCTTGGCCGACGCCGTTCCTGGCTGGTGCTGTCACAGATCCTGGTGGTCATCGGCCTGGTCGGCATGGGCTTTTGCGACCCGCAGAAGCACCTGTCGTGGCTGATCGCGCTGGCGGTGCTGGTGGCCTTCGCCTCGGCCACCCAGGACATCGCCGTGGATGCCTACCGCCTCGAGATCGCCGGCGACCAGCGCCAGGCCGCCCTGGCCGCCAGCTACATGGCCGGCTACCGGGTCGCCGCCCTGCTGGCCACCGCGGGCGCGCTGTTCTTTGCCGAAGGGTTCGGCTCCACCGGCTTCAGCTACAAGCACAGCGCCTGGACCGGCACCTATGTGCTGTTCGGCGTGCTGATGGTGCCCGCCCTGATCACCAGCCTGCTGATGCGCGAGCCGCCCGTACCCCTGCGTACCCAGCTGTCGGCGGCGCGCTACGGCTTCGGCCACCAGCTGGCCTCGGTCTTCGTGCTGATCATTCTGCTGGTGTCGGTACCGGCGATGTTCACCCAGCTGTACAACACCGATTTCGCCAGCGTGCTGTTCGAAGGCGCCAGCCTGCTCGACCTGCTGCTTGAAGACCGCGCCTTCCTGCGCGCGATCCTCTACATCACCCTCACCACGCTGTGCCTGTCGTCCATGGGGCGACGCGGGCTGGCCCCGGTGCTGACTCCGGTCAACGACTTCATCGTGCGCTACCGCTGGCAGGCGCTGCTGCTGCTGGGGCTGATCGCCACCTACCGCATGTCGGACACGGTGATGGGCGTGATGGCCAACGTGTTCTACATCGACCAGGGCTTCACCAAGGACCAGATCGCCAGCGTCAGCAAGATCTTCGGCCTGTTCATGACCCTGTTCGGGGCCGGCATGGGCGGCCTGCTGATCGTGCGCTTCGGCATCCTGCCGATCCTGTTCATCGGCGGTGTGACCTCTGCGGCGACCAACCTGCTGTTCCTGATGCTCGCCGACATGGGGCCGAACCTGCAGATGCTGGTGGTGACCATCTCGCTCGACAACTTCAGCTCGGGTCTGGCGACCTCGGCCTTCGTGGCCTACCTGTCGAGCCTGACCAACCTGAAGTTCTCGGCCACCCAGTACGCCCTGCTCAGCTCGATCATGCTGCTGTTGCCGCGCCTGATCGGTGGCTACTCAGGCGTGATGGTCGAGAAGTACGGCTATCACGACTTCTTCCTGATCACCGCGATGCTCGGGGTGCCAACGCTGATCCTGATTGCCTTGCACTGGCACCAGGAACTGCGGCGCGGCAAGCTGGCCCCCGTGGAGCCCGAGACCACCGAGCGCCCCGGAGCCTAGGCCAGCGACGCCAGTTCCGCGTCGTCCTGCAGCACCGTGCGCAATGGCCACAGCGCCAGCAACCCGGCGCAACCTGCCGCCAGGGCGAAGCTCAACAGGCTCGCCCCTGCCCCCAGCATCGCCAGCAAGGCGCCGCCCAGGCCCAGCAAGGCGATGGTGATCATGCCCAGCATCGCCGACACCAGGCCCTTGCTCTGCTCGCTGGAGAACAGCGTCATGCGGTACAGCACCGCGTTGGCGATGCCCAGGCCCAATGCGTACAGCGACATGCCCGCCACCAGGCTGAACACCGAAGGGTACAGCCAGGTGCCCAGCATGGCCGCGCCCAGGCCGATCAGATACGGCCACAGGGCCTTGCGGATCAGCGCGCGCAGGCTGTAGCGCTCGGCAATACGGTTGATGATCAGGTTGCCCGCAATCAGGCCGCCGAACACCGGCAATTGCCACAGCGCATAGTCCAGGGTGCTCAAGCCCTCGTCATGAATCAGCAGCACCGGCGACAGACCGATCCAGCCGATCAGCGGCAGGCCCACCAGGCCCAGGGCAGCGCTGCCGGCAACGAAGCGGCGGTTGCCCAGCAGTTGCCCGTAACCGGCCAGCAAGGGCAGCAGGTGGATGGGCTGGAAGGCCAGGCGCGTACCGTCGCGCCGCTCCACCCCCAGGGTTTCAGGCATGAAGCGGTACAGCGCGCACCAGGTCAGCACGGCGAACCCTGCGAACAGTACGAACAGCCAGCGCCACGAGACCCATTCCAGCAGCACGGTGCCTACCAGTGGGCCGAGCAGCGGCGAAAGCAGCGCGATGTTGGCCAGCAGGGCCATCATGCGCACCGCATCCGCCTCGCTGAAGGCTTCGTTCAGGGCCGGGTAGCTGACCGTGACCACAAAGCCCAGGCCGATACCCTGCAACAGGCGCAGCAGGTTGAACAGCTCGATGCCCTCGACCCAGTAGGTGGCCAGGCAGGCCAGGCAGAAGATGGCGCACCCCCACAGCAGCAGCGGACGCCGCCCGTAGCGGTCGGCCAGCGGGCCGATCAGCCACTGCAGCAGCACACCGCCAAGCAGGTAGAGGTTCAGCGCATGGGGGATGAATTCGGGGCTGGCATTCAGGTCGCCCACCACCGTGGGCATGGCAGGCATCACCACGTCGCTGGCCAGGTAGGTCAGCAATTCGAACAACGCCAGGGTCATGGCGAAACAGAATGCCCGGAACGGGGTGATGTTTATCAGCGGGGTAAGCATGGCAAGGCCTGGCAGGGAAAATCAGCCAGCCTGTATGCCAGAAAAGGCAAAGGTCGAACAGTAACAAGAAGTGAACAAGTGTAATCGGTACACCCGCATCGCGGGGCAAGCCGCGCTCCCACGCGGTCATCACTGTCTCCAGACACATGATGTACCTGTGGGAGCGGGCTTGACCCGCGATGAGCTCGAGGCGTTGTTACTGCACGGCCGCTTCCTGCACCACACGGATTACCCGCTGCGGAAACGGGATGTCGATGCCCTCGGCCTTCAACCGGTCGCGCGCATGCTCGTTGAGCATGAACATCACGTCCCAGTAGTCAGCCGTCTTCACCCAGGCTCGCAGCGACACGGTGATCGAGCTGTCGCCCAGTGCCGAAATCACCGCCTGGGGCGCGCCCGGTTCCTGCAGCACCCGCGGGTCATTGGCCAGGTCCAGCAGCACCTTGCGCGCTACCTGCAGATCGGCCTCGTAGTCCACGCCCACATCGAACACCACCTTGCGGGTCGGCTGGCGGTTGGTGTTGGTGATGATGCCGTTGGACAGGCTGCCGTTGGGCAGGATCACCGTCTTGTTGTCACCGGTACGCAGCACCGTGTGGAAGATCTGGATGCTGTCCACGGTACCGCTGACCCCCTGGGCCTCGATCCAGTCGCCCAGGCGGAACGGACGGAACAGCAGGATCAGCACCCCGCCGGCGAAGTTCGCCAGGCTGCCCTGCAAGGCCAGGCCGATGGCCAGGCCGGCGGCACCGATGGCGGCCACGAACGAGGTGGTCTCGATGCCGATCATCGAGGCCACGCTGACCACCAGCAGGATCTTCAGAATGATGTTCGCCAGGCTGCTGATGAAGCCTTGCAGCGCCAGGTCGGCGTTGCGCAGGGCCAGCAGCTTGCCCAGGCGGTAGGTGACCTTGTTGATCACCCACCAGCCGATGGCCAGGGTCAGCAGCGCCAGCAACAGGCGACTGCCATATTCCATGATCATCGGGATCCAGGTCTGCGAAGTCCTGACCAGCTGATCCACTTCAGCGTTCAAATCCATAGGTTGTCTCCTGATGCCGGGCGGCAAAAAACGGGGAAAGCGTGGCGCCGCAATCGTTTCAGCGGCCGCAGAAACCTCGGACGCCGAAACGGCGCCAAGGTTCCGGGTACACGGGGATCAGTCGCGGAAGTTGTTGAACTGCAGCGGCATGCCGAACTCCTTGGCACGCAGGGCCGCGATGGCCTCCTGCAGGTCGTCGCGTTTCTTGCCGGTGACACGTACCTGCTCGCCCTGGATGGCGGCCTGGACCTTGAGCTTGGCATCCTTGATGTGGGCGACGATCTTCTTGGCCAGTTCCTTGTCGATGCCTTCCTTCAGCGTCGCTTCCTGCTTCATCACCTTGCCCGATGCGAAGGCATCCTTGACCTCCAGGCACTGCACGTCGATCTTGCGCTTGACCAGCGCCAGCTTGAGGATGTCGATCATCGCCTCGAGCTGGAACTCGGCCTCGGCGGTGAGATTGACGGTCAGTTCCTTTTCCTTGAACTCGAAGCTGCCCTTGCCCTTGAGGTCGTAGCGGCGGTCGAGCTCCTTGACCGCGTTTTCCACGGCGTTGGTGACTTCGTGCTTGTCCAGTTCCGATACCACGTCGAACGACGGCATATCCATTCTCCAAAAAAATAAACGCACGCTCATGGGCCCCTGGTCGCAGAGCATGATGGAGCGTGCCGGGTTTGACGGTTAAAATGCGGGTTCATTATAACGGTTGCGAAACGCAGATGAGCAGCACCTGGCATATTCTCGGCGCCGGCAGCCTGGGCAGCCTCTGGGCCTGCCGCCTGGCACAGGCCGGCAAGGCGGTCCGCCTGATCCTGCGCGACCCTGCGCGCCTGCACGCCTACGAGGCGGCGGGCGGCCTGAGCCTGGTACACAACGGCCAGGCGCAGCGCCACGCGATCCCCGCCGAAACCGCCGATGCAGGCACGCCTATCCACCGGCTGCTGGTGGCCTGCAAGGCCTACGACGCGCCCGCGGCAGTGGCGCAGCTGGCGCCGCGACTGGCGCGCAATGCCGAGTTGGTGCTGCTGCAGAACGGCCTGGGCAGCCAGGACGAAGTCGCCAGCCAGGTCCCCCACGCACGCTGCATCTTCGCCTCCAGCACCGAGGGCGCGTTTCGCGAAGCCGACTGGCAGGTGAACTTTGCCGGGCATGGCTTCAACTGGCTGGGCGACCCGGCCAACCCGCTGCCGCCCGATTGGCTCGACGACCTGACCGACGCCGGCATCCCGCACCAGTGGACCCCGGACATCCTCACCCGGCTGTGGCGCAAGCTGGCGCTCAACTGCGCCATCAACCCACTGACCGTGCTGCATGCGTGCCGCAACGGCGGCCTGGCCGAGCATCACTGCGAGGTGGCCACGCTGTGCGCGGAGCTGGCCGAGCTGCTGCAGCACTGCGGCCAGCCCAAAGCCGCCTCCGACCTGCAGGTCGAGGTCGAACGGGTCATCCAGGCCACGGCGGCGAACTACTCTTCCATGTACCAGGACGTGCGCCAGGGCCGACGCACCGAGATCCACTACCTGCTCGGCCACGCCTGCCGCGTTGCCGCCCGCCACGGCCGCCATCTGGCGCACCTTGAACGGCTGCACCGGCGCCTGGTCGAACACCTGAACGCACGCGGGTTGCCCAGCGACTGAGGGCAACGCTACCCTGCCCCTCCACCCACAGGATCACGCCGTCACCATGCCCTTGCGCGAACGCCTGGAAAACCTGCCGGTCGGCCAGAAGCTGCTGGCCGCCCTGCTGGTGCTGCTGATCACCATTCTGCTGGTGGCCAACCTGACCTTCATCAGCGCCGCCTACTGGATCTCCCAGGAGGCCATGGCGCCCCAGGCCCTGCAGACCATCGGCCGCCTGGTATCGCACCCGGAGCTGGCACAGCGCGCCGCCGACTCGCCAGAGGCGGCCAACGACCTGCTCAAGGAACTGGACAGCTACACCCCGCTGCGCGCCGCCGCGCTGTATGGCAGCGACGGCAAGCTGCTGGCGCAGTTGCAGCACGGCGAACCCCTGGCAGTGCCCAAGCGCTACCGCAACATCGAGAGCTGGCGCCTGACCGAGTTTCGCAGCACCCAGCTGGTAACCCTGCCGCGCCCCGGCAACCCGCCCGGGCATCTGCTGCTGGTGGCCAGCAGCGAGCTGCCGATGGCCTTCTATACCGGCACACTGACCGCCAGCCTGGGCATCCTGGTGTTCAGCATCCTGCTATGGATGCTGATTGCGCGGCAGATCAAGCGCCTGATCACCCAGCCGATCTACCAGCTCGAACAGCTCTCGCGCCAGGTAACCCGCGAAGAGAACTATGCCCTGCGCGCGCGCCCCGGCAACCGCGACGAAATCGGCAGCCTGGCCGAGGCGTTCAACACCATGCTGTCGCGCATCGAAGCCCGCGAACAGCAACTCAAGCGCGCCCGCGATGAATTCCAGACCGCCTATGACCAGGCCCAGGGCCTGGCCGAGGAAACCCGTCACACCAACCGCAAACTGGAACTCGAAGTACAGGTGCGCAGCAAGATCGAGCGCAAGCTCACCGGCTTTCAGAACTACCTCAACAGCATCATCGACTCCATGCCCTCGGCACTGATCGCCCTGGACGAACAGCTCTACGTGACCCAGTGGAACCAGGAGGCCAGCGCGCTTTCCGGCACGCCGCTGGACGAGGCGCTGAACCAGCCGATCTTCCTCGCGTTCGAGCCGCTCAAGCCGTTCCTGCCGCAGCTCAAGGAAAGCGTCGAGAAGCACCGCGTGGCCAAGATCGAGCGGGTCACCTGGACCAGGGGCGACGATGCGCGCCACTACGCCCTGACCTTCTACCCGCTGATGGGCGGTGGCGGGCGCGGCGTGGTGATTCGCATCGACGACATCACCCAGCGCCTGTCGCTCGAAGAGATGATGGTGCAGTCGGAGAAGATGCTCTCGGTCGGTGGCCTGGCTGCTGGCATGGCCCACGAGATCAACAACCCGCTGGGGGCGATCCTGCACAACGTGCAGAACATCCGTCGACGCCTGTCCCCCGACCTGCCGAAGAACCTGGAGCAGGCCAGCGAAACCGGCATCGACCTGGGTACGGTCAACCAGTACCTGGAAAACCGCCAGGTACCCCAGTTGCTCGATGGCATCCAGCAGGCCGGCGCACGGGCGGCCAAGATCGTCACCCACATGCTCAGCTTCAGCCGCCGCAGCAACCGCCAGATGGCACCGTGCGACCTGCCGGCACTGATCGACCAGGCGGTGGAGATCGCCGGCAACGACTTCGACCTGACCGAAGGCTTCGACTTCAAGGGCCAGGCCATCGTGCGCCAGTTCGACCCGGCCCTGGGCCCGGTGCCCGGCACCGCCAACGAGCTGGAACAGGTGCTGCTCAACCTGCTCAAGAACGCCGCCCAGGCGATTCACCAGCGCGAAGACGACAGCGAACCGGGGCGTATCATCCTGCGTACCCGGCTCAACCCGCCGTGGGCCGAGATCCAGGTCGAAGACAACGGCGTGGGCATGCCCGAGGCGGTGCGCAAGCGCACCTTCGAGCCGTTCTTCACCACCAAGGAAATCGGCCAGGGCACTGGCCTGGGCCTGTCAGTGTCGTATTTCATCATCACCAACAACCACAAGGGCCAGATGGAGGTGCAGTCGGCGCCAGGTCAGGGCACGTGCTTCACCTTGCGCCTGCCGCTGAGCAACCTGCCGATGCCACCCCCCGGCCCGCCAACGATGGAGTCATGAGCATGGGTTTTCGCTTGTCGAAGATTTACACCCGCACCGGCGACAAGGGCGAAACCGGCCTGGGCGACGGCCGTCGCGTCGCCAAGGACCATCCGCGCATCGAGGCCATCGGCGAGGTGGACACGCTCAACAGCCAGCTGGGCGTGTTGCTGGCAGGCCTGGCCGAGCAACACCTGGACGAGGTGGTCGAAGTGCTGGCGCCGTGTCAGCATCGGCTGTTCGACCTGGGTGGTGAGCTGGCGATGCCCAGTTACCAGGCCTTGAACGAGGCCGAGGTGCAGCGCCTGGAAGCGGCGATCGACCACTGGAACGAAGAGCTGGGGCCTCTGGAGAACTTCATTCTGCCGGGCGGTTCGGCGCTGATTGCCCAGGCCCATGTATGCCGCAGCCTGGCCCGCAGTGCGGAGCGGCGGTGTCAGCAGTTGAATGCGGCAGAGCCGCTGGCGGGGGTGGGGCTGGCGTACATCAATCGGCTGTCGGACTTGCTGTTCGTGGCGGCGCGGGTGATTGCGCGGCGCCAGGGGGTGGCGGAGGTGTTGTGGCAGGCTGCGGCCAGGCCATGACGCCGCTTCGCCGGCAAGGCCGGCTCCTACAAAGGTCAGCGCCGTCTGTAGGAGCCGGCCTTGCCGGCGAGGCTTCACTCAGGCCTCAGGCCAGAATGCCCGAATTCCGGCCACGCCTTGGGCGCCGAACTGCCAGGCCCGCTCGCAATCAGCCGGCCCCACGCCACCCAGCACATACACCGGCCGGTTGAAGCCTTCGATCAGCTCGCTGGCCTGCTCCCAGCCCAACGGTACCGCCTCGGGATGCGTCTGGGTCGCCTGCACCGGCGACAGGGTGACGAAATCCACCCCCATCTGCTCGGCCAGCGCCAGTTCTTCGGCGTTGTGACATGACGCGGCCAGCCAGCGCTCCCTGGGGAACGGTCGGCCCTTGGGAGCGTATTTGCGCAACTGCTCGGCCGTAAGGTGCCACCCTGCCGCCGGGAAATCGCCCAGCCACTCCAGCGGCCCCTTGAGCATCAACTGCGCCTTGCCGGCACACAGCCCCACCGCATCCACCGCCACATCGCGGTACTTGGGGTCGTAGCCGTTGGGCGCACGCAACTGCACCAGCTTGATCCCGCCGGCAATCGCCTTCTGGATGCCGCGCAGCAACTGCGGGGCTTCCAGTTCGCCCGGGGTGATCAGGTAGTGGCCAGGCAACCGCGCGGCCGCCACGATGGGCTGGTTGGCTTCAGGGAAGTCGTATTGCGGCAGTTCGCGTGGCGACACCCAGGCCAGTGGCTGGCCTTCGGCGCCATGGGGCTCCCCGGTAAAGCCGTCGACCTCCCACACGTCCAGCAGCACCTGCTTGTCGGGGTAGTCGTGACGCACCTTGATCAAGGGCCGCGCACGGGTCACGACGATGCCCAGTTCCTCGTGCAGCTCGCGGGCCAGGGCGATCTCGACCGCCTCCCCCGCCTCCACCTTGCCGCCGGGAAACTCCCACAGGCCGCCCTGATGCTGGCTGTCGGCACGGCGCGCAATCAGGATGCGCCCGTCGGTGCCACGGATCACCGCAGCGGCAACATGCACCCGCTTCACGACGCACGCTCCGCCAGCGCAGCCTGCTGCCAGGCCTGGAAGGCCGGCCACTGGTAGATGGCCTCGACGTAGGCGGCGGCTGCCGCTGGCAGTTCGACACGGTAGCTGCGCAGGCGCACCGCCACCGGGGCGAAGAAGGCGTCGGCCAGGCTCAGTTCGCCGAACAGGTACGGGCCCGGGGTCTTGGCCACCAGGCGGCACTCGGACCACAGCGCGACGATGCGATCGATGTCGATCTGCACCTCGAGTGGAATGCTCTCAAGGGCCTGATCGTGGTCCAGGTTCATCGGCATGGTGCTGCGCAGGGCGAAGAAGCCACTGTGCATCTGCGCGCAGGCCGAACGCGCCTGGGCCCGGGCAGCGATGTCGCTGGGCCACAGGTTGGCTTCAGGGTGGCGCTCGGCCAGGTATTCGGCGATTGCCAGAGAATCGGCGATGGTGCCGTGTTCGGACTTGAGCAGGGGCACCTTGCCGGTGGCGGAGTGCGCCAGGATGCGCTGGCGGGTATCGGGCTGGTTGAGGGTGATCAGCAGTTCGGTGTAGGGCACCCTGGCCAGCTCGAGGGCCAGGGCGGCGCGCAGCGACCAGGAGGAATACAGCTTGTCGCCGATGATCAGTTGGTAGCTCATGGGTGGGCTCCATCGGGATGTGCGGGGGCCTATCGCGGGTCAAGCCCGCTCCCACAGGGTTACTGCAATCCTTGAGGGAGCGGGCTTGACCCGCAATACGGTCAGGTACGGTATTCGGCGTTGATCTTCACATACTCATGGGACAGGTCGGTGGTCCAGATCGTCTCGCTGCAGTCGCCACGCCCCAGGTCGATGCGGATGGTGATCTCTTCCTGGGCCATCACGGCCGAGCCCTGGGCCTCGGTGTAGGTGGCGTTGCGGCCGCCTTTGCTGGCGATGCACACATCGTCCAGGTACACGTCGATCAGGCTCACGTCCAGGTTCGGCACGCCAGCACGGCCCACAGCTGCCAGGATCCGGCCCCAGTTCGGGTCGGAGGCGAACAGCGCGGTCTTGATCAGCGGCGAATGCGCCACGGCATAGCCGACGTCCAGGCATTCCTGATGATTGCCACCACCGTTGACCTGAACGGTCACGAACTTGGTCGCGCCTTCACCGTCACGCACGATGGCCTGGGCCACTTCCATGCACACCTCGAACACCGCCTTTTTCAGCGCGTCGAACAGCGGGCCGCGGGCTTCGGTCACTTCAGCCACGTCGGCCTTGCCGGTGGCGATCAGCATGCAGCAATCGTTGGTCGAGGTATCGCCGTCGATGGTGATGCGGTTGAACGACTTGTTGGCGCCGTCCAGCAGCAGGTCCTTGAGCACGGCCGGCGCCACCTTGGCGTCGGTGGCGATGTAGCCGAGCATGGTCGCCATGTTCGGGCGGATCATCCCGGCGCCCTTGCTGATGCCGGTCACGGTGATGGTCACGCCGTCATGCTGGAACTGGCGGCTGGCACCCTTGGGCAGGGTGTCGGTGGTCATGATGCCGGTGGCGGCCTCGGCCCAGTTGTTTTCCGACAGGTCGTCCAGGGCGGCCTGCAGCGCGCCTTCGATCTTCTCGACCGGCAGTGGCTCACCGATCACACCGGTGGAGAACGGCAGCACCGCATCGGCGTCGACACCCGCCAGCTCGGCCAGCCTGGCGCAGGTGCGCTCGGCAGCGGCCAGGCCGGGGGCGCCGGTACCGGCGTTGGCGTTGCCGGTGTTGGTCAGCAGGTAACGCACACTGCCCTGCACGCGCTGCTTGGCCAGGATCACCGGGGCAGCGCAGAACGCATTGAGGGTGAACACGCCGGCAACGCTGGAGCCTTCGGCGCAGCGCATTACCACAACGTCCTTGCGCCCGGGGCGCTTGATGCCCGCAGAGGCAATACCGAGTTCAAAACCTGGAACCGGGTGCAACGTTGGCAAAGGACCAAGACCGACAGCCATGAAAGCGCTCCTAGAAAAAAGGCGCCGGCTCGAGATACCGGCGCTTGAGATGGAACAACGCCGCGACGGTTGGGCCCGTCGCGGCGCGGTGTTCAGATATCAGCAGGGGGCAACGGCGGTGCGATCAGTCGATCTTGCCGTGGCACTGCTTGAACTTCTTGCCCGAACCGCACCAGCAGGGTTCGTTGCGGCCCAGCTTCTGCTCGTTGCGCACCGGCGCTGCGGCCACGGCGACGTCGGCACCCTCCTCAAGCAGCTCGCCCGCCTCCAGGCCAGGGGCCTCGGCGTGCTGGAACTGCATGCGCTGGGCCAGCTCTTCGGCTTCGCGGCGCAGGCGTGCTTCCTCTTCGATCGGGTCTTCGCGGCGAACCTGAACGTGCGAGAGCACGCGGATGGTGTCGCGCTTGATCGAGTCCAGCAGTTCCTGGAACAGGGCAAACGACTCGCGCTTGTATTCCTGCTTCGGGTTCTTCTGGGCGTAGCCACGCAGGTGGATACCGTGGCGCAGGTGATCCATGGTCGACAGGTGGTCTTTCCACAGGTCGTCGATCACACGCAGCAGGATCTGCTTCTCGAAGGTACGCAGGGCATCGGCGCTGGCCTGCTCTTCCTTCTCGTTGTAGGCCGCCATCAGCTCGGCCATCAACTTCTCGCGCAGGGTCTCTTCGTACAGGTGGTCGTCTTCGTCCAGCCACTGCTGGATCGGCAGCTTGACCCCGAAATCGCTGGCCAGTGCCGCTTCCAGGCCCGGCACGTCCCACTGCTCGGGCAGCGACTGTGGCGGGATGTGCTGGGCCACGGTGGCATCGAGCACTTCCTGGCGGAACTCGGCGATGGTGTCGCCGATGTTGGTCGCCGCCAGCAGGCTGTTGCGCATGTGGTAGATGACCTTACGCTGCTCGTTGGCCACGTCGTCGAATTCGAGCAGTTGCTTGCGGATGTCGAAGTTGCGACCTTCGACCTTGCGCTGGGCCTTCTCGATGGCGTTGGTGACCATGCGGTGCTCGATGGCCTCGCCGGACTGCATGCCCAGGGCCTTCATGAAGTTCTTGACCCGGTCGGAGGCGAAGATGCGCATCAGGCTGTCTTCCAGCGACAGGTAGAAGCGGCTCGAGCCCGGGTCGCCCTGACGGCCGGAACGGCCACGCAACTGGTTGTCGATACGGCGCGATTCGTGGCGCTCGGAGGCGATCACGTGCAGACCACCGGACTCGATCACCTGCTGGTGACGCTTCTGCCAGTCGGCCTTGACCTGGGCAACCTGCTCGGGCGTCGGGTTGTCCATGGCAGCCACTTCGACTTCCCAGTTGCCGCCCAGCAGGATGTCGGTACCACGACCGGCCATGTTGGTGGCGATGGTCAGTGCACCCGGGCGACCGGCCTGGGCGATGATCTCGGCTTCCTTCTCGTGGAACTTGGCGTTCAGGACCTTGTGATCGATGCCTTCCTTGATCAGCAGGTTGGACATGTGCTCGGAGGTTTCGATGGTGGCGGTACCCACCAGCACCGGTCGCCCGGAAGCCATGCTCTCCTTGATGTCGGCGATGATCGCGGTGTACTTCTCTTCGGCGGTCAGGTAGACCAGGTCGTTGAAGTCCTTGCGCGCCAGCGGCTTGTTCGGCGGGATCACCATCACGTTGAGCTGGTAGATCTGGGCGAATTCGAACGCTTCGGTGTCAGCGGTACCGGTCATGCCGGACAGCTTGTTGTACAGGCGGAAGTAGTTCTGGAACGTGGTCGAGGCCAGGGTCTGGCTCTCGGGCTGGATGTTCAGGTTTTCCTTGGCCTCGATGGCCTGGTGCAGGCCCTCGGACAGGCGACGGCCCGGCATGGTGCGGCCGGTGTGCTCGTCGATCAGCAGGATCTGGCCGTCCTGCACGATGTACTCGACGTTGCGGTGGAACAGCTTGTGGGCACGCAGGCCGGCATACACGTGGGTCAGCAGGCCCAGGTTGTGCGCCGAGTAGAGGCTCTCGCCCTCGGCCAGCATGCCGACCTGGGTGAGCATCTCTTCGATGTACTGGTGGCCGGCTTCGTTGAGTTCGACCTGGCGGGTCTTCTCGTCGATGCTGTAGTGGCCTTCCTGGGTGACCTGGCCTTCGACCTCTTCGATGTGCTGCTTGAGCTGCGGGATCAGCTTGTTGATCTCGATGTACAGCTTGGAGCTGTCTTCGGCCTGGCCGGAGATGATCAGCGGGGTACGGGCTTCGTCGATCAGGATGGAGTCGACTTCGTCGATCACGGCGAAATTCAGCTCGCGCTGGAATTTCTCTTCCATGCTGAACGCCATGTTGTCGCGCAGGTAGTCGAAACCGAATTCGTTGTTGGTGCCGTAGGTGATGTCGGCGGCATAGGCGATGCGCTTTTCTTCCGGCGGCTGGAACGGGGTGACCACACCCACGGTGAGGCCCAGGTATTCATACAGAGGGCGCATCCAGTTGGCGTCGCGGCGGGCCAGGTAGTCGTTGACCGTGACCACGTGCACGCCCTTGCCGGACAGCGCGTTGAGGTACACGCCCAGGGTCGCCACCAGGGTCTTGCCTTCACCGGTACGCATCTCTGCGATCATGCCCTCGTGCAAGGTCATGCCACCGATCAGCTGTACATCGAAGTGACGCATGCCCATGACCCGCTTGCCGGCCTCGCGCGCAACGGCGAAGGCTTCGGGCAACAGTTGGTCAAGGGTCTCGCCTTTGGCCAGGCGCTCTTTGAACGCTGCGGTCTTGGCCCGCAACTGCTCGTCCGTCAGGGCGACCATCTGCTCTTCGAAGGCATTGACGATCTGTACCGTCTTGAGCATGCGTTTGACTTCACGCTCGTTCTTGCTTCCAAAAAGTTTTTTTAACAAAGGCGCAAACATATTGGCAGGATCTTCCACACATAGGGATGGAGGGCGGCCCCGTGAGTCGCCCGTGCAGCCCTTATGGCCGCATGCGAACGAGCATTCTACCCGGAAACGATGGTGAGGAAAGTGGCGGATTTCCACGATGCTGGCACAGCGCTTTTGACGGGGCTTTTTTACAATAAGGCCTTTTTCGCCAACTTCAACCCATCGTCACATGAAGAATTACCGGCGGGGCGATCTGTTAAGATGGCGCCACTGTATTTTTCGGACCCTGCCCATGGCTTTTCGCCCCCTGCCCGCCCGTGCACCCGCCGTGCTTTTGCGTGAAGCGCGACCGCTCAAGGCCCTGTTCAGCCAGGCCCAGCGCCTGGCCCAGCTGCAGCGCCTGGTGGAGAGCCAGTTGCAGCCGGCAGCGCGCGAGCATTGCCATGTGGCCTCCTGGCGCGAGGGTACGCTGCTGCTGATCGTCACCGACGGGCACTGGGCCACGCGCCTGCGCTACCAGCAGAAACGCCTGCTGCGCCAGTTGCAGATGATGGAGGCCTTCAGCAGCCTGACCCGCATCAATTTCAGGGTGCAGCCGGTGGCCGGTGTGGCACCCGCGGCGGGGCACCCGATGGACATCTCGACACGTTCGGCGCAGAACATCCACGCTACGGCCGAAGGGATCACCGACCCCAAGCTCAAGGCGGCGCTGGAGCGCCTGGCCAGGCACGGCAAGGGATAGACGAGCGCACAGCGCTCGCAAACCTGCGAGTGCGCGGCAATAAAAAAGGGCCACCCGAAGGCAGCCCCAAAAAATAACTAAAGAAGAGAGAGTTCGTACTTACACTGCCGCAACCGGACGCATGTAAGAGATCGGTGCCGTGCTGGCATCTTCGAACGTCACCACTTCCCACGCATCGGTTTCCTCGATCAGCTTGCGCAGCAGCTGATTGTTCAGCGCGTGTCCGGACTTGTAGCCCTTGAACTCGCCGATCAGGCTGTTGCCCAGCAGGTAGAGGTCGCCAATCGCATCGAGGATCTTGTGCTTGACGAATTCGTCTTCGTAGCGAAGGCCGTCTTCGTTGAGCACGCCATCCTTGTCCACGACGATGGCGTTTTCCACGCTGCCGCCGAGGGCGAGGTTGTGCTTGCGCAGGTACTCGATGTCACTCATGAACCCGAAGGTACGGGCGCGGCTGACTTCCTTCACGAACGAGGTGCTGGAAAAGTCCACGCTGGCACTCTGGGTCCGGTTGTGGAACACCGGGTGGTCGAAATCGATCTCGAAACTCACCTTGAACCCTTCGAAAGGCAGGAAAGTGGCGCGCTTGTCGCCGTCTTCCACTGTCACTTCACGCAGGATGCGGATGAACTTCTTGGCTGCGTCCTGTTCTTCCAGGCCGGCAGATTGAATCAGGAATACAAAGGGCCCGGCGCTGCCGTCCATAATTGGCACTTCGGACGCGGAGAGCTCGACGTAGGCGTTATCGATGCCCAGGCCAGCCATGGCCGAGAGCAGGTGCTCTACCGTGTCTACCTTGGTATCGCCATTGACCAGTGTCGTGGACATGGTCGTCTCGCCGACGTTTTCCGCACGGGCAGGGATCTGCACCACAGGGTCGAGGTCGGCACGGCAAAATACGATGCCGGTATCCACAGGGGCGGGCTTGAGGGTCAGGTAAACCTTTTCCCCGGAGTGCAGACCGACACCTGTGGCACGGATGATATTTTTCAGGGTGCGTTGTTTAATCATGGCATTGGCCGCTTCAGCGCAAATTGCGAACTGGTATCAACAAAGGCTGAGGATAATAGCAGACCCGGCCTTTGCTGAACACCAATCACCTTCATAGCCCTGATAAATTCCATTAATCGGCCTGACGACGCAGGAAAGCCGGGATATCCAGATAATCCAGGTCGTCCTGCGGGTTCAGCTTCTGTGCCGCAGCGGCCCCGGCGTGAGCCTGGTTGCGCATGACGGTCGGACGCTCCAGATCGCGGTAGTTGACCGAAGGTTGCTCCGGACGGGCCGGTGCAGGGGCTGGGGTCTGTACAGCGGACGCTTGCAGGGTGTTGTCGATGACCTTGACCGGTTTCTCGATCTTGGCACCCAGGCCGGTGGCTACCACGGTGACGTGCAGCTCGTCGCGCATGTCCGGGTCGATGACGGTACCGACCTTGACCATGGCGTGGTCGGAGGCGAATGCCTCGATGATGCTGCCCACATCGGAGTATTCACCCAGCGACAGGTCAGGACCTGCGGTGATGTTCACCAGAATGCCGCGGGCGCCCTGCAGGTTGACGTCTTCGAGCAGCGGGTTGCGGATGGCCGCCTCGGTCGCTTCACGCGCACGGTTCGGACCGCTGGCGCAGCCGGTACCCATCATGGCCATGCCCATCTCGCTCATCACGGTACGCACGTCGGCGAAGTCGACGTTGATCATGCCCGGGCGCTTGATGATGTCGGAGATACCGCGAACGGCACCGGCGAGCACGTCGTCAGCCTTGGCGAAGGCCGACAGCAGGCTGGCATCCTTGCCCAGGATGGTCAGCAGCTTCTCGTTCGGAATGGTGATCAGCGAATCGACGCTGTCGGCCAGGGCACGGATGCCCTCGTCGGCGATCTGCATGCGCTTGCGACCTTCGAACGGGAACGGACGGGTCACCACCGCAACGGTGAGGATGCCCATTTCCTTGGCCACTTCGGCGATGATCGGAGCAGCACCGGTACCGGTACCGCCGCCCATGCCGGTGGTGATGAACACCATGTTGGTGCCTTGCAGCACTTCGGCGATGCGCTCACGGTCTTCCAGCGCGGCCTGACGACCGACTTCCGGATTGGCACCTGCACCCAGGCCCTTGGTCACGCCGGTACCCAGTTGCAGGATGGTGCGCGCGCCGATGTTTTTCAGCGCTTGAGCATCGGTGTTGGCGCAGATGAATTCGACGCCTTCGATGTTGCTCTTGACCATGTGATTGACGGCGTTGCCACCGCCGCCACCGACGCCGATCACTTTGATGACCGGGCTTTGCGGGACGTTGTCTACGAGCTCGAACATTTTCCCTCTCCTTTCAGTTCTCTAGTTTTTTGCGCCTACTACTACTGCTTTGAAACTTAAAAGTTGCCCTGGACCCAGCGCTTGAGTCGCTCAAGCACCGGGGCCTTCGGTTCATCGCCATAGCTGTTGCTGCTGATACCGGTCAGGGTCACGCCTTCGGACTGCTTCTGCAGGCCATAGGTCAGAAGGCCCACGCCGGTGGAATAGATGGGGTTGCGCACCACGTCGCTCAGGCCCCGCACGGTGTAAGGCACGCCCAGGCGTACCGGCATGTGGAAAATCTCTTCGGCCAGTTCCACCGCGCCTTCCATCTTGGCGGTACCGCCGGTGAGCACAATGCCGGCCGGCACCAGGTCTTCGTAGCCACTGCGACGCAGTTCGGCCTGGATCAGGGTGAACAGTTCGTCGTAGCGTGGCTCGACCACTTCGGCCAGGGCCTGGCGCGACAGTTCGCGCGGCGGACGATCGCCCACGCTCGGCACCTTGATGGTTTCGCCGGCACCGGCCAGTTTGGCCAGGGCACAGGCGTAGCGGATCTTGATCTCTTCGGCGTACTGGGTGGGGGTACGCAGCGCCATGGCGATGTCGTTGGTCACCTGGTCGCCGGCAATCGGAATCACCGCCGTGTGGCGGATGGCGCCCTCGGTGAAGATCGCGATGTCGGTGGTACCGCCGCCGATGTCCACCAGGCACACGCCCAGCTCTTTTTCGTCATCGGTCAGCACCGAGTAGGCCGAGGCCAGTTGCTCGAGGATGATGTCGTCGATTTCAAGGCCGCAGCGGCGCACGCATTTTTCGATGTTCTGTGCTGCATTGACCGCACAGGTGACCACGTGCACCTTGGCTTCCAGGCGCACGCCGGACATGCCCAGCGGCTCGCGCACGCCTTCCTGGTTGTCGATCACGTAGTCCTGCGGCAGGGTGTGCAGCACCCGCTGGTCGGCCGGGATGGCCACGGCCTGGGCCGCGTCCAGCACCCGCTCCAGGTCCGCCGCGCTGACTTCGCGATCGCGGATGGCGACGATACCGTGGGAGTTCAGGCTGCGGATGTGATTGCCCGCCACGCCGACGAACGCCGAGTGAATCCGGCAGCCAGCCATCAGCTGGGCCTCTTCGACGGCGCGCTGGATCGACTGCACGGTGGATTCGATATTGACCACCACGCCCTTCTTCAGCCCGCGCGATGGATGGGTGCCGATACCGACGATTTCCAGGGTGCCATCGGCGGCCACTTCGCCCACCAGTGCAACCACCTTGGACGTACCGATATCCAGCCCGACGATCATTTTGCCGCTATGCGCATTTGCCATGGGTCCTGCCTCTCTCTAATTCTTCGCAACAGCGGGTTGGGCTGTCGTCGGTGCATTCGGTTCCCGCCAGCCAACGGCCAGGCCATTGGCGTAACGCAGATCGATGCGGGCGATGTTCGTGATCTGTTCTTTGAGCGTCTTGTCGTAAATGGCAATGAAGCGGCGCATCTTTTCCACCAGATGGTCGCGCCCCAGCAGCAACTCGATACCCGGCCCGGCGCTGCCGGCACCGGTGGTCAGGAACCAGCTGCCCCGCTCGCGCAGTTCCAGCCGGGCGATCGAGAAGCCCATGGGCCGCAACATCTGGCTCAGTACCTGATATTGCTGCATCACTTGCTGCTGCGCCCGCTGCGGCCCGAACAGCTGCGGCAGGTGCTCGTAGTTGGCCAGCTCGCGCGGGGTGAAGGCCTGGCCCTGGTTGTTGAGCAGGGCCTCGTCGCCCCAGCGCGCCACCGGCAGCTGTTCCTCGAGGCGGATCACCACTTCGTCCGGCCACACGCGGCGCACTTCGGCATGCGCGATCCACGGCATCTGCTCGAGCTCGGTGCGCATGCTGGCCAGGTCGACGGTGAAGAAGCTGGCGGCCACATAGGGCGCGATACGCTGCTGCACGGCCTGCTGGCTGATGTAGCTCAGGTCGCCCTGCACGGCGATCTTGGTGATCGGCCGGTCGGCATACGGCATCAGGCGCTGTGCGCCCTCGTAGGCACCGAACCCGGCCGCTACCAGCAGAACCGGCCACAGCAGACGCTTGAACACGCTGAAATTGGCCTTGGGCAGGCGCGCCGACAGTGGCTCCTTGGCCACCATCCGGCTGGCACCGCGCGGCACCGGCTTGCGGCCGGTGGCGGGTTGCTGATGACGTACCATCGCGCCTTGCATGGGCTTAACCTCGCGCCTCGACGCTGGCCGCCAGGATCGCCAGCACCAACTGCTGGAAGTCCAGGCCGGCCGCGCGTGCCGCCATTGGGACCAGGCTGTGATCGGTCATGCCTGGTGCGGTGTTGACTTCCAGAGGCCAGAAGTTGCCCTGCTCGTCCTGCATCACGTCCAGACGACCCCAGCCGGCAATGCCGATGGCGTCGCACGCACGTGCGGTCAGTTCGATCAGTTCCTGTTCCTTGGCAGCGTCCAGGCCGCACGGAATGCGGTACTGGGTATCGTTGGCGACGTACTTGGCGTCGTAGTCGTAGAACGTGTGCGGGGTGCCCAGCGCAATCGGCGGCAGCACCTGGCCGCGCAGCACGGCAATGGTGAACTCCGGACCGTGAATCCATTGTTCAACCAATACTTGCGAGTCGTAGGTGGCGGCGTCCTTCCAGGCAACGATCAATTCTTCGACGCTGCTCACTTTCGCCATACCGATACTGGAGCCTTCATGGGCCGGTTTGACGATCAAAGGGAAGCCCAGTTCCGCGCCCGCAGAAATACAGTCTTGCTCGCTGGCCAGCACCGCGTGGTGCGGGGTTGGAATACCCAGGCTTTTCCACACCTGTTTGGTGCGCAACTTGTCCATCGCCAGGGCCGACGCCAGGATGCCGCTGCCGGTGTAGGGGATACCCAGGCACTCGAGCAGGCCCTGCATGCTGCCGTCTTCACCGCCACGGCCGTGGAGAATGATGAAGGCGCGGTCGAGCTTCTCGCGCTGCAGACGGTCGAGCAGATCGTCACCCACATCGATGGCGATCACCTCGACGCCGGCTCTGGTGAGCGCCTCGATCACTGCGGCGCCGGACTTGAGCGACACCTCGCGCTCGGCGCTCTTGCCGCCGTACAGCACGCCGACACGGCCGAAGGCCTTCGGGTCGATGGTCGAGTGCAGCTTGGAGTATTGAGCAGTCATTTGGCCTTCCCTGCGGTGGCAACCGCGCCCGCGAACAATGGGCTTTTCAACAATTGCGGGGCCAGGCCACCGATGTCGCCGGCACCCTGGCACAGCAGGATGTCACCGGCACGCAGCAGCGGCTTGACCAGTGGCGCCAGCTCGATGCCGCGCTCGATGTAGATCGGGTCCAGCTGGCCACGCTGACGGATGCTGTGGCACAGCTGGCGGCTGTCGGCCCCCGGGATCGGCTCTTCGCCGGCCGGGTAGACCTCCATCAGCAGCAGCACGTTGGCATCGGCCAGCACCTGCACGAAGTCGTCGTACAGGTCGCGGGTACGGCTGTAGCGGTGCGGCTGGTAGACCATCACCAGGCGGCGCTCCGGCCAGCCACCGCGCACGGCCTTGATCACGGCCGCCACTTCGGTGGGGTGGTGACCGTAGTCGTCCACCAGCATCACGCTGCCACCGTCGACCGGCAGTTCGCCGTACACCTGGAAACGTCGGCCCACGCCCTGGAAGCCCGAAAGCCCCTGCACGATGGCCTCGTCGCTGATGCCCTCGTCGGTGGCGATGGCAATGGTGGCCAGTGCATTGAGCACATTGTGGTTGCCCGGCATGTTCACCGACACGTCCAGCGGCTCGCGGTCACGGCGCAGCACGGTGAAGTGGGTCTGCATGCCCGACTGGCGCACATTGATCGCGCGCACGTCGGCTTCCTCGGCAAAGCCGTAGGTCACTGCCGGGCGCTTGACCAGCGGCAGGATCTCGCGCACCACCGGATCATCCAGGCATACCACGGCCAGGCCGTAGAACGGCAGGTTGTGGAGGAACTCGACGAAGGTCTTCTTCAGCTTGTTGAAGTCGCCTTCATAGGTCGCCATGTGGTCGGCGTCGATGTTGGTGACCACGGCCACCAGCGGCTGCAGGTGCAGGAAGCTGGCGTCGCTTTCGTCGGCTTCGGCAATCAGGTAGCGGCTGGTACCCAGTTGTGCATTGGTACCTGCTGCATTCAGCCGGCCACCGATCACGAAGGTCGGGTCCAGGCCGCCGGCGGCGAACACCGAGGCCAGCAGGCTGGTGGTGGTGGTCTTGCCGTGGGTACCGGCTACCGCGATGCCGTGGCGATAGCGCATCAGTTCGGCGAGCATCTCGGCACGCGGTACCACGGGGATACGCCGCTCAAGGGCCGTCGCCACTTCCGGGTTGGCCGTATTGATGGCGCTGGACACCACCAGTACATCGGCACTGGCGGCGTTCTCGGCGCGGTGGCCAAGGAAGATTTCGGCACCAAAGGACTCCAGGCGCTCGGTGACCGGCGAGGCCTTGAGGTCCGAGCCGGAAACCTGGTAACCCAGGTTGAGCAATACCTCGGCAATACCGCACATGCCCACGCCGCCGATACCGACGAAGTGAATGCGGCGGATACGGCGCATTTCAGGTTGCGGGATGGCTTTCTGGCTTTCAACCATGGGCCACCTCCAGGCAGATATCGACCACGGTGCTGGTAGCCGCGGGTTTGGCCAGGCGTCGTGCGGTGCTGGCCATGGTGTCGAGTTTTTGCGGTTGCATCAGTACCTCGTTCAGGCGTTCAGCGAGCTGCGCTGCGCCAGTTGTCGCTTGCGGCATCAGGAAGGCGGCGCCTTCACGTGCCAGATAGTGGGCGTTGTGGGTCTGGTGATCGTCGATGGCATGGGGCAGCGGCACCAGCATCGAGGGCAGACCGGCCGCAGCCAGTTCGCTGACGGTCAGCGCACCGGCCCGGCAGATCACCAGGTCGGCCCAGCCATAGGCGTGGGCCATGTCTTTGATGAACGGCTCTACCTGAGCCTCGATCCCGGCCTCGCGATAGCGCTCGGCGGTAATCTGGTCATGCTGCTTGCCGGCCTGGTGGAACACCTCGGGGCGCAGGGCCTCGGGTACCAGGGCCAGGGCCTGCGGCAACAGTTTGTTCAACGGCTCCGCGCCCAGGCTGCCGCCCAGCACCAGCAGGCGCGCGCGGCGACCGGCCAGTGGCTCGCGCACAGGCTCCAGGAACAGCTCGCCGCGCACCGGGTTGCCGGTGGTGCGCAGTTTGTCGCTGGCCTCGAAGGTGTTCGGGAAAGCTTCGCAGACTCGGCCTGCCAGCGGCACCAGCAGCCGATTGGCGGTACCGGCCTTGGCGTTCTGCTCGTGGATCACCACGGGCACGCCAGCCAGCTTCGCCGCCACACCGCCCGGGCCGGTCACATAGCCGCCAAAGCCGACCACACACACCGGCTTGAGCCGACGGATGATGCGCCGCGCCTGCAGCACCGCCTTGAACAGGGTGAACGGCGCCTTGAGCAGCGACAGCTTGCCCTTGCCACGCAAGCCGGTGACCTGGATCAGGTGCAGTTGCAACCCGGCCTGGGGCACCAGCTCGTTTTCGATACCGCGTGGGGTGCCCAACCAGTGCACGGTGTAACCGCGTGCCTGGAACTCACGGGCGCAGGCCAGGGCCGGGAACACGTGGCCCCCGGTGCCGCCTGCCATGATCAATACGTTTTTGCCTTCAACGGCCATGTCTTGGCTCCTCGGCAAAATCGCTCTCATCGAATTCATGTTCTTCGCTGCCCAGGTGCGTGCGGCTCTCCCACTCGATGCGCAGCAGCAGGCCCATGCACACGCAGCAGATCACCAGCGAGCTGCCGCCGTAGCTGAGGAACGGCAGGGTCAGGCCCTTGGTCGGCAGCAGGCCGACGTTCACTCCGATGTTGATCAGGAACTGGCCGATCCACAGGAAGGCCAGGCCGTAGGCCATGTAGGCGGCAAAGAACTGCTTGGCTTTCTCGGCCCACAGACCGATGTACATCGCGCGCAGGCTGACGAACACGAACAGCGCAACGGTCAGCAGCGAACCGACCACGCCCAGCTCTTCGGCCAGTACCGAGAACACGAAGTCGGTGTGTGCTTCGGGCAGGTAGAACTGCTTCTGCACGCTGTTGCCCAGGCCCACGCCCAGCCACTCGCCGCGGCCGAAGGCAATCAGGGCCTGGGTCAGCTGATAGCCGGAACCGAATTGATCCGACCAGGGGTCGGTGAAGGTGATCAGGCGCGCCATCCGGTAGGGTTGCGCCTGTACCAGAATGAACACCGCCGCCACCGCCAGCACCACCATCAGGCTGAAGCGGAACAGCCCCACCCCGCCCAGGAACAGCATCGCCGCGGCGGCGCCCATCATCACCACCGTGGCGCCGAAGTCCGGTTCCATCAGCAGCAGGCCGGCCATCGGCAGCAGCACGATGAACGGCTTGAAGAAGCCCATCCAGCTCTCGCGCACCTCGGTCTGGCGGCGCACCAGGTAGCCCGCCAGGTAGATCACCACGAACACCTTGGCGATCTCGGAAGGCTGCACGTTGAAGAAGCTGAAGCCGATCCAGCGCATCGAGCCGTTCACTTCGCGGCCGATGCCCGGCACCAGTACCAGCACCAGCAACCCGAAGGCACCGACCAGCATCATGAAGCCCATGCGCTGCCAGGTGGCGATCGGCACCATCATGGTGACGACGCAGGCGACCAGGCCGATGGCCACGTACACCAGGTGACGGATCATGTGGTAAAGCGGGTTGCCCGACTGCAACGCGGCCACTTCCGAGGAGGCCGAGGTGATCATCACCAGGCCAAGGCCCAGCAGCGCCAGGCAGCCAGCGAGCATGGCGAAATCGAGATCGATGCCGCGACCGGTGACCAGGGGGGACGGATAAGGCTTGATGATGCCGAAGATCATGCCAGCCCCTCCACGGCCTGGGCGAACAGGCGCCCACGCTCTTCGAAGTTCTTGAACATGTCCAGGCTTGCGCAGGCAGGCGACAGCAGCACGGCGTCGCCTGGCTGGGCCAGCGCGGCGCCCTGCTGCACGGCTTCGTCGAGGCTGCCGACGCGAATCAGCGGCACGCTGTCGCCCAACGCCTGGGCCAGGCGCTCGGCATCACGGCCCAGCAGCACCACGGCGCGGCAGTGCGCCGCCACCGGGGCACGCAGCGCCGAGAAGTCCGCGCCCTTGCCGTCGCCGCCGGCCACCAGCACCAGCTTGCCGTCGATATCCGCACCCAGGCCCTCGATGGCCGCCAGCGCGGCACCGACGTTGGTGGCCTTGGAGTCGTCGTACCAGCTCACGCCGTCACGCTCGCGCAGCCACTGGCAACGGTGGGCCAGGCCGGTAAAGGTGCGCAGGCTGGCCAGCATGGCGTCGAACGGCAGGCCTGCAGCATGCCCCAGGGCCAGCGCCGCGAGGGCGTTGGACTGGTTGTGCGCACCACGGATCTTCAGCTCGCGCACCGGCATCAGGGTCTGGAACTCGAACGCCAGGTACTTCTCGCCGTTCTCTTCGCGCAGCCCGAAGCCCTTGAAGTCGGGCACATTCAGGCCGAACGTCCAGCACGGCACGTTTTCCATCGGCAGCGGACGGCTCAGGGCATCCTGGCGGTTGACCACCACCTGCCGTGCTCCCCGGAAGATCCGGTGCTTGGCCAGGTGATAGGCCGGCAGGCCGCTGTAGCGGTCCATGTGGTCTTCGCTGACGTTGAGCACGGTGGCCACTTCGGCATTCAGCTGATCGGTGGTCTCCAGCTGGAAGCTCGACAGCTCCATCACGTACAGCTCGATGGCGTCGTCCAGCAGGTCCAGTGCCGGGGTACCGAGGTTGCCGCCCACTGCCACACGTTTGCCTGCCGCAACGGCCATCTCCCCGACCAGGGTGGTGACGGTGCTCTTGGCATTGGAACCGCTGATGGCAATGATCGGCGCCTTGGCATTGCGCGCGAACAACTCGATGTCGCCCGACAGCTTCACGCCGCGCGCGGCCGCCTGCTGCAGGGCCGGGGTCGCAAGGGCCAGGCCGGGGCTGACGTACAGCTCGTCGGCACGGCACAGGAACTCCACATCCAGCTCGCCACAACGCACTTCCACCTGCGGGTAGTCGCGACGCAAGGTCGCCAGCTCCGGCGGGTTCTCGCGGGTGTCGGCCACCGCAAACGCAATGCCCCGGTTCGCCAGGAAGCGAACCAGGGACATGCCGCTCTTGCCGAGGCCGACAACGATGCGGAAGTGGTCAGACGCGATCAGGGACACTCGTTTCTACCTCAGTTTCAGGGTGGCAAGGCCGAACAGCACGAGAATCACGGTGATGATCCAGAAGCGGACGATCACCCGAGGCTCGGGCCAACCCTTGAGTTCAAAGTGGTGGTGGATCGGTGCCATGCGAAACACGCGCTTGCCGGTCAGCTTGAAGGAGGCCACCTGGATCACCACCGACAGGGTCTCCATCACGAACACGCCGCCCATGATGAACAGCACGATCTCCTGACGCACGATCACGGCAATGGTGCCCAACGCGGCACCCAGTGCCAGGGCGCCGACGTCACCCATGAACACCTGCGCCGGGTAGGTGTTGAACCACAGAAAGCCCAGGCCCGCGCCGATCAGCGCGCCGCAGAACACGATCAGCTCGCCGGCACCCGGCACGTAGGGGATCAGCAGGTATTCGGCGAACTTCACGTTGCCCGACAGGTAGCAGAAGATACCCAGCGCACCACCGACCATCACCGTCGGCATGATCGCCAGGCCGTCCAGGCCGTCGGTCAGGTTGACTGCGTTGCTCGAGCCCACGATGACGAAATAGGTCAGCACCACGAAGCCGATGCCCAGCGGGATGGTGACATCCTTGAGCATCGGCACGATCAGGGTGGTTTCCACGCTGGTGGGCGCGGTCATGTACAGGAAGATCGCCGCGCCCAGGCCGAACACCGATTGCCAGAAGTACTTCCAGCGGCTTGGCAGGCCACGCGAGTTCTTCTCGATCACCTTGCGGTAGTCGTCGACCCAGCCGATGGCGCCGAACAGCAGGGTGACGATCAGCACCACCCACACATAACGGTTGGTCAGGTCGGCCCACAGCAGCGTGCTCACGCCGATGGCGGACAGAATCAGCGCACCGCCCATGGTCGGGGTGCCGGACTTGGAGAGGTGCGATTGCGGGCCGTCATTGCGCACGGCTTGACCGATCTGGCGAATCTGCAGGGTACGAATCATCCAGGGGCCCAACCACAGGGCCAGCGACAACGCGGTCAGTACACCCAGAATCCCGCGCAGGGTCAGGTACTGAAAGACCGCGAAGCCTTTGTAGAACTGTTGCAGATACTCAGCCAGCAGCAGCAGCATTAATGTTTCTCCCCGCTGGAACCGCACAAGGCCGCCACGACGTTTTCCATCGCAGCGCTGCGCGAACCCTTGATCAAAATGGTGGTGTTGTTGGCCTGCTCGACGCGAACGGCGTCGATCAAGTCAGCTTGAGTGGCGAAATGATGGGCCCCGGTGCCAAATGCCTTGACCGCTTCGGCCATCATCGGGCCCACGGCATAAAGTGCTGCAACCTTGCCCCTGGCGTATGCGCCGACCTGCCGATGCCCTTCCTCGGCCCACTGGCCCAATTCGCCGATATCCCCGAGCACCAGGACGGTACGCCCGGAAAAGCCGGCGAGTATATCAACGGCAGCGCACATGGAGGTGGGGTTTGCGTTGTAACTGTCGTCGATCACGCGCACACCGGTGGGCGCCATGTGCACCACGGTGCGGCCCTTGACCGGCTGCACCGCGTCAAGACCCTCGACGATGCCTTCCAGTGTCACGCCGAAAGCCTGTGCGGCAGCCGCGGCGGCCAGGGCGTTGCTGACATTGTGAGTGCCCAGCAGGTTGAGCTGGACGCGGGCGTTGCCCAGCGGGCTGCGCAATTCGAAACCGGGGCAGCCGCGTTCGTCGTGACGAATGTCGGTGGCATGAAAATCTGCGTCGGCATTGGCCAGGGCGAAAGTGATCACAGGGTGATGGCCGGCGCGCTGTTTCCAGATGCCGAACGCCTTGTCATCCAGGTTCAATACCGCCACGCCATCCTGGCCCAGGCCTTCGAGGATCTCGCCCTTGGCTTCGACGATTTTCTCCGGCCCGCCGAACTCACCCACATGAGCAGTACCGGCGTTGTTGATGATCACCACCTGCGGCCGGGTCAGGCCGACGGTGTAGGCGATTTCGCCGATGCGCGAGGCGCCCAGCTCGATGACCGCGGCCGTATGGTGCGGGGCCAGCTCCAGCAGGGTAAGCGGTGCGCCGAAGTCGTTGTTGAGGTTGCCACGGGTGGCCAGTACCGGCCCGCGGGTGCGCAGGATGCTGGCCAGCATCTCCTTGACCGTGGTCTTGCCACTGGAGCCGGTGATTGCAGCAACCGGCTTGTCGAAGGCGGCGCGATTGAGCGCCCCCAACTGGCCCAGGCCCAGGCGGGTATCGGCAACCACCAGTTGCGGCAGGTTGCTGCCCGGCACTTCGTGCTGCACCAGCGCCGCGACGGCGCCCTTGGCTGCCACTTCGTCCAGGTAATCGTGACCGTCGAAACGCGGCCCGGCCAGGGCGACGAACAACTGGCCAGGGGTGATCGCGCGGCTGTCGATGCTGACGCCATCGAAGGTTGCATCCTGGCCATGCAGGCGGCCCTGCAGCGGCGCTACCAACTGGCTGAGGGACATTGACTCAAGCATTCGGGGCCTCCCAGGCTGCCAGGGCTCTTTCGGCCTCGACCAGGTCGGAGAAGTCATGGCGCTCGCCGTTGATCTCCTGGTAATCCTCGTGCCCCTTGCCCGCCAGCACGATGACGTCGTCGGCAGCGGCGGTGGCAATCAGGTGCGCAATCGCCGGGCCACGGCCGGCGATGAACTCGACGCTTTCACCCCGGGCGAAGCCTGGGCGGATATCGTCGAAAATCTGCTGGGGCGCCTCGCTGCGCGGGTTGTCGTCGGTGACCAGCACGCGGTCGGCCAGGCGCTCGGCCACTTCGGCCATCAGCGGGCGCTTGCCGCGATCGCGGTCGCCGCCGCAGCCGAACAGGCACAGCAGCTTGCCTTGCGCATGGGGACGCAGGGCTTCGAGGACCTTTTCCAGGGCATCGGGGGTGTGGGCGTAATCGACCACCACCAACGGCTTGCTGCCACCGCCCAGGCGCTGCATGCGCCCTACGGGGCCTTCGAGCTGCGGCGTGACCTTGAGAATTTCGTCCAGCGGATGATCCATCGCCATCAGCGTGCCGACCGCGGCCAGCATGTTGCTGAGGTTGAAGCGCCCGAGCAGGCGACTGCGCAGCATATGCTCGCCCTGTGCCGTCACCAGCACCGCACGCACGCCATCGTCGTCGAACTTCGCTTCGCGGCAGTACAGCGAGGCGGCAGGGTCGACGAGGCTGTAGCTGATCAGACGCGAATCACCCTTCTGCGCCGCCAGCTCACGCCCGAAGGCATCGTCCAGATTGACCACCCGCGAACGCAGGTCGGGCCAGGCGAACAGGCGCGCCTTGGCGGCCTGGTAGGCCTCCATGCTGCCGTGGTAGTCCAGGTGATCGCGTGACAGGTTGGTCATTACCACGATGTCGAAGGCCAGTGCCGCTACCCGGCCCTGTTCCAGCGCATGGGAGGACACTTCCATGGCCACGGCCTTGGCGCCAGCCTTCTTCAGGTCGCCCAGGGTCGACTGCACGGCAATCGGATCTGGCGTGGTCAGCCGGCCACTTTGCAGCTGGCCATAGAAGCCGGTACCCAGGGTGCCGATCAGGCCGCAGTGCTGGCCCAGCAGGTCGAGCGCCTGGGCCACCAGCTGGGTGACGCTGGTCTTGCCGTTGGTGCCGGTCACGCCGATCAGCTCGAGCTGGCGGCTCGGCTCGCCATAGAAGCGCCCCGCGATATCCGACAGCTGGGCAATCAGGCCCTTGACCGGAATCATCGGCACATCGGTGATCGGCAGCACGGTGGTGTTCTGCACTTCATAGGCCACGGCTGCCGCGCCGCGCTTGAGCGCATCGGCAATATGCTCGCGGCCGTCGACACGCGCACCCGGCACCGCCAGGAACAAGTCCCCGGCGCGGACCTTGCGGCTGTCCAGGGTCAGTTCACGGATCAACGGGTCGTTGTTGCCGCTCAGGGCAAACAGCTTACTCAATGGCATCGACATCAACCGCGCCCTCCCTTGGCGGGCGCAGCACCGGCCTGCTGCTGTGGAGTAGGAGCCGGCAGGTTGTCTGGCGGCACGTTCATCAGTCGCAGGGTGCCGGACATGACCTTGCTGAATACCGGCGCCGATACCAGGCCGCCGAAGTAGCCACCCTTGCTCGGCTCGTCGATCACCACCACGATGGCATAGCGCGGATCGCTCATCGGGCCGAAGCCGGTGAACAGCGAGCGGTAGGCGTTCTCGGTGTAGCCCTTGGAACCGACGGTGGCCTTACGGGCCGTACCCGACTTGCCGCCCACGTGATAGGAAGGCACCTGCGCACGGAACACGCCACGTGGCGCTTCGATGACCTGCTGCAGCATGCCCTGGATGGTCTTGGCGGTATCCTCGGGCACCACCTGGGTGGCTTCCGGGGTCTTGTCCACCTTGAGAATGCTCAGCGGTACCATCTTGCCGTTGTTGGCCAGCGCGGCGTAGGCATGCACCAGCTGCAACGCGGTCACCGACAGGCCGTAGCCGTACGACAGGGTCGCGGTCTCGGCCTTGCGCCACTCGCGGTGGTTGGGCAGGTTGCCGACACGCTCGCCTGGGAAGCCCAGGCCGGTGTACTGGCCCAGGCCCAGTTGCGACATCACGCGGTAGATGGATTCGCCACCGATATCGAAGGCGATCTTGCTCATGCCCACGTTACTGGAGTTGATCAGGATGCCGGTCAGGTCGAGGATCGGGCCTTCGCTCCTGGACACGTCACGAATGGTGTAGCGGCCCAGCTGCAGGGTGCCCGGATAGACCTCGACCTTGTCGGTCGGCTTCCAGCGCCCACTTTGCAGGGCGGCGCTCATGGAGAAAGGCTTGACCGTGGAGCCCGGCTCGAACACGTCGATGATGGCGCGGTTGCGCATCGCCGCCGGGAACATGCTGCGGCGGTTGTTGGGGTTGTAGGTGGGCTGGTTGACCATGGCCAGCACTTCGCCGGTCTTCACATCCATGATCACCAGGCTACCGGCCTTGGCTTCCTGTTCGGCAATCGCGTTACGCAGTTCGCGGGTGGCCAGGTACTGCAGACGCAGGTCGATGGACAACGCCAAGGTCTTGCCGGCCTTGGCGTTCTTGGTGACCTGTACGTCCTTGATCAGCCGGCCGCGCCGGTCCTTGATCACCTGCCGCTTGCCGGGCACCCCGGCCAGCCACTCGTCGTAGGCGAGCTCCACCCCCTCGCGACCGTGATCGTCGAGGTCGGTGAACCCGACCATGTGCGCAGCGACATCGCCGGCGGGATAGAAGCGGCGGAACTCTTCAATGCCGTACACGCCGGGCACCTTGAGGTCGAGCACCACCTGGCCCTGCTCCGGGGTAAGGCCGCAGACCAGGTAGATGAATTCCTTGTTGGCCTGCTGTTCGAGGCGCTCGGCCAGTTGCTGCGGGTTCTGCTTGAGCGCGGCGGCAAGCGCCGGCCAGCGGTCCTTGGCAGCCTGCATTTCCTTGGGGTTGGCCCACAGGGTGGTGACCGGCGTACTCACGGCCAGCGGCTCGCCGTTGCGGTCGGTGATCAGCCCGCGGTGCGCAGGAATCGGAATGTGACGCAGGCTGCGGGCATCGCCCTGCCCCTTGAGGAAGTCGCGGTCGACCACCTGCAGGTCGACGATACGCCAGGCAATGGCCCCCACCATGATCACCAGCAGGCCGACCACAACGCGGAACCGCCACGGGTAGAGTGCGCCTTCAAGTTTCATCATGGCGCCACCATCCGTACTTCGTCAGCGGCGGGAATGCGCATGTGCAGCTGTTCGCTGGCCAGGTTCTCGATGCGGCTGTGGGCGGTCCAGGTGCTCTGCTCCAGAATCAACCGGCCCCACTCGGCCTGCGCCTTGTCGCGTTCGTTGAGCTCGCCGTACAGGGTATTGAGCAACTGGCGGTTCCAGTGCGCACTGTAGGACACCGCCACCGACGAAACGAGCACGCCAATGAACAGCAGCAGCATCAGGAAGCTGCCGCCTGGCAAAGGCTTGGCAAAAAGCCTGCTCAACGCAGCTTCTCCGCCACACGCATGACCGCGCTACGCGAGCGCGGGTTGGCCTTGAGCTCGGCCTCGGAGGCGAACTGCGCCTTGCCATAGACCTTGATCTTGGGCTCGAAGGGCTTGTGTTGTACCGGCAGGTTGCGCGGCAGGTTGTCGGCCTCTCCCTTGGCCAGCTTGCGCATGAACAGCTTGACGATGCGGTCTTCCAGCGAATGGAAGCTGATGACCACCAGACGGCCACCGATCTCGAGCGTGTCGAGGGCAGCCTCGAGCCCGGCTTCGAGGTCGCCCAGCTCGTTGTTGACGTGAATGCGCAGCCCCTGGAAAGCACGGGTGGCGGGGTTCTTGCCCTTTTCCCACGCGGGGTTGGCGACCTTGAGCACTTCGGCGAGGTCGGCGGTACGGGTAAAGGGTTGCTGCTCGCGACGGGCGACCACCGCGTTGGCCATGCGCTTGGCGAAACGCTCTTCGCCGTACTCCTTGAACACGCGGGCGATTTCTTCGGCCGGCGCGGTGGCGATGAACTCGGCGGCGCTGACGCCACGACTCGGGTCCATGCGCATGTCCAGCGGGCCGTCGTTCATGAAACTGAAGCCGCGCTCGGGGTCATCGAGCTGCGGCGAAGACACGCCCAGGTCGAGCAGGATGCCATTGACCTTGCCGGACAGGCCCCGCTCGGCGACTTCGGCGCCCAGCTCGGCGAAACTGCGCTGCACAATGACAAAGCGGCCGTCTTCGGCCGCCAGCGCTTGCCCGGTGGCAATCGCTTGTGGGTCCTTGTCGAACCCCAGCAGCCGACCCTGCGGCCCCAGGTGCTGGAGAATCAGCCGACTGTGCCCGCCACGCCCGAAGGTGCCATCCAGATAGCAGCCATCGGCGCGTACGGCGAGAGCCTCGACGGCTTCGTCAAGCAGTACGGTGATGTGTTTGAAGCCACTATCTATAGTCACAGGATCAGATCACGCAGTTCATCAGGCATCGCGCCCGGTTGTTGAATGGCCACCAGGTCAGCTGCAGCAACAGCGTTCCAGGCGTCCTCGTCCCACAGTTGGAATTTGTTCAGTTGCCCCACCAGCATCGCCCGCTTGTCCAGCTTGGCGTACTCGCGCAGACGCGGTGGCACCAGGAAACGCCCACTGCCGTCGAGCTCCAGATCCACCGCATTGCCGATCAGCAGACGCTGCAGGCGACGGTTCTCTTCGCGTAACGACGGCAAGGCACGCAGCTTGGCTTCGATCAGTTCCCACTCATCCAGCGGATACACGCACAAGCAGGGATCAACCGCGTCGATCGTCACGATCAACTGCCCGGAACTGCGCGAATCGAGCTCGTCACGGTACCGGCTCGGCATTGCGAGACGGCCTTTTGCGTCGAGGTTGATTGCGTTGGCTCCGCGAAACACGGCTGCACTTCCCTAAATGTTAGCTTTTTTGTGTCTGAAAACCCACTTCATGCCACTTTCCGCCACTTGCGCACACTATAGGAATCCGCCCACCACACCGTCAAGGCGCGCTTATAAGGAAAACCCTTACAGATCGGCGATTTAGAGCAACAAGGCGATACAAAGAGGAGAAACGAGAGGGGTTTTGACGGGGAAAGGCAAATTCACTCAAACGGATAGAGTGCAAAGTTAAAGTGATTTATGAAGAGTAAGATTTTTTTGGTATTACCAGAACACATCTGCTATCGAATCAAGCAGGAAGGGAAAAGGTGGAGAGTCGATCTGTAAGCCGGGTTCTGTCGAGGACAGTCATTCCTCTACGACGGCCATCACTGGACGCCTTTAGCAACCTACCCGGTTCCAACGCGGGCCGCGCCATATGGAACCCTATTTGGTCTTGCTCCGAGTGGGGTTTACCTAGCCACGGACTGTTGCCAGCCGTGCGGTGCGCTCTTACCGCACCTTTTCACCCTTACCGGCACCGAAGTGCTTAGGCGGTTATTTTCTGTGGCACTTTCCGTAGGCTCACGCCCCCCAGGCATTACCTGGCACTCCGCCCTATGGAGCCCGGACTTTCCTCCCCCCTCTTTTGCGGAACAAAAGAAGGCAGCGACTGTCCAATCGACTCTCCGCCGCAAAGGTTAACGGCAGCGGGGCCCGAGAACAAGCGATAAAACAAATAATATCACTATGACATTAGTGGTCTTTCTGTTTTTCCAACGCTATTTGATACAAAACATTCTTCCGCACCCCGGTAATTTCAGCCGCCAGGGCTGCCGCACGCTTGAGCGGCATCTCTGCCAGCAGAAGATCAAGCACGCGCATCACTTCGCTGCTCACGGCCTCTTCGTTGTCCGGGGCGGTCCAGCCCGCCACCAGCACCACGCACTCCCCACGCTGCTGATTTCTGTCGTTTTCGACAAACGCGCGCAGCTCGGCCAGGGGCAGCCCCTTCAGGGTCTCGAAGGTCTTGGTCAGCTCACGAGCCAGCAACGCCGGCCGTTCGCCGCCAAACACCGCCTCCATGTCCTGCAGACACTCCAGAATGCGGTGCGGCGCCTCATAGAAAATCAGCGTACGGGGTTCTTCCTTGACCTGGCTCAGGCGCGCGCGGCGACCTACCGCCTTGGCCGGCAGAAAACCCTCGAAGATGAACCGGTCGGACGGCAGGCCCGCCGCCGACAACGCCGCGATCAGTGCGCAGGCGCCCGGTACCGGCACCACATCGATGCCCGCCGCTCGCGCCTGGCGCACCAGATGGTAGCCCGGGTCAGAGATCAGCGGCGTACCGGCATCGGAGATCAACGCCACATCGTCGCCGGCCAGCAGGCGCGTGATGAAGCGGCTGCCCTCGTCGCGCTCGTTGTGCTCGTGACAGGCGGCCAGCGGCGTGTTGATGCCGAAGTGCTGCAGCAGGCGGACCGAGTGGCGCGTGTCCTCGGCCGCGATCAGCGCCGCCTCGCGCAGCACCTTCAAGGCCCGGGCGCTCATGTCATCCAGGTTGCCAATGGGCGTAGCCACCACGAAAAGCTTGCCGGCAGTGGAATTGGAAGCACCTGGAGCATCGGTCACAGCACACACCTGTAAATAGAGAACAAAGCGCCATTGTAGCCCGTAAGGCGGCAACAATGCGTTACCCACAGCGGCGGCACGCCTGCGCAGGGCGACCTATATTGAAGGATTAACGCCAGCAAGATCGCGCCCCGGCCAGCGCTTGGGTACAATTGCAGGTTAATTTGATCGAGTAACAGGATTTTTACATGATCGCTTGCCTGCGGCTGCTCTCAGCCCTCTGCCTCGCTGCCCTGCTGGCAGCCTGCGCCAGTTCGCCCTCGTCCAGCCTGGGTGAGCTGCCGCGCACTCCGGATGCCAGCATCGAGCAACTGCTCGACCAGGCCGCCACCAGCAAGACACCTGAAAAGGCTGCACTGCTGCGCCTGAGCGCCGCTGACCTGGCCTACCACCAGAAAGACTTCGCACGGGCCTCGCGGATCCTCGAGCAGGTGCCGCTAGATACCCTCAAGCCGGCCCAGCAAGTGTTCGCCAGCACCCTTGGCGCCGAGCTGGCGATGAGCCGCAACCAGCCCAAGGCCGCCCTCACCGCCCTGAGCCACCCGAGCCTGGCCCGGTTGGACGAACTGCCGCCCGAGCTTCAGGTGCGCACCCGCAGCGTGCACGCCGCCGCCCTGGAAGCCGATGGCCAGACCCTGGCTGCCGCGCAACAGCGCGTCGCCATGGCTCCCCTGCTCAGCGGCGCCGCCGCCAGTGCCAACCACGAGGCCATCTGGAACCTGGTTGCCGCCCTGCCCACCGAACAACTGCAAGGCACCGGCACCGACGTGATGGCCGGCTGGACCAGCCTGGCCCTGGCCGTCAAGAGCGCCGGCACCCTCGAACAGCAGCAGGCCGCCATCGAAAGCTGGCGCAACCAGCACGCCGGCCACCCTGCCGCCGTGCAACTGCCACAGCCCCTGCTCAAACTCAAGGAACTGGCCAGCCAGCCGCTGACCAAGATCGCCCTGCTGCTGCCCCAGGAAGGCCCGCTGGCAGGTGTCGCCCGCGCCCTGCGCGACGGCTTCATGGCGGCGCACTTCCAGGCCCAGCAGGCCGGCCAGAAGCCGCCTTCGGTCGAAGTCTTCGACAGCTCGCGCCTGACCTCGCTCGATGACTTCTACCGCAAGGCCCAGGCCAGCGGCGTCCAGCTGGTGGTAGGCCCGCTCGAGAAGAACCTGGTCAAGCAGTTGAGCGCCTACCCGCAACTGCCGATCACCACCCTGGCACTGAACTACAGCGACGCCGGCCAGACCGGCCCGGCGCAACTGTTCCAGTTCGGCCTGGCCGCCGAAGACGAAGCCCGCGAAGTCTCGCGCCGCGCCCAGGCCGACGGCATGCGTCGTGCCGTGGCCCTGGTGCCGAGCGGCGAATGGGGCGATCGCGTACTCAAGGCCTTCCGCCAGGACTGGGAAGCCAAGGGCGGCACCCTGATTGCCGCTGCCCACGTGTCGCAGCCGGTAGCCCTGGCCCAGCAGATCGCCGACCTGTTCCAGCTGCGCCAGAGCGAAGGCCGCGCCAAGAGCCTGCAGAGCACCGTGGGCGGCAGTGTCTCGGCACAGCCATCGCGTCGCCAGGACATCGATTTCATCTTCCTGGCCGCAACCCCGACCCAGGCCCAGCAGATCAAGCCGACACTGAACTTCCAGTACGCCGGTGACGTACCGGTGTACGCCACCTCCAACGTGTACAGCGCCAGCGGCAACGTCAACGAGTACAACGACATGAACGGCATTCGCTTCTGCGAAACGCCGTGGCTGCTCGACACCGGCAACAGCCTGCGCCAGCAGGTGGTACGCCAGTGGCCGCAAGCGGCTGGCAGCATCGGCCGCCTGTACGCGATGGGTGCCGATGCCTACAGCCTCGCGCCGCGCCTGGGCCAGCTCAAGGCACTGCCGGACAACCGTATCGAAGGCCTGTCCGGCAGCCTGAGCATGAACGCCAACCAACGCATCGAACGCCAGTTGCCATGGGCCGAGTTCACCGGCGGTCAGGTCAAGCGCCTGCCGGACACCCCGCGCTGATGCCCGACGGTTCTCGCCAGGCCGCAGGTATCGTGGCCGAACTGCAGGCCCTGCATTACCTTCAGGCGCAGGGCCTGCAGTTGCTGGCGCAGAACTGGCGATGCAAACGCGGCGAGCTTGATCTGGTCATGCTTGACGGCGATACAGTAGTATTCGTCGAAGTCCGCTACCGGCTGCACGCGGGCTTTGGCGGAGCACTGGCCAGCGTCGATACCCGCAAACAGCAAAAACTGGTGCTAGCGGCCCAGTATTTTCTGCAGCAGGAGGCGCGCTGGGCCAACCAGCCCTGTCGTTTCGACGTGATTGCCCTGCAGGGCCGCGGCCACTCGGGCACACCGCTCGACTGGCTGAAGAACGCTTTCGACAGTTGAACCCGCCCCGCTTGATGCATCCGTTACCCACTCAACTTTTTTGCTCTTTGTTTCGCGGGCTGCACAGTCATGTGCCGCAGGGTCTTCAAGACGTTGCGACACGCCCGACCAGCCGCCCCACTTAAGGTCACACAGATGGACATGCAATCCCGAATTCGCCAGCTATTCCAGGCCAGCATCAACACCAAGCAACAGGCGATGGAAGTCCTTGCACCACACATCGAGCAAGCCAGTCAGGTGATGGTCAACGCGCTGCTCAACGAGGGCAAGATGCTCGCCTGCGGCAACGGCGGCTCGGCGGGCGATGCCCAGCACTTCTCGTCCGAACTGCTCAACCGCTTCGAGCGCGAGCGCCCGAGCCTGCCGGCCATCGCGCTGACCACCGACAGCTCGACCATTACCTCGATCGCCAACGACTACAGCTACAACGAGATCTTCTCCAAGCAGATCCGCGCCCTGGGCCAACCGGGCGACGTGCTGCTGGCGATTTCCACCAGCGGCAACTCGGCGAACATCATTCAGGCGATCCAGGCCGCACATGATCGCGAAATGATTGTCGTAGCTCTGACCGGACGCGATGGCGGCGGCATGGCCTCGCTGCTGCTGCCCGAAGATGTGGAGATTCGCGTACCGGCCACCGTCACCGCACGCATCCAGGAAGTCCACCTGCTGGCGATCCACTGCCTTTGCGACTTGATCGACAGCCAATTGTTCGGGAGTGAAGAATGACCCCTAATCGCCTTGGCCTGATGGCCCTGACCCTGTGCCTGAGCATCACCGGCTGCAGTTCGGTGATTACTGCCAGCCGCGAAAACCCGATCGAGGACGATCGCGGCACCCGCACATTCGGCAGCAAGATCGACGACTCGCTGATCGAAACCAAGGTAGCGGTAAACGTGGCCAAGGCCAGCCCGGACCTGGACAAGAACTCGCACATCGTCGTCACCAGCTTCAACGGCATCGTGCTGCTGGCCGGGCAGACCCCGCGCGCCGACCTCAAGAGCCTGGCCGAGCAGACCGCCGGTCAGGTGCAGCGGGTCAAGAAGGTGCACAACGAACTTCAGGTGCTGCCGCCCTCCTCGCTGCTGGCACGCAACAATGACGCCTGGCTGACCACCAAGATCAAGGCCCAGATGCTGACCGACAGCAACATCCCCGGCTCGCGCATCAAGGTGGTGACCGAGAACGGCATCGTCTACCTGCTGGGCCTGCTGACCCAGCAGGAAGCCAATCAGGCCACCAACCTGGTGCAAGGCGTGTCGGGTGTGCAGAAGATCGTCAAGCTGTTCGAATACATCGACTGACCGCGGCTTCACACCCTTCGCCGGCCTCGCCGGTGAAGGGCGTGAAGCCGCCGGCGCACCGCAACCCCCACCGACACCCCACAGGAATACCCATGAAGAACGGCCTGTTCGCCACCCTGCTGATCGCTACCTTCGCCACCCTGGCCGGCTGCTCCACCCCAAGCCTGATCACCCTCAATGACGGCCGTGAGTTCCAGGCGGTCGACGCGCCGAAACTCGAACGCAGCTCCGGCTTCTACGAGTTCCAGCAGCTCGACGGCAAACGCACCCGTGTGAACAAGGATCAGGTGCGCACCATCACCGACCTGTAAGCACACAGGCCCAAAAAAAGGCGACCCCGCAAGGTCGCCTTTTTTCATTTCACCACTTTCAGGCTCGGCCGCCCACTTGGCCGCGGCGGCTGCCCGCCACTCGGCGGGCCGTCATCATCCGGCTCGACGCCCTCGTCCTCGAGGTCGTCATCCTCCATCAGTGGCGGCTCGAGTTCGAACACCATGCCCTGGCCATTCTCACGGGCATAGATACCCAGGATGGCGCCGGCAGGCACGTACAGCGTGTGGGCAACCCCACCGAAACGCCCCTCGAAGCTCACGGCTTCGTTATCCATGTGCAAGTGACGCACAGCATTGGGCGACACGTTCAAAACGATCTGGCCATCGCTGGCGAAGCCCTGAGGCACCTGCACCGCAGGGTACTCGGCATTGACCAGCATGTGCGGCGTGCAATCGTTGTCCACGATCCACTCATACAAGGCTCGCACCAGATACGGACGACTGGAGTTCATCAACGGCTCCTTAAAACCTAACGCATATCGCGTTCAGCGGCGGACAGGCTGGCCTTGAAGGCTTCCCGCGCAAACTGACGCTCCATGTAATCGAGCAGCGGCTTGGCTGGCCGCGGCAGTTCGATACCCAATACCGGCAAACGCCACAGTATGGGCAATAGACAACAATCCACCAGGCTTTGCTCCTCACTCAGGAAACAAGGCTTGTCGGCGAACAACGGCGAAACGCCGGTAAGGCTCTCGCGCAGCTCCTTGCGCGCCTGCACGCGGGCAGGCTCCTTGCTGCGCGGGTCGAGAATCAGGTCCACCAGCGAACACCAGTCACGCTGGATACGGTGGATCAGCAGGCGGCTGTTGGCACGCGCCACCGGGTAGACCGGCAACAGCGGCGGGTGCGGGTAGCGCTCGTCGAGGTATTCCATCACCACGGTCGACTCATACAACGCCAGGTCACGATCAACCAGGGTCGGTACGCTGCCATACGGGTTGGCTTCCAGCAGCTTGGGCGGCTGGCGCCCGGCTTCGACACTGATGATCTCGACGCCGACACCTTTCTCGGCGAGAACGATGCGCACCCGATGAGAATAATGATCAGCGGGGTCGGAGTAGCAGGCTAACCGATTGGTCACGCCCATGGGGGTCCTCCTCGCGTGTTGAACTTATGAAATTACAAATGCAAACGCGCCCTGGGGGCCCTCCATACTGCAGAGGGACCCCAGGGCGCGCGTTAAACTAACAGATTTTACCCTGTGATCAGTGCACGTCCTTCCAGTATTCGCGCTTGAGCAGGTAGGCGAACACGAAGAAGAAGGCCAGGTACAGCAGCACGTAGGTGCCGATGCGCTGGCTCTGCAGCTTGACCGGGTTGGCCGAGTAGGCCAGGAAGGTCACCAGGTTCTTGACCTTCTCGTCGAACTGCTCGTCGGTCAGGGTACCGGATTTCGGCACGATGGTCAGCTGATCGCACGCTTCGTGGGTCAGCGGGGCACCGGTGAGCGGGTCAAACTGCTTCTTGCCCTCGACCACGGTCTGGATCTGCTTGCAACCGACCACCTGACGCCCCTGCAGGCCCACCAGCACGTTTGGCATGCCAACGTTGGGGAAGACCTTGTTGTTCACACCCCAAGGGCGTGACGGGTCCTCGTAGAAGGCCCGCAGGTAGCTGTACAGCCAATCGGTGCCGCGCACCCGCGCCACCAGGGTCAGGTCGGGCGGCGCCGCACCGAACCAGGCCTTGGCGTCGGCCGGCTGCATGCCGATGTTCATGTGGTCGCCGATCTTGGCGCCGGTGAACACCAGCTTCTCGAGCATCAGCTCGTGCGGGATGCCCAGGTCATCGGCGACACGCTCGTAACGCTGGAACTTGGCGCTGTGGCAACCCATGCAATAGTTGGCAAAGGTCCGTGCGCCGTCCTGCATGGCGGCCTTGTCGGTCAGGTCGATGTCGACCTTGTCCAGTTCCACGCCGTGTTCGGCGGCGAAGGTCAGCGAAGGCATCACTGCCAGGAGCAATACTGCAAATAGCTTTTTCATCAGCCAGTCACCCTTTCCGGAACCGGTTTGGTCTTCTCGAGCCTGGTGTAGAACGGCATCAGAATGAAGTAGGCGAAATACAGGAAGGTACATACCTGCGACAGCAAGGTGCGGCCCGGGGTTGGCGCCAGCACGCCGAGCACGCCCAGGATCACGAAGGAGATGCAGAACACCCACAGCCAGGCCTTGCTCATCCAGCCCTTGTAGCGCATCGACTTGACCGGGCTACGGTCCAGCCATGGCAACACGAACAGCACCGCGATCGCAGCACCCATGGCGATCACGCCCAGCAGCTTGTCGGGTACCGCACGCAGGATCGCGTAGAACGGCGTGAAGTACCACACAGGGGCGATGTGCTCCGGGGTCTTGAACGCGTTGGCCTGTTCGAAGTTGGGTTTCTCCAGGAAGTAGCCGCCCATTTCCGGGAAGAAGAACACGATCATGCAGAAGACGAACAGGAACACCACCACGCCGACGATATCCTTGACGGTGTAGTACGGGTGGAACGGGATGCCGTCCAGCGGAATGCCGTTCTCGTCCTTTTTCTTCTTGATGTCCACGCCATCCGGGTTGTTCGAACCCACTTCGTGCAGCGCCAGGATGTGCAGCACCACCAGGCCGAGAATCACGATCGGCAGGGCCACCACGTGCAGGGCGAAGAAGCGGTTCAGGGTAATGCCGGAGATCAGGTAGTCGCCACGGATCCACTGGGTCAGGTCGCCGCCGATGACCGGGATGGCGCCGAACAGCGAGATGATCACCTGGGCACCCCAGTACGACATCTGGCCCCAGGGCAGCAGGTAGCCCATGAAGGCCTCTGCCATCAGCGCCAGGTAGATCAGCATGCCGAACAGCCATACCAGCTCGCGTGGCTTCTGGTACGAGCCGTAGAGCAGGCCACGGAACATGTGCAGGTAGACCACGATGAAGAACGCCGACGCACCCGTGGAGTGCAGGTAGCGCAGGATCCAGCCGTATTCGACGTCACGCATGATGTATTCGACCGAGGCGAACGCCTCTTCGGCCGAAGGGGTGAAGCTCATGGTCAGCCACACGCCGGTCACGATCTGGTTGACCAGGACCAGCAGGGCCAGGGAGCCGAAGAAATAGAAGAAGTTGAAGTTCTTCGGTGCGTAGTACTTGCTCAGGTGATCTTCCCACATCTTGGTGGCGGGGAAGCGGGCGTCAACCCAGTCCATGAACTTACTCATCACGCGTTCTCCTGATCGACGCCGACGACGATGATGTCATCCGACTCGTACGAGTGCGGTGGCACTGGCAGATTGAGCGGCGCTGGCTGGGACTTGTAGACGCGGCCGGCGAGGTCGTAGTGGGAGCCGTGGCATGGGCAGAAATAGCCACCCACCCACTTGGGACCCAGGTCGACAGGCGCCACTTCGGGACGGAAGGTCGGCGAGCAGCCCAGGTGGGTGCACAGGCCGACGAGCACGAGGATTTCCGGCTTGATCGAGCGGTTCGACGGGTCGACGTAGGCCGGCTGCTCCGACGCCTTGGACTCGGGGTCGGAGAGCTCACCGGTGATCTTCTTCAGGTTGCCCAGGATCTCCTCGGTGCGGCGGACGATGAACACGGGTTGGCCGCGCCATTCAGCAATCATCTGCTGGCCGGGCTCCACCTTGGCGATGTTGACCTTGACCGGTGCACCGGCAGCTTTCGCCTTGGCACTGGGAAACCATGACCCTACGAACGGGACCGCAGCCCCCACCGCTCCTGCAGCACCCACCACGGACGTGGCTGCTACCAGGAAGCGACGCCGGCCTGCATTGACGCCGTCATTGCTCATTCAGTCCTCTCCCATCAGCTTTGTGGCCTGTTGCAACAGGCATCTACTAAGTAAATTTCGAACTGCTAAAAATAAATTTCGAACTGCTAAAAATTTGCCGCATGGTAATGAAAAGACCCATCGAAGACAAGGTTATTACCCGGCATAAAGGCTGTATCCCTTATAGCACTTGACCTGCGTCTATGCGGCAAGTTGTCACACAGGGTCGGCAGCCCCTTTTATTCAAGACATAAAAAAAGCCCGGTTCCACCAGGAACCGGGCTTTTTTTGAACGCCGAAGCGAATTAACGCTTGGAGTACTGAGGACGCTTACGTGCTTTACGCAGACCCACTTTCTTACGCTCGACTTCACGAGCGTCACGGGTAACGAAGCCAGCTTTGCGCAGAGCGCCACGCAGGGTTTCGTCGTAGTCCATCAGTGCACGGGTGATACCGTGACGGATAGCGCCCGCTTGACCGCTGACACCACCACCGATGACGGTGACGTAGATGTCGAACTTCTCGGTGGTTTCGGTGAGTTCCAGCGGCTGGCGAACTACCATGCGCGCGGTTTCACGACCGAAGAAGGTCTCGAGGGAGCGGTTGTTGATGGAGATGCTGCCAGTACCCGGACGCAGGAAAACGCGTGCGGTTGCAGTCTTGCGACGGCCAGTGCCGTAATTTTGAGTCGCCGACATAATGAACTATTCCGTTAAATCTTCAGTTCTTGGGGCTGCTGAGCAGTATGAGGGTGTACAGCGCCCGCATAGACTTTCAGCTTACGGTACATGTCGCGACCCAGCGGGTTTTTAGGCAGCATGCCCTTTACCGCGGTCTCGATCACGCGCTCAGGCGCTTTGGCGATCAACTTCTCGAAGTTGATTTCCTTGATGCCGCCCGGGAAACCGGAGTGGGAGTAGTACATTTTGTCCGAAGTCTTGGCACCAGTAACACGTACCTGCTCGGCATTGATCACGACGATGTAGTCGCCGGTGTCAACGTGAGGGGTGTATTCTGGCTTGTGCTTGCCACGCAGACGGCTCGCGATCTCAGTGGCCAGACGACCCAGGGTCTTGCCAGCAGCGTCAACGACGAACCAGTCGCGTTTTACTGTTTCCGGTTTAGCAGTAAAAGTTTTCATTCTTTATAGCCTCAGGGGCCGTCCCGCAATTTTAAGACGGCAGATCTTACTGAATAGTGCGTACTTTGACAAGGTCAAAGGCAGCCGGATACGGACGCTATCGGGGGCTCGGGTCAGCACGTCCAATACTCGGCAAGATTCTTCGGCGGCGGGGCATCACTTCCACTGCTGAGAGAGGTGCAGAATTATCCAGATTGCAGAAAAAATATCAACCTGCTTTTATGCTTCTTTTGCCGTGGAGATCGTCATGGAGTATCGCCAGCTGGGTCGCACCGACCTCAACGTGAGTGCATTGTGCCTGGGCAGCATGACCTGGGGCGAGCAGAACGACCAGGCCGAGGGCTTCGCCCAGATCGAACGGGCCAAGGCGGCCGGGATCAATTTCATCGATACCGCGGAGATGTACCCGGTGCCACCGCGCCCGGAAACCTACTCGGCCACCGAGCAGATCATCGGCAACTGGTTCAGCCAGCGCGGCGATCGCGCCGACTGGATCCTGGCCAGCAAGGTGGCCGGCCCCGGCAACGGCATCAGCCACATTCGCGACGGCCAGCTCAAGCACAACCGCCAGCACATCGTGGCGGCCCTGGACGCCAGCCTCAAGCGCCTGCAGACCGACTGGATCGACCTGTACCAGCTGCACTGGCCCGAGCGCAGCACCAACTTCTTCGGCAAGCTGGGCTACCAGCACCTGCCCCAGGACCACTTCACGCCGCTGGAAGAAACCCTCGAAGTGCTCGACGAGCAGGTCAAGGCAGGCAAGATCCGCCACATCGGCCTGTCCAACGAAACCCCGTGGGGCACCATGAAGTTCCTGCAACTGGCCGAAAGCCGCGGCTGGCCCCGTGCGGTCTCGATCCAGAACCCGTACAACCTGCTCAACCGCAGCTTCGAAGTGGGCCTGGCGGAAATCGCCATCCGCGAGCAGTGCGGCCTGCTGGCCTACTCGCCGCTGGCCTTCGGCATGCTGTCGGGCAAGTACGAGAACGGCGCGCGCCCGGAAAACGGCCGCCTGACCCTGTTCAACCGCTTCTCGCGCTATTCCAACCCGCAGACCGTCGCCGCGTGCAGCCGTTATGTGGCCCTGGCCCGCGAGCACGGCCTGGACCCGGCGCAGATGGCCCTGGCCTTCGTGACCCAGCAGCCGTTCGTGACCAGCAACATCATCGGCGCCACCTCGCTGGCGCAACTGGACAGCAACCTGGCAAGCGCCAGCCTGAAGCTCGGTGACGAGCTGCTGGCCGCCATCGATGCGATCCACCAGGACCAGCCCAACCCCGCCCCGTAAAGCGCTGCAACGGTTCCCGCAGCCCGCTGCGGGAACCGAGGGTAGACACAATCGCCAAAAAATAAGACGATCCAGCCGGTGATTGACCACTCTACCCTATAAGAATAACGACAATGATGTTTACCCAACCTACCGCATCGCTGCGGCGCGTCAGCATCCTGGCCATCGACAAGGTATTCGCATCGACCCTGATGCAGGCCAAGGATTTCTTCCACCTGGCCAGCCTGCGCTATGGCAAGCAACTGGGCCTGGGCCTGCAACCGATGTTCGAAACCCGCCTCGTGAGCCCCGACGGGCTGCCCGTGCAGAGCTTCAGCGGCGTGCAGCTACCGGTGGACAGCGGCCTCGAGCAGGCCGACGTGATCATCCTGCCGGCGTTCTGGGACGACTTCGATGCCCTGTGCCAGCGCTACCCCCAGGTACTGCCCTGGCTGCGCGAGCAGCATGCCCGAGGCGCGGTGCTGTGCGGCGAGGCCAGCGGCGTGTTCTGGCTGGCCGAGGCCGGCCTGCTCGATGGCAAGGAGGCCACCACCTACTGGCGCTTCTTCGGCCAGTTCGCCGAACGCTTCCCGAAGGTGTCGCTGAACCAGGACAAGCACCTCACCGATGCCGACAACCTCTATTGCGCCGGCGGCGCCACCTCGGCCTGCGACCTGTACATCTACCTGATCGAGCGCTTCTGCGGGGCCAACGTGGCCCAGGCCGTGGCCCGCGACATCCTCTACGAGGTGCAACGCAACTACACCCCGGGGCGTATGGGCTTTGGCGGACAGAAGCTGCACCAGGACCTGATCATCCTGCAGATCCAGCAGTGGCTGGAGGAACACTTCGCCGACAAGTTCCGTTTCGAGGACGTGGCACGCAACCATGGCATGAGCATCCGCAACTTCATGCGCAGGTTCCAGAGTGCGACGGGGGACAAGCCGCTGCATTATCTGCAACGGCTGCGGATCGAGACGGCGAAGGGCTTGCTGTCGGGGACGCGCAAGAGCATCAAGACCATCAGCTACGAGGTGGGCTATGACGACGCCAGCTTTTTTGCGCGATTGTTCAGACAGCACACGGAGCTGTCGCCTAACCAGTATCGGCAGCAATTCATGCAGGAGGCCTGAGGGCCTATCGCGGGTCACGCCCGCCCCCACAGGTTCGCTGCAAACCTCTGTGGGAACGGGCGTGAGCCGCGACAGCAGTGACGCGATTTAAGGCTTGTGTGCCCGCGACAGGAACTCGTGGGACTGCATCTCCAGCAGGCGGCTCAGGGTACGCTGGAACTCGAAGCTCAGGCGCCCGCCGGTGTACAGGTCCTTGAGCTCCACTTCAGCCGAGATGATCAGCTTGACGTTGCGGTCGTAGAACTCGTCGACCATGTTGATGAAGCGACGCGCCAGATCGTCGGTGGCCACGCCCATCTGCTCCACGCCGCTGAGCAGCACCGCATGGAAGATCTTGCCCAGTTCGATGTAGTCGTTCTGGCTGCGCGGGCCGTCGCACAGTTCGCGGAAGTCGAACCAGGCCACGTCGTCGCAGGTACGCAGCGCACGGATCTCGCGGTTCTCGATCATCAGCACGTCGTTTTCCACCGCCTGGGTGCATTCCGGCGTCAATGCGCGAAAGCTCTTGCGCAGGCTCTCGTGGGCCGCTTCATTCAGCGGGAAGTGGAACAGCTCGGCCTGCTCCAGGTGACGCAGGCGATAGTCCACGCCGCTGTCGACGTTGACGATGTCGGTGTTCTGCTTGATCAGGGCAATTGCCGGCAGGAAGCGCGCACGCTGCAGGCCGTCCTTGTACAGGCCGTCCGGCACGATGTTGGAGGTGGCCACCAGGGTCACGCCGTTCTTGAACAGCTCCTCCATCAGGGTGCCAAGGATCATCGCGTCGGTGATATCGGACACGAAGAACTCGTCGAAGCAGATCACCCGCGCCTCGTCGGAGAACCGCTTGGCAATGATGGTCAGCGGGTTCTTCTCGCCCTTGAGGGTCTTCATTTCCTCGTGCACGCGCTTCATGAAGCGGTGGAAGTGCGTACGCACCTTCTGCGGGAAAGGCAGCGCCTCATAGAACGTATCGACCAGGTAGGTCTTGCCGCGCCCTACCCCACCCCAGAAATACAGGCCCTTGACGGGCGCCTGCTCTTTCCTGCCGAACAGCTTGCCGAACACACCCGGCTTGCTGTTGTGCGCCGCGACCAGGTCGTCGTACAGGCGCTGCAAGTGACGCACCGCTGTTTCCTGCGCCGCGTCATGGAAGAATTCGGGACGTTTCAGATCTGCTTGATATCGTTCTAGGGGCGTCATAATTCGTTAGCAAGGCAACAAAAGCGGGCCGTCACTGTAGCGACGGCCCCGGGTAATGGCAATCAGACTTGCGATTGACGGTCAGTCCTGCTGGGGCTGCAAGGCAGCGCGCAGGCTCTCGATGGCGGCATCGCGCGCCGTGGCATCGGCGAACTGCGGGCCGTCGGCCACGCACTCGCCTTCCAGCCACAGGCTGAAGCCCAGGCCTTCGTCACGTACATCCAGCGGCTGGCCCAGTTGCAACTGCTTGCTCACCGCGCCGGCCGCCTTGCCATCGGCAAAGCTGCGCGACAGCAGCAACTGCTCGCCGTCGGCTGCCAGCAGGCGGAAGCGGAAGCTGCCGTCCTCTTCACGGAAGCTCACGAAGCGTGCCGCCTTGACCGCCTTCTTCCTGGTTTCACCGCTGACCTGAACCGTGCTGCGGAACGAGCGCAGGCCCACTGCTTCGCGCAGTTGCTCAAGAAACGGCGTGGCGATCCTGCGGGCCTTCTGCGCGCCGGCCAGAAGAATATCCTCCAGGTCCGCCGGGCGGGAAATCAGCTGGTGGTAATGCTCGCGCGGCGCGCTCAACTGGCCGTCGACCAGCTGGAACAGGCGCTGCTTGGCTTCGCCCCAACCCAGCCCCTGCAGCAGCTCGCTGCGGAAGGCTTCGGCTTGCTCGGCGGTGGCAAAGGCCTGGAACAGGGTGAACAGGTGCGAGTTGTCCGGGTCCTTGGCCTCGCCCGGCGCGCGCGAGTCGGTGACGATGCGCGAGATCGCGTCCTTCATCTCCTTGGCACTGGTGAACAGCGGGATGGTGTTGTCGTAGCTCTTGGACATCTTGCGACCGTCCAGGCCCGGCAAGGTGGCCACGCTTTCCTCGATCAGCGCCTCGGGCATGGCGAAGAAGTCCTTGCCCTGGCCGAACAGGTGGTTGAAGCGCTGCCCGATATCACGGGCCATTTCCACGTGCTGGATCTGGTCGCGCCCCACCGGCACCTTGTTGGCATTGAACATCAGGATGTCCGCCGCCATCAGCACCGGATAGCTGTACAGGCCCATGCTCACGCCCGCATCCGGGTCTTCGCCGCTTTCCAGGTTCTTGTCCACCGAGGCCTTGTAGGCATGCGCGCGATTGAGCAGGCCCTTGGCCGCCACGCAGGTCAGCAGCCAGGTCAGCTCGGGGATCTCGGGAATGTCGGACTGGCGGTAGAAGGTCACGCGTTCCGGGTCCAGGCCGCCGGCCAGCCAGGTGGCGGCGATTTCCAGGCGCGAGCGCTGGATGCGCTGCGGGTCGTCGCACTTGATCAGCGCATGGTAGTCGGCCAGGAAGTAGAACGAGTCGACGCCCGGCTGCTGGCTGGCGAGGACCGCCGGGCGGATGGCACCGGCATAGTTGCCAAGGTGCGGCGTGCCCGTGGTGGTGATACCGGTAAGGATACGAGTGGTCATGGGTAATCGCTTATCAGGCTTGTATCAGTTCGAAAGGCGTGGCAGCACCAGATCCTTGAGGTCGGTCAGCTTGCCGTGAAAAAAGTGACCGCATTCTGCCACTTTCAGCAGCTCATGGGGGCGCGCCAGTGCATCGGACCAGGCGTAGACGATCTGCGGATCGATCACCTCGTCGGTTTCGGGCTGGATCACGCTCAAGGCACCGGCCTGCGGCAGGCCGTCGGTACCGCCAAGGCGCATCACCGCCGGGGCTACCATGAACAGGTGCTTGAGCGTGACGCCCTGGGCTTCGAGCCGGCCGCCGAGGCTGGCCGCGACGAAGCCGCCGAAGGAGAAGCCCATCAGCGTCAAAGGTAATTCGGGATGTTTTTCGCGCAGCCAGGTTGCAGCGGCCTGTGCATCGTCGACTTCGCCGCTGCCCATGTCATGGCTGCCAGCGCTCTGGCCTACACCGCGGTAGTTGAAGCGCAGGGTGATGTAGCCGGCATCGCGTGCGGTGCGCTGCAGCATCGACACCACCTTGTTGGTCATGGTGCCGCCCTGCACGGGGTTGGGGTGGCACAGCAGGACGATGCCGCGAGGGTCTGCCACGTCCAGGTACAGGGCTTCCAGCTGGCCAGCCGGGCCATCGATGAATACGGGGGTTTCGCGGATAAGCAAGGGTGAACTCCGTGACCTCTGGAGGGGTCGACTCGTCTAGCTGATGATTCTGTCTGAGATATTTGCGATCGCTCGCGGTATACAGCGCAGGTCCGAGCCGTTAACGTAAAGCAAAGCCGTTTATAGAGGAAGGACTCGTGGAACTCTCGCTCTTAGTTTGGTTGTTGCCGACCCTGGCCCTGGTAGTGGGTGTAGTCGTTGGTTTCCTGGTCGCCCGCCTCTTGCCCAATGCCGCCCCGAGCAGCACCCAGCGGCAGCTGGACGATATCCAGGAACGTTTTGACAGTTATCAGAGTGAAGTGGTGACCCATTTCAACAGCACCGCGGCGCTGGTCAAGAAGCTGACCCAGAGCTACCAGGAAGTGCAGGACCACCTGGCCGAAGGCGCCAACCGTCTGGCCCTGGACGAACAGACCCGTCAGCGCCTGCTGGCCGCACTGCACTCCGAGGCGCAGGGCCCGCGTGACCGTCTGACCCCGCCCAAGGACACCGAAGTGCCACGCGACTACGCGCCCAAGGCACCGAACACCCCGGGCATGCTGGATGAGCATTACGGGCTCAAGCGCTGATCGCAGCGGCCCCGTCACTGGCATGGCGCGCTCCTGCTGGAGCCGGCCTTGCCGGCGAATGCCACACCCAACCATCTTACACAAAGAAAAAAGGGGCCGATCACCGGCCCCTTTTTTCATCCCCTCACATCAACGATACCAGGGCCCCGCCGCATCCAGCGCCGGATACCTGGCCCGTGCCTGCGCCATCACATCGACCTCCAGCAGCCCGTCATCCACCAGCGCCTGCAAGCTGGCCAGCACCACACTGAAGCGGTCCACCTCGAAGAACTGGCGCAACCGCTGGCGCGTATCGCTGCGCCCGAAGCCGTCGGTGCCCAGCGTCACGTACGGCGCCGGCACGTACTCGGCAATCAATTGCGGCCAGGCACGTACATAGTCAGTTGCGGCAATCACCGGCGCATCTCCCACCAGGCATTGCGCCAGATGGCTGCTGCCACCCAGCCCCAGACGCTGCCCGCGCTGCACATCCCGTGCATCACGCGCCAGTTCGCTGAAGCTGGTCACACTGAACACCTCGCTGGCGATGCCCCAGTCCGCCGCCAGCAGCTCGCTCGCGGCGATCACCTCGCGCAGGATCGCCCCGGAGCCCAGCAGGCGAACCCGCCCCAGGGCATGCTCCACCGGCTGTTCGGCAAACCGGTACATCCCGCGCAACACTGCCGCATGTGCCTCAGGTGGCAGGGAGGGGTGTGGATAACTTTCATTCATCACCGCCACATAGTGAAACTCGTCGCACTGCTCCACCAACATGCGCCGCGCCGCGTGTTCCAGAATCACCGCCAGTTCGCCGGCAAAGCACGGCTCCCAGGCGCGGCAGTTGGGCACCATGGCCGCCATCACCAGGCTCGAGCCATCCTGGTGCTGCAAGCCTTCGCCGCCCAGGGTGGTGCGCCCTGCCGTGGCCCCCAGCAGCAGGCCACGTGCACGCTGGTCGGCCGCCGCCCATATCAGGTCGCCGACCCGCTGGAAGCCGAACATCGAGTAATAGATGTACACCGGCAACATCGGCTCGCCATGCACCGCATAGGAGGTGGCCGCCGCTACCCAGGACGACAGGGCCCCGGCCTCGGTGATGCCCTCCTCCAGCAACTGACCATCGCGCGACTCCCTGTAGGAGAGCAGCGAACTGGCATCTTCGGGTTCGTAACGCTGCCCATGGGGCGAGTAGATGCCGATCTGCCGGAACAGGCTGGCCATGCCGAAGGTGCGCGCTTCATCGGCGACAATCGGCACCACCCGCGGCCCCAGTTCCGGGGCCTTGAGCCAGGCACCGAGCATGCGCACCGCAGCCATGGTGGTGGACATCTCCTTGCCCTCGGCGTGCAGCGCAAAACCGCCCATCACCTCCAGCGCCGGTACCGGCAGCGTGCGCGCCTGGGGCCGCCGCGACGGCAGGCTGCCGCCCAGGGCATTGCGCCGCTCGCGCAGGTAGCGCATCTCCCGGCTGTTTTCGTCCGGCCGGTAGAACTGCAACTGCTCCACCTGCGCATCGCTCAAGGGCAGGTGGAAGCGGTCACGGAAGGCCAGCAGCGCCTGCACGTCGAGCTTCTTGGCCTGGTGCGCGGTCATGCGCGACTCGCCGGCCGCACTCATGCCGTAGCCCTTCTTGGTCTTGGCCAGGATCACCGTCGGCCGGCCCTTGCACGCCTTGGCGGCGGCAAAGGCGGCATACAGCTTGCGAAAATCATGGCCACCGCGCTTGAGCGCGTTGATCTCGGCCGAGCTCATGTGCTCGACCAGGCGCTGCAAGGCCGGGTGCTGGTTGAAGAAGTGTTCGAGGTTGTAGGCGCCGTCATTGGCCCCCAGGGTCTGGAACTGGCCGTCGGGGGTTGCCGCCAGCTGGCGCAGCAGCACGTGCTCGCTGTCGCGGGCAAACAGCGCATCCCATTCCGAGCCCCACAACACCTTGATCACGTTCCAGCCGGCGCCGCTGAACAGCGACTCCAGCTCCTGGATGATCTGGCCATTGCCACGCACCGGACCATCCAGGCGCTGCAGGTTGCAGTTGACGATGAAGGTCAGGTTGTCGAGTTGCTCACGGGCCGCCAGCGTCAGCCCGGCGATGGATTCGGGCTCGTCCATCTCGCCATCGCCGAACACGCCCCACACATGGCGCTGCGCGGTATCGGCCAGGCCGCGGTGCTGCAGGTAGCGCATGAAGCGCGCCTGGTACACGGCGTTTAGCGGGCCGATGCCCATCGACCCGGTGGGAAACTGCCAGAAGTCGGGCATCAGCCACGGGTGCGGGTAGGAGCACAGGCCATCGCCTGCGACCTCCTGCCGATAGCTGGCCAGCTGAGCCTCGCTCAGGCGCCCTTCAAGAAAGGCCCGGGCATAGATGCCGGGCGCCGAGTGCGGCTGGAAGAACACCAGGTCGGCCGTGCGCTGCTCGCCGCCCTCCTCGCCGCGAAAAAAATGCTGAAACCCCACCTCGAAGATCTCTGCGGCCGAAGCGTAACTGGCGATGTGCCCGCCCAGGTCACCGTAGGCATGGTTGGCACGCACCACCATCGCCAGGGCATTCCAGCGCAGGATGCTGGTGATGCGCTCGTCCAGTTCCAGATCGCCCGGGTAGGCGCCCTGATGTTCGAGCGACAGGGTGTTGCGGTACGCCGAGTACGGCTGGGCACCACGCTCCAGGCCCAGTTCGCGGGCATGCGCCTCCAACTGTTCGAGCAGAAACCGCGCGCGGGCCGGGCCGCAGTGCGCCAGGGTCGACTCCAGCGCCTCCAGCCACTCTGCAGTTTCGCCAGGGTCGCTGTCACCGGGCACGCCGTCGCCAGGCACAAGGTTCATCATTGCCACCATTGCATTGACCTCATCCGTGACGGGTTCAGGCACTCGCCTTGAGTGCCTGTTGCACATCGGCCAGCAGGTCGTCGATGTCTTCCAGCCCCACCGACAACCGCACCAGCCCCTCGGAGATGCCGTAATGCGCACGCTCCTCTGGGGTATAGCTGGAATGAGTCATGCTTGCCGGGTGCTGCGCCAGCGACTCGGCATCGCCCAGGCTCACCGCGCGGCTGAACAGTTGCAGGGCGTTCATGAACCGCCGCCCGGCACCGATGCCGCCCTTGAGTTCGAAGGCGATCATGCCGCCCGGCTGGCTCATCTGCTGGCGGGCCAGGGTGTACTGCGGGAAGCTCGCCAGGCCCGGGTAATGGATCAGCTCCACCTGCGGCTGCCGGGCGAGGAACTCGGCCAGCACCTGAGCGTTGGCGCAGTGGCGGTCCATGCGCAGGTTGAGGGTCTTGATGCCGCGCATCAACAGTGCGGCGTCATGGGGCGAGAGCACCGCACCGGTCATGTCCTTGAGGCCCTGCAGACGTATACGGTCCACCAGTGCCTGGCTGCCCACCACAATGCCAGCAGTGATGTCGCCATGGCCGCTCAGGTACTTGGTGGCCGAATGCACCACCAGGTCGGCGCCCAGCTCCAGTGGCCGTTGCAGGTACGGCGTGCAGTAGGTGTTGTCGACCACCACGGTCGCGCCGTGCTTGCGTGCAATCTTCGCCACGCCGGCGATATCGGCCATGTGCATGTTGGGGTTGGCCGGCGACTCGAAATAGATCACCCGGGTGGCCGGCGTCATGGCCGCCTCCAGTGCCTGCAGGTCGGCCATGTCCACATGGCGCAGCTTGACCCCGAACTCGCCGATGCCGTGGTGCAGGAAGGCAAAGGTGCAGCCGTACAGGGTGTTGCCCAGCAGCACCTCGTCACCGGGGCGCAGCAGTGTCCATAGCGTGGACGTGATCGCCCCCATGCCCGAGGCCAGCGCCAGCCCGGCCTCGCCGCCTTCCAGCGAGGCCATGCGTGCTTCCAGCAGGTTGAGGGTGGGGTTGGAGATGCGGCTGTAGAAATGCCCGGCCTGCTCGCCGGCAAAGCACGCAGCGCCGTATTCCACGGTGGGGAAGGTGAACGTCGCGGTCTGGTAGACCGGTGGCACCAGTGCGCCGCCGTGGTCCTGGGGGTCGTAGCCATGGTGAATGGCGCGGGTGGCAAATCCTGGGAGCTTGTTGGAGCCGTGCATGGCAACCGCCTCTTGTGGTTTGTTATAAGCTTATTCCACAGACCGGCTTAAATTTTTCCAAATACGCCTACGAAAAGCGCCGCTCACTGACATAAAAACAACAAGAACAGGCTATGGAGGGCAAGACATGCCTAGCGCCATCGACCGTACCGACCGCGCACTGCTGGCCGCGCTGCAAGACAATGCCCGACTGACCGTGGCCGAGCTCGCCGACAGCGTCGCCCTGACCACCTCGCCGTGCTGGCGGCGGGTCAAGCTGCTGGAGGAGTCGGGCTACATCACCGGCTATCAGGCCATCCTGTCACCCAAGGCACTGGGCTTCGGAGTGACCGCCTTCGTCAGCATCATGATGGATTCGCACAGCAAGGAGATGGCCCGGGCATTCGAGCAGCGGCTGATGGATATCCCCGAAATCGTGGCGTGCCACAACATCTCCGGGCGCTATGACTTCCTGCTGGAGATTCTGGCGCGGGATCTGGAGTCGTTCGGCGAGTTCACCCGCGAGGTACTGCAGCGGCTGCCGGGGGTGAAGGAGATCTATTCGAGCTTCTCGTTCAAGGCGGTGAAGGAGAAGCGGGTGATTCCGGTGGCACAGAAGCATATTTGAAGCGGCGTGTCCGCTGGGCACTTCCCCGGCAAGGCCTGCTCCTGCATGGCCTTGCGCTCACCGTAGGAGCCGGTCTTGCCGGCGAAGCGGCCAGCCGCCACAAAAAAGCCCGCGATGGCCTTCACCATCGCGGGCTTTTCATTCAGCAGCAGCGCTTAGATCGCGCCACGCTTGCGCAGCAGTTCCAGTACCTGCTTGACGCCCTCTTCCACGCCAACGCTCTGGGTGTCGATCACCAGGTCCGCATCCTGCGGCACGTCATACGGGAAGCTCTCGCCCGGGATGTTGTCGCCACCGGCCGCGTACAGCCCCTGCGGATCACGCTCACGGCACACCAACGGCGAAGCCTGGACGTAAACGGTCAGCAAGCGCTCCTTGCCGATCAGCGCCTTGGCCTGTTCACGGCCTTCGGCATCCGGTGCCACGAACGCGGCCAGGGTCAGCAAGCCCGCTTCGTTGAACTGACGCGCCACATGCGCAGCACGACGCCAGTTCTCGGTACGCCCGGCACGGTCCTGCGGCAGGCCTTTGTTCAGGTCATGGCGCAGGTTCTGCCCATCGAGCACGTACACCGCACGGCCCATGTCGAACAGCTTGCGCTCAACGGCATACGCCAGGGTGCTCTTGCCCGCGCCCGACAGGCCGCTGAACAGCACGGTGGCCGGCTGCTGGCCGAAGCGCAAGGCACGCTCCTCGGTGGTCACGTGGGCCTGCCTGCCATGCTGGCCGGTGCTGCCGTGAGGCAGTACCGGTGGCGCGATGATCATGCCCGCGCCCACGGTGCCGTTGGTCAGGCGGTCGATGATGATGAACGCGCCGGTGGTGCGGTTGCTGTCGTAGCCGTCCAGCGCGATCGGAGCGTCCAGGCTCACCTTGACCTTGCCGATCTCGTTGAGCTGCAACGCACTCGCAGCGCCCTGTTCCAGGGTGTTCACATCGACCTTGTGGGCGATGCTGGCAATCGAGCCCGGCACGTAGCTGGTGGCGCGCTTGATGTCGTATTTCTTGCCCGGCAGCATCGGCTCTTCGGCCATCCACACCAGCATGGCGTCGAACTGGTCGGTCACCGGCGGGACGTTGTCGGCATGCACCAGCAGGTCGCCACGGGAGATGTCGATCTCGTCTTCCATGGTCAGGGTCACGGCCTGGCCCGGGCCGGCCTGCTCCAGCTCACCTTCGTAGGTGACGATGGACTTCACGCGGCTGCTCTTGCCCGACGGCAGCACCACGATCTCGTCGCCCTTGTGTACCACGCCGCTGGCCAGGGTGCCGGCAAAGCCACGGAAGTTCAGGTTGGGACGGTTGACGTACTGCACCGGAAAACGCAGGTCGGTGAAGTTGCGGTCGGCCGCCACTTCCACGGTTTCGAGGATTTCCATCAGCGCAGGGCCGGTGTACCACGGCGAACGCTCGCTGCGGTTGACCACGTTGTCGCCCTTGAGCGCCGACATCGGCACGAAGTGCAGGCTGCTGGGGGTCATGTTGATGGCTTCGGCAAACTTCAGGTAGTCGGCCTTGATGCCTTCGAACACGTCCTGGTCGAAGCCCTTGAGGTCCATCTTGTTCACGGCCACGACGATGTGCTTGATGCCCAGCAGCGAAGCGATGTAGCTGTGCCGGCGGGTCTGGGTCTGCACGCCGTAGCGCGCGTCCACCAGGATGATCGCCAGGTCGCAGGTGGACGCACCGGTGGCCATGTTGCGGGTGTACTGCTCGTGGCCCGGGGTATCGGCGATGATGAACTTGCGCTTGGCCGTGGAGAAATAGCGGTAGGCCACATCGATGGTGATGCCCTGCTCGCGCTCGGCCTGCAGGCCGTCGACCAGCAATGCCAGGTCGATGTCGTCACCGGTGGTGCCGACTTTCTTCGAATCGCGGGTAATGGCTTCCAGATGGTCTTCGTAGATCATCTTGGAGTCGTGCAGCAGGCGCCCGATCAGGGTGCTCTTGCCGTCGTCGACGTTACCGCAGGTCAAGAAGCGCAGCAGTTCCTTGCGTTCGTGCTGGGCCAGGTAGGCGAGGATGTCCTCGCTGATCAATTCGGATTGGTGCGACATGGTCTGACCCTAACTTAGAAATAGCCCTGACGTTTCTTGTCTTCCATGGAACCTGCGCCATCGTGGTCGATGACGCGGCCCTGGCGCTCGGAAGTGCGCGTCAGGAGCATTTCCTGAATGATGTCGGTCAGGCTCTCGGCCTCCGACTCCACCGCGCCCGTCAACGGGTAGCAGCCAAGGGTACGGAAACGCACTTTCTTCTTGACGATGCGAGCCTTCTCTTCATCCGAGAGGTGCTCCAGGATGCGCTCGTCATCGATCATGATCAGGGTGCCGTTCTTCTCGATCACTTCGCGCTCGGCTGCAAAGTACAGCGGCACGATCGGGATGCCTTCGAGGTAGATGTACTGCCAGATATCCAGCTCGGTCCAGTTCGACAGCGGGAACACGCGAATCGACTCGCCCTTGTTGACCTTGCCGTTGTACACGTTCCACAGCTCTGGGCGCTGGTTCTTCGGGTCCCAGCGGTGCTTGCTGTCACGGAACGAGTACACGCGCTCCTTGGCCCGCGACTTCTCTTCGTCGCGCCGCGCGCCACCGAAGGCGGCGTCGAAGCCGTGCTTGTCGAGCGCCTGCTTGAGGCCCTCGGTCTTCATGATGTCGGTGTGCTTGGCACTGCCGTGGGTGAACGGATTGATGCCCTGGGCAACGCCATCGGGGTTGACGTGGGTGATCAGCTCCAGGCCCATTTCCTCGACCATCTTGTCGCGGAAGCTGTACATCTCCTGGAATTTCCACTGGGTGTCGACGTGCATCACCGGAAACGGCAGCTTGCCCGGGAAGAAGGCCTTGCGTGCCAGGTGCAGCATCACGGCCGAATCCTTGCCGATCGAGTACAGCATCACCGGGTTGTCGAACTCGGCGGCCACCTCACGAATGATGTGGATGCTCTCCGCCTCCAACTGTTTCAAATGCGTCAGCTTGTCGACCATGGCTACTCACGGAAAATCAATCTTATGGACGGCCAGCGGGCCGTGTTCGAGCGGGCCACTTTATCACAGCACCCGATTCTATTTAGGCAGGCTACTAGAACGAAACAGTATAAGAATATGCCTTGGCGTTTTAGCCTCAGATCGGGTTCGGGCAGTCGATGAACAGGTGTTCCAGAGCGAATCGACGTGCCAGGTAATCGCCCAGCGCCTGCACCCCGTAACGCTCGGTGGCGTGGTGGCCGGCGGCGATGAAGCTGATGCCGTTCTCGCGAGCACTGTGGAAAGTCTGTTCCGACGCCTCGCCGCTCAAGTACAGGTCGACCCCTGCGGCAATCGCCTGGTCGATGTAGCCCTGGCCGCCGCCGGTGCACCAGCCCACCCGGCGAATGACCTCGTCGCCTTCGATCAGCAGCGGCTCGCGGCCCATCACGTCGCTGACCTTGCGCGCGAAATCCCGCGCCGACATCGGTTCGGCCAGTGAGCCCACCAGGCCCACCACCCGCGGGTTGGCCGGGTCCAGCGGGCCCTCGACGGTGATGTCCAGCTGGCGCGCCAGCTGCACGTTGTTGCCCACCTCGGGGTGCAGGTCCAGCGGCAGGTGGTAGGCCAGCAGGCTCAGGTCGTGTTTGAGCAGGGTCTTGAGGCGGCGCTGCTTCATGCCGGTGATGCAGGGGTTCTCACCCTTCCAGAAATAGCCGTGGTGCACCAGCACCAGGTCGGCGCCCGCCTCGACCGCAGCGTCCAGCAATGCCTGGCTGGCGGTGACGCCGGTGACGATGCGCGACACCTGCGGGTTGCCCTCGACCTGCAGGCCGTTGGGGCAGTAGTCCTGGATTTTTGCGCTGCCAAGGTAGCGATCGGCTTCCTCGACCAGGGTGCTCAGGGCAACAGCCATGCAAAGACTCCTCAATTCAGCGGTTCAGCGTGGCACAAGGCCTCGTATAATGGCCGCCATTATGAGCCGTCGACCGTTTTTGGGGAAACCGACGGCAACTGCCCGGGGGCGCGGCGCCATGACCGTCATGGCTCGACGTGATTTAGCAGTTCCTGCACGGGCCTTGCCGCAGTATGATCGCGCGCGTTCATCTACTCCCCACTGCGGCATCGGCTCTGGCCACCTCCCAGGATCCATCTCATGTTCAAGGCTCTGCGTTACTTTGCCTGGCCACTGGTCACCGGCGTACTGATCGCCCTGCTGGTCATCCAGCAATTTCCCCAATGGGTCGGCCTGCCCAGCCAGGACGTCAACCTGCAGCAGGCGCCGCAGACCACGCGGCTGATGCAGGGCCCCGTGTCGTATGCCGATGCGGTGAGCAATGCGGCCCCCGCAGTGGCCAACCTGTACACCACCAAGGTGGTCAACAAGACCGCGCACCCGCTGTTCGAAGACCCACAGTTCCGCCGCTTCTTCGGTGACAACCTGCCCAAGCAGCGGCGCTGGGAATCGAGCCTGGGCTCGGCGGTGATCATGAGCCCGGAGGGCTACCTGCTGACCAACAACCACGTGACCTCCGGCGCCGACCAGATCGTGGTGGCGCTCAAGGACGGCCGCGAGACCCTGGCACGGGTGATCGGCAGCGACCCGGAAACCGACCTGGCCGTGCTCAAGATCGACCTCAAGAACCTGCCCTCGATCACCATCGGGCGCTCGGACAACATCCACATCGGTGATGTGGCGCTGGCCATCGGCAACCCGTTCGGCGTCGGCCAGACCGTGACCATGGGCATCATCAGCGCCACCGGGCGCAACCAGCTGGGCCTGAACAACTACGAAGACTTCATCCAGACCGACGCGGCCATCAACCCGGGCAACTCCGGTGGCGCGCTGGTGGATGCCAATGGCAACCTGACCGGCATCAACACCGCGATCTTCTCCAAGTCCGGCGGCTCGCAGGGCATCGGCTTCGCCATCCCCACCAAGCTGGCGCTGGAGGTGATGAAGTCGATCATCGAGCATGGCCAGGTGATTCGCGGCTGGCTGGGTATCGAGGTGCAACCGCTGAGCCAGGAGCTGGCCGAGTCGTTCGGCATGCAGGGCCGGCCAGGCATCGTGGTGGCGGGCATCTTCCGCGACGGGCCGGCGCAGAAGGCCGGCCTGCAGCTGGGTGACGTGATTCTGAGCATCAATGGCGAACCGGCCGGCGATGGCCGGCGCTCGATGAACCAGGTGGCGCGGATCAAGCCCAACGACAAGGTGGCCATCGAAGTGGTGCGCAACGGCAAGCCGCTGAAGCTGATCGCCGAGATCGGCCTGCGTCCACCGCCTGCACCCGCGCCCAAGGAAGAGGACTGACCCCTGGCCGCGCCGGCCTGACGCCGCATCGGCGCAGCACTGCGTGCGGCGGGTGATTGGCACAACCGACTGTTCTGTGACAGCCTTGCACGCAACGCCAGCGATGCCTTTCTTCAAGCACGCACCCCGGCCTGCGTGCACTTTTTCGGAGCAGTCATGACCAATCCCCTGATTCTCGAACCCCAGAAAACCGCCGACGCCTGTGTCATCTGGCTGCATGGCCTGGGCGCCGACCGCTATGACTTCATGCCGGTGGCCGAAGCCCTGCAGGAAGTGCTGCTGAGCACGCGCTTCGTGATGCCGCAGGCACCCACCCAGCCAGTCACCATCAACAATGGCTACGCCATGCCCAGCTGGTACGACATCAAGGCGCTGACGCCGGGTGCACGCGCCATCGACGAAGCGCAACTCGACGCCTCGGCACAGGCAGTCATCGACCTGATCAAGCAGGAACAGGCCAAGGGCGTCGCCCTGTCGCGCATCATCCTGGCCGGCTTCTCCCAGGGCGGTGCAGTGGTTCTGCACACCGCCTATGTAAAGTGGCAGGAGACGCTGGGCGGGGTAATGGCCCTTTCCACCTACGCCCCGACCTTCACCGACAGCACCGTGCTCAGCGCCAGCCAGCAGCGCATTCCCGCGCTGTGCCTGCACGGCGTGTACGACCCGGTGGTCATCCCGTCCATGGGGCGTGCCGCCTTCGAGTACCTGAACAGCTGGGGCGTCACCGTGCAGTGGAAGGAATACCCGATGGAACACGCCGTGCTGCCCGAGGAAATCCAGGACATCGGCGCCTGGCTGATCGAGCGTCTGCGCTAAAAAACGCCTTGCCTGTAGTTGTCGGAGCAATCCACTACGCCGCGCCCGAATCTTGCATTACACTGGCCGGCGTACATTCCTTAACCAATTGATGAGATGACCGTGCTCAAAGCACTCAAGAAGATGTTCGGAAAGAGCGAGGTTGAGCAACTCGCCACCGAAAGCGTTGCTACCGTGCAGCCGCCCGCAGCACCCAAGGCCCCGGCTCCCGCCGCGCCGCTCAAGGCTCAGACCGAAGCCGCCGCGCCAGCGCGCGCCGAAAAGCCGGTGGAAAAACCCCTGGAGCAACCGGCGAGCAAACCGGTCGAGGCCAAGCCGCGCCGCGAGCGCAAGCCAAAACCCCAGGCCAGCACCTGGAAACTGGAAGACTTTGTGGTGGAACCGCAAGAGGGCAAGACCCGCTTCCACGACTTCAAGCTCTCGCCCGAGCTGATGCATGCCATCCACGACCTGGGTTTCCCGTACTGCACGCCGATCCAGGCCGAAGTACTGGGCTTCACCCTGCGTGGCAAGGATGCGATCGGCCGGGCCCAGACCGGCACCGGCAAGACCGCCGCGTTCCTGATCTCGATCATCAGCCAGCTGCAACAGACCCCGCCGCCCAAAGAGCGCTACATGGGCGAGCCGCGGGCGCTGATCATTGCCCCTACCCGCGAACTGGTGGTGCAGATCGCCAAGGACGCCGCCGAGCTGACCAAGTACACCGGCCTGAACGTGATGACGTTCGTCGGTGGCATGGACTTCGACAAGCAGCTCAAGGCCCTTGAGGCACGCCACTGCGACATCCTGGTGGCCACCCCGGGTCGCCTGCTGGACTTCAACCAGCGCGGTGAAGCGCACCTGGACATGGTCGAGGTGCTGGTGCTGGACGAAGCCGACCGCATGCTCGACATGGGCTTCATCCCGCAGGTTCGCCAGATCATCCGCCAGACCCCGCCCAAGAGCGAGCGCCAGACGCTGCTGTTCTCGGCCACCTTCACCGAAGACGTGATGAACCTGGCGCAACAGTGGACCACCGACCCGGCCATCGTCGAGATCGAGCCGGAGAACGTTGCCAGCGAAACCGTCGAGCAGCATGTGTATGCGGTAGCCGGTGCCGACAAGTACAAGCTGCTGTACAACCTGGTGACCGAGAACAAGTGGGAGCGGGTCATCGTGTTCGCCAACCGCAAGGACGAGGTGCGCCGTATCGAGGAGCGCCTGGTGCGTGACGGCGTGAATGCCGCGCAATTGTCGGGCGATGTGCCGCAGCACAAGCGCATCAAGACCCTGGAGAATTTCCGCGAAGGCCGGGTCACCGTGCTGGTGGCCACCGATGTGGCCGGTCGCGGGATCCACATCGACGGCATCAGCCACGTGATCAACTTCACCCTGCCCGAAGACCCGGACGACTACGTGCACCGTATCGGCCGTACCGGCCGTGCGGGTACCAGTGGCGTGTCGATCAGCTTCGCCGGTGAGGACGATTCGTACCAGTTGCCGGGTATCGAGGCATTGCTGGGGCGCAAGATCAGTTGCGAGACCCCGCCGACCGAGCTGCTCAAGCCGGTGGCGCGCAAGCATCACTGAGTCGATTGATGGACAGAAAACGCAGCCCTCGCCGGCTGCGTTTTTTTTTGCGTTGACCGGGCTGGCTCATCGCGGGTCAAGCCCGCTCCCACAGCGACAACAGTAATGATTGTGGGGGCGGGCTCGACCCGCGATAGGGTTGGCGCAATTAAACTATTTGTCCATAATAGACAAAATAGTTCAAATGGAGCGCCGCATGTCTACCCCACGCGTGATCGACCAGCCCCTGGCCCGCCAACTGCTCGCGCAGGTGGACGTGCCGCAGATCCTGCGCAAGCTGTTCCGTGACCTGGCCGCCGGCCAGGCCGTGCAGCCGCCGCAACAGCTGGTGGAGTTCCCGGCCGGCAGGGGCGACTTCATCAACTACGGCGGGGTGCTCGCCGAAGACCGCGTCTACGGCGTCAAGACCTCGCCCTACATCGTGCGCGAAGGCGCGCCGCTGATCACCGCCTGGACATTGCTGATGTCCATGGACAGCGGCCAGCCACTGCTATTGTGCGACGCCGGTGAACTGACCACCGCACGCACCGCTGCCACCACCGCCGTCGCGGTCGACGCCCTGGCCCCCACCAGCGCCAGGCGCCTGACCGTGATCGGCAGCGGCCCCATCGCCCAGGCCCACCTGCACTATGTACGCGGCGTGCGCGACTGGCAGGACATCCGCCTGCACTCGCCAGGCCTCAAGGATAAAAGCGCCGAGCAGCGCGAAGCCCTCGGTGCACTCGACCCGCGCCTGAGCCTGGTGGACGACCTGCAATCAGCACTGCACGACGCCGACGTGATCATGCTGTGCACCTCGTCGGCAAAGCCTGTGATCGACCCGCGCCAGCTGAGCAAGCCGGCCCTGATCACCTCGATCAGCACCAACGCGGTACGCGCCCACGAAGTGCCGCCCGAGTGCCTGACCGACATGGACGTGTACTGCGACTACCGCCTGACCACCCCCGGCTCGGCCGGCGAGATGCGCATCGCCAGCGAGCAGCACGGCTGGCAGGCCGACGCCATCATCGGCGACCTGGCCCAGTTGCTCAGCGAGCAGGCGCCGCGCCCGACCTACCAGCGCCATGCCTTCTTCCGCTCCATCGGCCTGGGCCTGGAAGACATCGCCCTGGCCAACGCCCTGTACCGCCTGCACGGGTGACGCCCGCCCGCGTTTGCGGCACACTCCCAGCGCCCTTCGCCTAGGGCGCTGACACCGCCTGGAGCCCGCCTGCATGCCGATACCGCCCCACGACCCCGCCCTGAGCAACTTTCGCGCGATTGCCGACGCCATCGCCACGCTGTTCTTCCCCCACGCCGAGGTGGTGCTGCACGACCTGCGCAGCCAGAAAATCGACTACATCGCCAACAACCTGTCCAAGCGCGAGATCGGCGACGATGCGGCCCTGGAAGACATGTTCGAGGCAGGTACCGACGAAACCAACATCGGCCCCTACGAAAAGCTCAATTGGGACGGGCAGAAGATCCGCTCGCTCAGCACCGTGCTGCGCGACGGCCAGGGCAAGCCGCAGGCCGTGCTGTGCATCAACCTGAACATCTCGATGTTCGAAAACGCCAAGGCGGCGCTGGACCTGTTTCTCTCGCCCACCCGGCTGATCGCCCAGCCCGACGCGCTGTTTCGCGATGACTGGCAGGAGCGCATCAACACGTTTCTCAACAGCTGGCTGCGCGAGCGCCAGCTGGCACTGAGCAACCTGAATCGCGACCACAAGCGCGAACTGGTGCTGGCCCTGCATGCCGAGGGTGCGTTTCGCGGCAAGAGCGCCGCCAACTACGTGGCCAACGTGTTGAACATGGGCCGGGCCACGGTGTACAAGCACCTCAAGGAGCTCAAGGCCTGAACGAACTCAGGCCTCGGGCAGGCGACGGTCAGTCGCCGTAGATGTCGGACTTGAAGTACTTGGCCTGGATCTTCTGGTACTCGCCATTGGCGCGAATGGCGTCGATGGCCGCGTTCAGCTGGGCCACCAGTTCGGCGTTGCCCTTGCGCACCGCGATCCCGGCGCCCTCACCCACGTACTTGGGGTCTTTCAGCTCTGGCCCGACAAACCCGTAACCCTTGCCCTTGGGCGTCTCCAGGAAGCCCTGTTCAAGCGGGATGGTGTCGGCGAACACACCGTCCAGGCGACCGGCCACCAGGTCCATGAAGATTTCCTCGTTGCTGGTGTAGCGCACGATCTCGATGCCCTTGGGCACCAGTTCCGCAGTCACATAGCGGTCGGTGGTGGTCGCGCGCTGCACGCCGATGCGCTTGCCCTTGAGGTTGGCGAAGTCGTCATCGACCTGGCTGCCGGCCTTCATGGCCAGGCGTGCGGAGGTGAAGTAGTACTTGTGGGTGAAGTCCACCGACTTCTTGCGGTCTTCGGTGATGGTGATCGACGACAGGGCGGCGTCGATCTTCTTGACCTTGAGCGACGGGATCAGGCCGTCGTATTCCTGTTCGGTCCACTGGCACTTGACCTGCATCTGCGCGCACAGGGCGTTGCCGATGTCGTAGTCGAAGCCACTGATAGCGCCGTCGGCGGTCTTGAACGCGAACGGTGGGTAGGCAGCTTCGATACCGATGCGCAGGGTCTTTTCAGCGGCGAACGACGGGGCGGCGGCAAACAGGCTCAACGCCAGCGCAGCCAACAGGGATGGGGTTTTCATCAGCGGTCTCTCTCGCTCGTTGTTGGGGTGTGTTGCAAGACAGAGGAAAAAGCGGCGGGCACAAGGCAGCCTGGAACTATTTTGTACTTATAATTCCATACTGGACTTTTGTGTATTAATTTTCAACCGATTCGCGGCACCGCACCGTTGCAGGAGCCAGCCTTGCCGGCGGGGCGTCTACCAACGCCCCGCCGCGTCCGCATCACTCTGGCGCCCCTCGACCCAGCGCGGCCCCTCGCCGGTCTGCTCCTTCTTCCAGAACGGCGCGCGGGTCTTGAGATAGTCCATTACGAAGTCGCACGCCTGGAACGCCGCCTGCCGGTGCGCACTGGCTACCCCCACGAACACGATCGGCTCACCCGGCTGCAATGCGCCGATACGGTGCAGCACTTCGACCTTGAGCAAAGGCCAGCGCTGCTCGGCCTCCAGCACGATCTTGGCCAGGGCCTTTTCGGTCATGCCCGGGTAATGCTCCAGGAACATCCCCGCCACCTCGCGACCGTCGTTGAAGTCGCGCACATAGCCGACAAACGACACCACCGCGCCCACCCCGACGTTGGCCGCGTGCATCGCATTGGTCTCGGCGCCGGGGTCGAACGCGCCGGCCTGCACTCGAACGCCCACCTCAGCCCCCGGTCACGGGCGGAAAGAACGCCACTTCGTCGCCGTCGGCCACCGGCTCCTCGAGCCTGCACAACTCCTGGTTGCGCGCGCACATCAGGTTCTGCTCGCCCAGCATCGCGTACCCCTCCCCGCGTGCCAGCAGGGCCTTGCGCACATCGTCGACGCTGTCGAACAGCCCGTCGAGGCGTTCGCCGTCGCTGCCCAGCGCCTCGCGATACCGCGCGAAATACACCACGTCGATGTTCATGGCGCCTCCACCTGGTAGTGCCCGCTCTTGCCGCCCAGTTTTTCCAGCACACGCACGCTGTGGATGGTCATGCCCCGGTCCACCGCCTTGCACATGTCGTAGATCGTCAGCGCCGCCACACTGGCGGCCGTCAGGGCCTCCATCTCGACGCCGGTCTGCCCGGCCAGCTTGCAGCGCGCCACGATATGCACCGTGTCGTCGCCTTCGCCAGTCAGCTCGAGCTTGACGCTGGTGAGCATCAACGGGTGGCACAGCGGGATCAGATCGCTGGTCTTCTTCGCCGCCTGGATGCCGGCAATGCGCGCCACGGCAAACACGTCGCCCTTGGGGTGGCCGCCAGCCACGATCATCTGCAAGGTTTGCGGGAGCATGCGCACCCGCGCTTCGGCCACCGCCTCGCGCGAGGTGACGGCTTTGTCGGTGACGTCGACCATGTTGGCCCGACCTTGGGAATCGAGATGAGTCAGCACAGGGTTACTCCTGATCAGGAGCACCGATTGTAAACCCAGGGGTCAACATTAGGCAGCGGAAAAAACCGGGCGGCACAAGGCCGCCCGGTGGCAGGGGTTACAGGTGGGATTCGGCGTATTCGGCCAGGACCGAACGCGGCACGCCCTGCAGGGTGATGTGCACGCCGTTGGGGAAGTCCTTGAAGCGCTCGGTCAGGTAGGTCAGGCCCGAGCTGGTGGCGGACAGGTAAGGGGTGTCGATCTGCGCCAGGTTGCCCAGGCAGATCACCTTGGAACCGGCCCCGGCACGGGTGATGATGGTCTTCATCTGGTGCGGGGTGAGGTTCTGGCATTCGTCGATCAGGATCAGGCTCTGCTGGAAGCTGCGACCGCGGATGTAGTTGAGCGACTTGAACTGCAACGGCACACGCTCGAGGATGTACTCGACGCTGCCATGGGTGTTCTCGTCGTCCATGTGCAAGGCTTCGAGGTTGTCGGTGATCGCCCCCAGCCAGGGCTCCATTTTTTCCGCTTCGGTGCCCGGCAGGAAGCCGATTTCCTGGTCCAGCCCCTGCACGCTGCGGGTGGCGATGATGCGCCGATAGCGCTTGCTGACCATGGTCTGCTCGATGGCTGCGGCCAGTGCCAGGATGGTCTTGCCCGAACCTGCGGCACCGGTGAGGTTGACCAGGTGGATGTCGGGGTCGAGCAGGGCGAACAGCGCCAGGCCCTGATGGATGTCACGCGGTTTCAGGCCCCAGGCTTCCTGGTGCAGCAGTGGCTCCTGATGCAGGTCGAGCAGCAGCAACTCGCTGTCACGGATGCCCTTGACCCAGCCGACGAAGCCCTGCTCGTCGATGATGAACTCGTTGATGTGAACCGCCGGCAGGTTGTCGGCCAGCTGCACGCGGTGCCAGGTGCGCCCGCGCTCCTGGCGGGTCTCGACCTTGTTGACGCGGTCCCAGAACGAGCCGCTGACCGAATGGTAGCCCTTGGGCAGCAACGAAACGTCGTCGACCAGCTGATCGGTACTGTAGTCCTCGGCGGCGATACCGCAGGCGCGGGCCTTGAGGCGCATGTTGATGTCTTTGGTCACCAGCACCACGTCCAGTTCCTTGCGCCGGCTACGCAGCTCGAGCAACTGGTTGATGATGATGTTGTCGTTGAGGTGTTCGGGCAGCAGCCGGTTGGGTTCGGCGCGTGGGGTCATCAGGATCGACAGGAAGCCCTTGGGGCCGCTCTTGCCGCGCTGGATCGGTACGCCCTGCTCGACATCCTCGGGCGTGGCATCGCCCAGGGTCTGGTCGATCAGACGAATGGCCTGGCGGCATTCGGCGGCGATCGTGTGTTTGCCGGTCTTGAGTTTGTCGAGCTCCTCGAGCACGGTCATCGGCAGCGCGACGTGGTGTTCCTCGAAATTCAGCAAGGCGTTCGGATCGTGAATCAGAACATTGGTATCGAGCACGTAAAGGATTGGCTGGTTGGAAGAAACGTTACGTCCTTGATCATCCATACTCGGTCACCTTTGTAGGGGCCAGACGACGCAATACCTGGGCGGTGCTGCGCCGCGAAGTGACCGCCGGTCTCCCCCTGGCCGCGTCGTTACGGTAGGGAAGCTGCGAACAAAGGAGGGGCCATTAGTACGCCACCTGTGCTGCAGGGTTCGGCGGTCTGACTTCTTGATACCGCAAAACCCGTGACGATAAAAAGCGTTTTTACGTTTTTTTGAAGTTTATTTTTCGTTGTGCGGTCAAGCCCTTGGCGTGAGCCGCAAGCACCACTACAGTTAATGATCAAACCCCGATGAACGCCTGGCGATTTTTTCCGCCGGGTGCCGCCGCGCCCAGCGATTACGGGGTTTCGGCAAATTCCCGGCAGTTGCCCCAGCCAATCCCGCTCTGGGCCGTGTGCTGCAGCAACCAGTCGATCGCCGCCTGGGCCCTGGGCTGGCCGTCATGAAACTGGATCACCCCGCGGCGCCACAGCAGCATCAGGCTCAGCACCCGCTGCGCCGACTGCTCGGCATTCAACCCGGCCTGGTCCTGGGCGTCGATATCCCACAACATCACCTGCAGCTGCTGGCCGGCGAAAAACGCCGCACTGTCGGCGCGGCGCTGCCCGTAGGGCGGGCGAAACAGCGGCACGAATGCCTCGGGCAGGCTGCTCTGCACCAGTGCCCGGCTGGAGACCACCGAGTCCTGCCAGCCGGTCCACTGCGCATGCGAGCTGTACTGCCAGCCCTGCAGCCCCACGCACTGCCCGGCATACAGTTGCTGCAGCGCTGCGGCCGAGGTCTGGTCGCGGCGCGCCTGCAGGTTCTTGCCCACCACGAAGAACAGCCCGCCAAGCTTCTGCCGGCGCAGGTAGTCGGTCAGCGCCTCGGTAGCCGGCCCCGGGCCGCCATCGAAGCTGATCACGAACAGCCGGTCGTTGAGTGCCTGGCCATCGCGCTCCTGGTCGGAAAACCGCTCCACCTCGCTGGAGGTCTGGGTAAACAGCGCCGCCTTGCGCAATTGCTCGTTCAGGTAGTACTCGTGAAAACGCCGGCTTGGCTGCGCCCAACCGGCGTAGAACGAATCGTCTGCAACACTGAACTTGCCCGCCTGCTGGCGCAGGTCCGGCAGGCTGTCGATGGCGTAGCAGAACGAGGCGTCCTGCTCGCAGCTCTGCTGGGCCAGGTCATAGTTGCGCCACAGCCGCTGCCACAGGCGCTGACGCAAGGCATTCAGCGTCACCAGGTTGACCTGGCGAAGGTTCAGGCGCTCGGCCAGCTGCGCCTCGCTCAGGGCCTCGCTGTCATACAGCACGCGGGCAAAGCTGAGGATTTCGGCACGCGAGGCCACATCGAACAGGGCCGGGCTGTCGAGTTGTTCGGGCCACACGCTGCGGTCGAACCGGGCCAGCTCGATCGGGGCAGCGTGCACCAGCGTGCTCAGCAGGCCGGCCAGTAAAAGAAGGGCTATGCGCACGATCACACTCTCCATTTTCTCGCCGCGCACTATAGCGCCAAGCGCCGCCAGGGTCTTGGCTATTGGCGCGATAGCTGGAGATCGGCGCCCCCCGCCCGTAGAATCGACGCCACGATTCAAGGAGCCGACCTCATGCTGACGGTGATCTCACCCGCCAAGACCCTCGATTACGACACCCCGCCCGTTACCCAGCGGCACACCCTGCCGCAATACCTGGACGACTCCCAGGAACTGATCCTGCAACTGCGCGAACTTTCGCCGCAGCAGATCAGCGACCTGATGTACCTCTCGGACAAGCTGGCCGGCCTCAATGCCGCGCGCTTCGGCAGCTGGACCCCGAACTTCACCCCGGCCAACGCCAAGCAGGCGCTGCTGGCGTTCAAGGGCGACGTGTACACCGGCCTGGATGCACAGAGCCTGAGCGAAGACGACTTCACCTATGCCCAGCAGCACCTGCGCATGCTGTCGGGGCTGTACGGCCTGCTGCGTCCGCTGGACCTGATGCAGCCCTACCGGCTGGAGATGGGCACCAAGCTGGCCAACGCCCGCGGCAAGGACCTCTACGCCTTCTGGGGCACGCGCATCAGCGAGTGGCTGAACCAGGCGCTGGCCGAACAAGGCGACGACCTGCTGCTGAACCTGGCCAGCAACGAGTACTTCTCGGCGGTCAAGCGCAGCGCGTTGAAGGCGCGGGTGATCAACACCGAGTTTCGCGACTTCAAGAATGGCCAGTACAAGATCATCAGCTTCTATGCCAAGAAGGCGCGGGGCATGATGACCCGGTTCGTGACCCAGGAGCGCATCGACGACCCCGAGCGGCTCAAGCAGTTCGACGTGCAGGGCTACTACTACAGTGCCGAGCAGTCCAAACCGGACAACCTGGTGTTCCTGCGCGACCACCCGGCCGAGTAGAAAGCATCGCGGGTCCCCCCGCTCCCCCCGGGATCACCTGAATCCTTGCGGGCGCGGGCTTGACTCGCGATGGCGTCCTCACAGCCTGCCAGGCGCCAATCCCGTGGCGCCAAAAAACCACCCCCTCTAGCCCTATCGCCAAACGTCATAAGACCGTTCGTAGTTTTCTGACGAAATATCCTGAAATTTTTTTTCATGCTGGCATAAAAACATCCCCCTCCAAGTTTGCCCTACAGACACGGGACGAAACTGCCGTGTGCTATCAAAGTGAAAGTATCGTCAACTGTTGAAATATTAAAAAATCCTTCACGGCGACTCGGGCGAGCCTGGAACTTATCCCCTTGAGGCTCGCTCATACCACCGGTACGGATTATCTCGTGACGTATGTGAGAGATGACGTACATGACAAATGGACAGTATCAGGAAGTTTTGAAAGCACTTTTTTGTCCGCGCAATTGTTCGACAAGATTACGCGTCCAAGCCAGGAGAGAGCACCCTTAAAAATCGTCCTAGTGGTTGATTTCAAAGGATTTAATCCACTTGAAATAACAAGCACAGCAGTACGCGCAGTGGGTACTGCAATAAAGACGGATACCGTCCAGGGCTCACCCCCTAATGTAAATGGCCATTAGCCGCCAACTTGAGTGCCGTTTATTTTTCGCACTCCAATTTAATTTGCCTGCCGGCAGTTAGCGGTTTAACCGTGATACTTCCGTGCACCCTGAATTTGCTGGTCAACCAACCCGGTCTGGCGCTTAGTTGTGCGCCGACATGATAAACACATGAGGTGAATGCGATGCGTATCAGCATCTTTGGTTTGGGTTATGTAGGTGCGGTCTGTGCGGGCTGCCTGTCCGCCCGGGGCCATGAAGTGATCGGCGTGGATGTATCGGCGACCAAGATCGACCTGATCAACCAGGGCAAATCCCCCATCGTGGAACCGGGCCTCGAAGCCCTGTTGCAGCAAGGCATTGCCAACCAGCGCCTGCGGGGCACCACCGATTTTGCCCAGGCCATTCGCGACAGCGACGTGTCGATGATCTGCGTCGGTACGCCGAGCAAGAAGAACGGTGACCTGGGCCTGGAATACATCGAGTCGGTGTGCCGCGAAATCGGTCTGGTACTGCGCGACAAGAGCAGCCGCCACACCATCGTGGTGCGCAGCACCGTACTGCCGGGCACCGTCAAGAACGTGGTGATCCCGATTCTCGAAGACTGCTCGGGCAAGAAGGCCGGCGTCGACTTCGGCGTGGCGGTCAACCCCGAGTTCCTGCGCGAAAGCACCGCGATCAAGGACTACGACCAGCCGCCGATGACTGTCATCGGCGAACTCGACCGCGCCAGCGGCGACGTGCTGCAGGCCCTCTACGAAGAGCTCGACGCCCCGATCATCCGCAAGGACATCGAAGTGGCCGAGATGATCAAGTACACCTGCAACGTGTGGCACGCCACCAAGGTCACCTTCGCCAACGAGATCGGCAACATCGCCAAGGCCTGCGGCGTCGATGGCCGCGAAGTGATGGAAGTGGTGTGCCAGGACAAGGCCCTGAACCTGTCGCAGTACTACATGCGCCCAGGCTTCGCCTTCGGCGGCTCGTGCCTGCCCAAGGACGTGCGCGCCCTCACCTACCGGGCCGGCAGCCTGGACGTGAAGGCGCCGCTGCTCAACTCGCTGATGACCAGCAACGAGTCCCAGGTGCAGAACGCCTTCGACATCATCGAAAGCCACGACAAGCGCAAGGTTGCCCTGCTGGGCCTGAGCTTCAAGGCCGGCACCGACGACCTGCGCGAGAGCCCGCTGGTGGAACTGGCCGAACGCCTGATCGGCAAGGGCTACGAGCTCAACATCTACGACAGCAACGTCGAGTACGCCCGCGTGCACGGCGCCAACAAGGACTACATCGAGTCGAAGATCCCCCACGTCTCGTCCCTGCTCAACGCCGACTTCGAGCAGGTGATCAACCACGCCGACGTGATCGTGCTGGGTAACCGCGACGAGAAGTTCCGTGCGCTGGCGCAACAGGCCCCGGCCGGCAAGCAGGTCATCGACCTGGTCGGCTTCATGGGCAAGCCGACCTGCCCCACCAGCCGCACCGAAGGCATCTGCTGGTAACAGCAGCCACTGCACGGGGTCGCCCCAGCCCCGTGCAGTTCCTTCCCATTCATTCGCTACGGATGCACACCATGCAAAGGCTCAAGCACGGCCTGCTACAGGTCGCCGGATGGCTGTTCTACGTGAGCCTGCTCATGCTGATCGCCCTGGCCTTGCCCAAGACCGTTTTCGACCCCGACTCCAAGGACTTCATCTTCCTTATCGGCGCTGTCGGAATCTGGCGTTATTCCATGGGTGCCACGCACTTCGTGCGGGGCATGCTGTTCCTCTACATCGTCTACCCGATGCTGCGACGCAAGGTGCGCAAACTGGGCAGCGCGGCCGACCCGTCGCACGTGTACCTGATGGTCACCAGCTTTCGCATCGACGCCCTGACCACCGCGCAGGTGTACAGCTCGGTGATCCGCGAGGCAATCGACTGCGGCTACCCCACCACCGTGGTCTGCTCGCTGGTGGAAATGAGCGACGAACTGCTGGTGAAAAGCCTGTGGGCCAAGTTCAACCCGCCCGACCGCGTGGCCCTGGACTTCGTGCGCATCGCCGGCACCGGCAAGCGTGACGGCCTGGCCTACGGCTTTCGCGCCATCTCGCGCCACCTGCCCGACGAGAACGCAGTGGTCGCGGTGATCGACGGCGACACCGTGCTCGGCGAAGGCGTGGTAGCCAAGACCGTGCCCTGGTTCAAGCTCTACCCGAATGTCGGTGGCCTGACCACCAACGAATTCTGCGAAGTGCGCGGCGGCTACATCATGAGCGAGTGGCACAAGCTGCGCTTTGCCCAGCGCCACATCAACATGTGCTCGATGGCCCTGTCCAAGCGCGTGCTGACCATGACCGGGCGCATGTCGGTGTTCCGCGCCGCCGTGGTGACCAACCCCGAGTTCATCAAGGACGTCGAGAACGACTCGCTGCAGCACTGGCGCCTGGGCCGCTTCAAGTTCCTCACCGGCGACGACAAGTCCAGCTGGTTCAGCCTCATGCGCCTGGGCTACGACACGTTCTACGTGCCGGATGCGGCGATCAACACGGTTGAGCACCCGCCGGAAAAGAGCTTCATCAAGGCCAGCCGCAAGCTGATGTACCGCTGGTACGGCAACAACCTGCGCCAGAACTCCCGCGCCCTGGGCCTGGGCGTTCGCCGCCTCGGCCTGTTCACCAGCGTGGTGCTGTTCGACCAGCGCGTGTCGATGTGGACCAGCCTGCTCGGGCTCACCGTGGCGCTGATCGCCAGCCTCAAGTTCGGCCCTGCCTTCCTGCTGGTGTACCTGCTGTGGATCGGCATCACCCGCCTGATCCTGACCCTGATGCTGATGTGCTCGGGGCATGCCATCGGCCCGGCCTACCCGCTGATTCTCTATTACAACCAGATCGTCGGCGCAATCATGAAGATCTACGTGTTCTTCCGCCTCGACAAGCAGTCCTGGACCCGCCAGCCCACTGCGCTCAAACGCGACCTCGCGAGCTTTCAACAATGGTTCAACACCTGGTCTTCGCGGACCATGACCTTCTCGGCAGCCAGCATCTTCGTCGCTGTGCTGTTCATGGTCGTGTGAGCCGCCGCCCTACGGAATAAAACAGGAACATATCGCCATGAATACCGCCGTGAATGCCAATGTCGTGCATGAGTCCGAAGCCCAGCGTCAGCACGCCCGGGTAAAGATCCCCGCCAAGCTGCGCTACCTGGGGGCCAACCGCGAGACCCTCGAAGTCAAGGTCGAGGACCTCTCGGCCGGTGGCCTGAGCTTCTACACCCGCCACCCGCTGAAGGTCGGCGAAGTGGTGCGCGGCCGCCTGCAGTTCGTGGTCGACAACCTGGGCCTGGCCATCGACATCGAGTTCCAGGTGCGCTCGCACAACGTCGCCGACGGTCGTACCGGCGTGCAGTTCCAGAACCTGGAACAGCGCGACATCGCCACCCTGCGCCACATCATCACCTCGCACCTGTCGGGCGAGCTGATCAGCATCGGCGACGTGCTCAGCACCCTGCAACGCGACAACTTCACCAAGGCGCGCAAGCAGAAGGACACCGGCGGCGGCTTGAGCGCCTTCGGCCGCCTGCGTGCGGTCACCTTCAGCCTCGGCGTGTTCGTGGTCGGCGTGGCCGCGTTCGGGTTCATCGCCAAGTCGGTGTACGGCCTGTACTTCGTCAGCCATGCCGAGGCCGGGGTGGTCAGCGTCCCCACCACCAACGTCACCATGCCGCGCGACGGCACCGTGCAGAGCCTGGTGAAGGCGGACGGCCCGGTGGTCAAGGGCGCGCCGCTGGCCTCGTTCAACACCAGCATGCTCGACCTGCTCAAGGGCCACCTGGACGACCAGCAACTGGAGCCGGCGCGGGTCGAGGAACTGTTCGGCAAGCAGCTCAGCGGCACCCTCACCAGCCCGTGCGACTGCGTGGTGGCCAGGCAACTGGTGGATGACGGGCAATACGCGAGCAAGGGCGCAGTGATCTTCCAGCTGATCCCGCGCACCACCAACCCGATCATCGAGGCCCGTTTCAGCTACCGCCAGTTCGACGAAGTGCAACCCGGCACCCGCGTCAACTTCCAGGTGGCCGGCGAAGACGACGTGCGCCAGGGTCGCATCGTCAGCAGCACCAGCCAGAACAGCGACGACCTGTCTTCGGACATTCGCGTGCAGATCAAGCCGGATGCGCCGATGCCCAGCGAGCTGGCCGGGCGCCCGGTGTCGGTCAACAGCGACCGGGGCCCGTCGATGGACTGGCTGATCGACAAGGCCGTGGCCCGTGGGCTTTGAAGAGGACATGCCGGTGACTACCCAACACACCGCGATCCCTGTAGGAGCCGGCCTTGCCGGCGAATCGTGCAGCCCCCTTCGCCGGCAAGGCCGGCTCCTACCGATGGGTGCACTGGCCCTGGCCATCAGCCTGGCCGGTTGCGCCGGCCTGCCCGACCAGCGCCTGGCCAACGAAGCCCTCAAGCGCGGCGACACCGCCCTGGCCGAGCGCAACTACCAGCAACTCGCCGACCTGGGCTACAGCGAGGCCCAGGTAGGCCTGGCCGATATCCAGGTCGAAACCGGTGACCCGGCCAAGCTCAGGCAGGCCGAGGCCACCTACCGCGCCGCCGCCCGCACCTCGCCCCGCGCTCAGGCCCGCCTCGGCCGTCTGCTGGTGGCCAAGCCCGACAGCAGCGAGGCCGAGCGCCACGAGGCCCAGGGCCTGCTCAAGCAGGCCTTCGCCGCCGGCGAAAGCAACACCCTGATCCCGCTGGCCATGCTCTACCTGCAATACCCGCAGAGTTTCCCCGACGTCGATGCCCAGCAGCAGATCGACCAATGGCGCGCCGCCGGCTACCCCGAGGCGGGCCTGGCCCAGGTGCTGCTGTACCGTACCCAGAACACCTACGACCAGCACCTGGACGAGGTGGAACGTATCTGCAAGGCCGCACTGGCCAGCACCGACATCTGCTATGTGGAACTGGCCAGCGTGTACCAGAAGCGTGCCCAGCCCGAACAACAGGCCGCGCTGATCGACCAGCTCAAGGCCGCCTATGCCCGCGGTGCGGTACCGGCCAGCCGGGTCGACAGCGTGGCCCGCGTACTGGCCGACCCCAGCCTGGGCCAGACCGACGAGAAAACCGCCCAGGCCCTGCTCGAACAGGTCGCACCGAGCAACCCCGCGTCCTGGGTCAGCCTGGCGCAACTGCTCTACAGCTTCCCCGAGCTGGGCGACAGCGACCAGTTGCTGGCCTACATCGACAAGGGCCGCGAGGCCGCACAACCGCGCGCCGAGCTGCTGCTGGGCCGCCTCTACTACGAAGGCAAGGCCGTGCCGGCCGACGCGAAAAAAGCCGAGACGCACCTGCAGTCCGCCGCCGATGCCGGCGAAATCAGCGCCCACTACTACCTCGGCCAGCTCTACCGCCGTGGCTATCTGGGCCAGGTCGAACCGCAGAAAGCCGTCGATCACCTGCTGCGCGCCGCCCGTGGCGGCCAGCTCAGCGCCGACTACGCGCTGGCCCAGCTGTTCAGCGAAGGTCGCGGCATTCGCCAGGACCTGGTCAACGCCTGGGTGTTCGCGCAACTGGCGCAGGCCAACCCCAGCGAGCAATCGACGGCGATGGCCGGCGAGCTCGACCAGCAGCTATCCGCCCCGCAGAAGGCCCAGGCCCAGCGCCTGTTGCAACAGGAGCGCCAGGCCCGTGGCGCCATGGGCCAGGGCCCCGGCGCCCAGGCCATGCAGGCCCTGCAGGACACCACCGAACAAGACGGCGAGGAATCCCTATGACACTCAACCCGTGGATGAAGGCCGGCCTGGGCCTGGGCTGTGCCCTGCTCTGGTCGTGCCCGACCCTGGCCGCGATGACCGCCGAGAAGAACTTCGGCCTGGAAGTGAAAGTCACCGGCCAGTCCGAGGATGACCGCGACCTGGGCACCCGCTCCGGCGGCGACGTCAACGGCCTGGGCCTGGACCTGCGCCCCTGGGTGTATGGCGAACGCGGCAACTGGAGCGCCTACGCCATGGGCCAGGCGGTCACCGCCACCGACACCATCGACACCGACACCCTGCGCCAGGCCGACGACGACAGCCAGGTCGAAACCCGCCGCGCCAGCGGCCGCGAGCAGGACAAGAGCTACCTGGCCATGCGCGAGTTCTGGGTCGGCTACAGCGGCCTGACCGCCTACCCCGGCGAGCAGCTGCGCCTGGGCCGCCAGCGCCTGCGCAGCGACGACGGCATGTGGCGCGACACCAACATCGAGGCGCTGAACTGGACCTTCGACACCACCCTGCTGCGCGCCAACGCCGGCGTGGCCCAGCGTTTCAGCGAGTACCGCACCGACCTCACCGACCTGGCCCCCGAAGACAAGGACCGCCTGCACGTCTACGGCGACGTGGCCGCGCAATGGACCCCCGGCCACTGGGTCGGCCTGCGCGCGCACCACACCCACGACGACGGCAAGCTGAAGAACCCGGGCGAGACCCTCGACCCGCTGGACAAGACCCGCAACGGCGACCTCACCTGGCTGGGCCTTGAGGCCAACAGCGACGCCTACAACTGGCGCAACCAGAACACCGTCAACTACTGGGGCAGCGTCACCTGGCTCACCGGCGACCGTGATCGCCTGAGCGCCACCACCCTGGCCAACGGCGACCAGCTGGCCACGCAAAAGCAGAGCGGCGATGTCAACGCCTGGGCCACCGACCTGGGCATCCGCCTGCGCCTGGACCCCAACTGGCAGGTCGGCGCGGCCTATGCCCGCGGCAGCGGCGGCGGTGGCAGCGACGGCTCGGGCAACTTCGAACAGACGGGCCTTGAGAGCAACCGCTCCAACTTCACCGGCACCCGCTCGCGTGTACACCGCTTCGGCGAGGCCTTCCGTGGCGAGCTGGGCAACCTGCAGGCCGCCACCCTGTTCACCTCCTGGCAACTGCGCGACGACTACGACGCAAGCCTGGTGTACCACAAGTTCTGGCGCGTCGACGGCAAGCAGAACATCGGCAGCAGCGGCATCAACGCAGTGGTCGATGATGACGGCATCAACCGCCCGCTGATCCAGGGCGAAAAAGACCTCGGCCAGGAGATGGACCTGGTGGTCACCAAGTACTTCAAGCAGGGCCTGCTGCCGGCCGCGCTGAGCCAGTCGATCGACGAACCGTCGGCACTGGTGCGCTTTCGCGGTGGGGTGTTCAAGCCAGGCGACGCCTATGGCAAGGAAGCGGACTCGTACATGCACCGCGCCTTCATCGACGTGATCTGGCGTTTCTGATGCCTGGAGTGCATTGACATGAACCTTTACCCGCTCAACACGCTGATCGCCGGCAGCCTGCTGCTGGCCAGCAGCATCGCCCTGGCCAACGGCCTGCCCGTGGCCAGCCCGGCCAAAGAGCTGCAGCACGCCAAGACCTACACCGTCAGCAGCGCGCCGATCGAGCCGTTGCAGATCCCGGCGCCGACCCTGCCCGACCTCAGCGGCTACACCGCCGAAGCGGTGCAGGCCAAGATCCAGCGTGCACGCAAGGGCAAGGTCACGGTACGCCGCATGCTGCAGGAAGACGCCCTCAAGGAGTTCATCGGCGGCGACAACAAGATGGCCGAATGGGTAGCCCGCCAGCACGGCATCCCGCAGGCGATCTTCGTCGATGACGGGCATGTCGACTTCACCGAGCTGAGCAAGCACGTGCCGGCCCAGTACCTGCGTGAAACCGCGCCGGGGGTATACCTGTCGCGCCTGCCGATCGTGGTGGGGCAAAAGGGCGTGCTCGAGATCGATGCCAAGGTCAAGGAACTGCGCCTGTCCCAGGAAGGCGGTGCGTTCATCGTCAACGACGGCAAGCTGTTCGTCAGCGACACCCGCGTCACCGGCTGGCGCGAAAAGGACAACGGCCCGGCGACCTTCCGCACACCCAAGGAATTTCGCCCGTTCCTGCTCTCGTGGGGCGGCACCGAGACCTACATCGTCAACACCCGCATGGCCAGCTTCGGCTATGCCCAGAGCAAGTCCTACGGCGTGAGCATTTCGCAGTACACGCCCAACATGGCCAAGCAGATGGGCCGCCCCGAACCCACCGGCTGGATCATCGGCTCCGAGTTCAGCGACATGTGGTACGGCTTCTACTGCTACGAGACCAGCGACTTCGTGGTCAAGGACAACACCTACCGCGACAACATCGTGTACGGCATCGACCCCCACGACCGTTCGCACCGCCTGATCATCGCCGGCAACACCGTGCATGGCACCAAGAAGAAGCACGGCATCATCGTCTCGCGCGAGGTCAACGACAGCTGGATCATCAACAACAAGAGCTACGACAACAAGCTCTCGGGCGTGGTGATCGACCGCAACAGCGTCAACAACCTGATCGCCTACAACGAGATCTACCGCAACCACACCGACGGCATCACCCTGTACGAAAGCGGCGACAACCTGATCTGGGGCAACAAGGTCATCAGCAACCGTCGCCACGGCATCCGCGTGCGCAACAGCGTGAACATCCGCCTGTACGAAAACCTCGCCATGGCCAACGGCCTGGTGGGTGTGTACGGGCACATCAAGGACCTGTCCGATACCGACCGCGACATCGACCTGGACCCATTCGACACCAAGGTGTCGCTGATCGTGGTGGGCGGTGAACTGGCGGCCAACGGCAGCGGCCCGCTGTCGATCGACTCGCCCCTGAGCGTGGAGCTGTACCGGGTGTCGATGCTGGCCCCGAGCAAGTCCAGCGGCATCAGTTTCTCCGGGGTGCTGGGCGATCGCCAGGACGAGATTCTCGACCTGATGGTGCGCCAGGGCAAAGCCGTACTGATCGACCCGGTCGAACGCCAGACCGACATGGCGGATTGAGGAAACCTGACATGACCCCACATCTGATGAAACTGCTTGGCCTGAGTGCGGCGCTGCTGGCGATCAGCAACGGCGTGCGTGCCGACGAGGTGCAGGCGCCCAGCTTCACCGCCCAGCCGTGCTGCCAACTGTGCCCCGAAGCCCACGATGCCAGCCGCTACACCACCCGCTACCAGCAGAACTTCACCACCCTGGTGCAAGCCCAGGGCGACTGGCTGTTCCGTACCCGCGAAGACCTGCGCACCGAGTTCACCACCACCCCGGCCGGCTACAAACGCCTGCAGCAGGTGCACGATGCCTTCAAGGCGCGCGGCGTGGAACTGGTGGTGGTGTACCAGCCCACCCGTGGCCTGGTGAACCGCAACATGCTCAACCCGGCCGACAAGGCCGCGTTCAACTACGAGAAGGCCCTGCGCAACTACCAGGCCATGCTCAAGCGCTTCGCCCAAATGGGCTACAACGTGCCCGACCTGTCGCCGCTGACCAACGAACAGTTGCCGGCCGCGCAGCAGGGCAAGGACTTCTACTTCCGCGGCGACCAGCACTGGACGCCCTATGGCGCCGAGCGTGCGGCAAAAATCGTGGCCGACACCGTGCACAGCATGCCGGCCTTCGCCGACATCCCGCGGCGTGAATTCGAAAGCCACCCGTCCGGCCGCATGGGCAAGACCGGCACCCTGCACAACGTCGCCGGCCAACTGTGCGGCACCAGCTACGCGGTGCAGTACATGGACCAGTTCGTCACCGAGCCCAAGGGCGAGAGTGGCGGCGACGACCTGTTCGGCGACTCGGGCAACCCGCAGATCACCCTGGTGGGCACCAGCCACAGCGGCAAGAACTACAACTTCTCGGGTTTTCTGCAGCAGTACATCGGCGCCGACGTGCTCAACGTCGCGTTCCCCGGTGGCGGCCTGGAAGGTTCGATGATCCAGTACCTGGGCAGCGAAGAGTTCCAGAACAACCCGCCCAAGATCCTGGTGTGGGAGTTCTCGCCGCTGTACCGCCTGGACCAGGAAACCATCTGGCGCCAGATGCTCGCCCTGCTCGACAACGGCTGCGAAGGCAAGCCTGCGCAGATGAGCGTCAGCACCTCGCTCAAGCCGGGCACCAACGAGCTGCTGGTCAATGGCAAGAACGGCGTGATCAAGAACCTGGTCAACGGCCGTCATCAACTGGACATCCAGTTCGAAGACAAGTCGGTCAAGACCTTGCAGGCCACCCTGTGGTACCTCAATGGTCGTCACGAGGACCTGAAGATCGAAAAACCCGAAACCTCCGACACCGACGGACGCTTCGCCTTCCAACTGCGCGAGGACGAGGACTGGGCCAACCAGACCTTGCTCGCGGTGGAAGTGCAGGGTCCCGAAAGCGGCAGCCAGAAGGTCCAGGCCAGGCTGTGTACACGCAACCCGATCGCCGGCGCCGGGCAGCATGCTGCCCAGGCCGGCCTGTGAGGCGCACATGACATCCATCCGCACCCTTGCCACCCCCGCCCTGCTCGCCCTGGCCCTGTTCGGCCCGGCGGTGCAGGCCGGCGGGCTGGTCCCGCCGCAGGGCTACTACGCCGGCATCGAGAAACCCAAGACCAGCCCCAACGACTTCACCTGTGAGGCCGTGCCCAAGCCCTACACCGGCGCGCTGCAGTTTCGCAGCAAGTACGAAGGCTCGGACAAGGCCCGCGCGACGCTGAACAAGGCATCCGAACAGGCCTTTCGCGACTCCACCGCCAGCATCACCACGCTGGAGCGCGGGGTCAGCAAGCAGGTGATGCAGTACATGCGCGACGGCCGCCCGCAGCAGCTGGACTGCACCCTGCAGTGGCTGGGCACCTGGGCGCAGGCCGATGCGCTGATGTCCACCGACTACAACCACACCGGCAAGTCGATGCGCAAATGGGCGCTGGGCAGCCTGAGCTCGGCATACCTGCGCCTGAAGTTCTCCAACGCACAGCCACTGGCGGCGCACCAGGCCCAGGCCGAACAGATCGAGAAATGGTTCGCGCGCCTGGCCGAGCAGACGGTCAAGGACTGGAGCGACCTGCCGCTGGAAAAGATCAACAACCACTCGTACTGGGCCGCCTGGTCGGTGATGGCCACGGCGGTGGCGACCGATCGCCGCGACCTGTTCGACTGGGCCGTGAAGGAGTACCGCGTGGGTGCCAACCAGGTCGATGCGCAGGGCTTTCTGCCCAACGAGATGAAGCGCAAGCAGCGCGCCCTGGCGTACCACAACTACGCACTGCCGCCGCTGTCGATGATCGCCAGCTTCGCCCAGGCCAACGGCGTGGACCTGCGCCCGGAAAACAACGGCGCGCTCAAGCGCCTGGGCGAGCGGGTGTTGTCCGGGGCCAGAGACCCGAGTGCGTTCAAGGCGCGCAATGGCCAGAAGCAGGACATGGACGATCTGAAGATCGACAGCAAATACGCCTGGCTTGAGCCGTGGTGCAGCCTGTACCAGTGCGACGCCGATGCGCTCAAGCGCAAGCACGCGATGCAGCCGTTCAAGAGTTTCCGCCTGGGCGGCGACCTGACGCGCGTCTACGACCCGCAGGCAGAACAGAAGAAGTAGCAACGACCGCAATCCCTGTGGGAGCGGGCTTGACCCGCGATGCGTTTGATCTGGTTCCCCCGCAATTTCAGCGGGGGGTTTGGGGGGCTGCTGCCCCGATTGTGGATAACGACAAGGAGAGATCGGGATGGTGTTCTCGTCCAATGTGTTCCTGTTCCTGTTCCTGCCGATCTTTCTCGGCCTGTACTACCTGAGCGGGCAACGCTACCGCAACGCCCTGCTGCTGCTGGCCAGCTACGTGTTCTACGCCTGGTGGCGGGTGGACTTCCTGGCGCTGTTCGCTGCGGTCACCCTGTGGAACTACTGGATCGGCCTCAAGGTGGGCGCCGCCGGCGTGCGCACCAAGCCGGCCCAGCGCTGGCTGCTGCTGGGGGTGGTGGTCGACCTGGGTATCCTGGGCTACTTCAAGTACGCCAACTTCGGCGTCGACAGCATCAACGCGATCATGACCTCGTACGGCCTGGAGCCGTTCATCCTCACCCACATCCTGTTGCCCATCGGCATCTCGTTCTACATCTTCGAGTCGATCAGCTACATCATCGACGTGTACCGCGGCGACACCCCGGCCACCCGCAACCTGATCGACTTCGCCGCGTTCGTGGCGATCTTCCCGCACCTGATCGCCGGCCCCGTGCTGCGCTTTCGCGACCTGGCCGACCAGTTCAACCACCGCACCCACACCCTGGACAAGTTCTCCGAAGGCTGCACGCGCTTCATGCAGGGCTTCATCAAGAAGGTATTCATCGCCGACACCCTGGCGGTGGTCGCCGACCACTGCTTCGCCCTGCAGAACCCGACCACCGGCGACGCCTGGCTGGGCGCACTGGCCTACACCGCGCAGCTGTACTTCGACTTCTCCGGCTACAGCGACATGGCCATCGGCCTGGGCCTGATGATGGGCTTTCGCTTCATGGAGAACTTCAAGCAGCCCTACATCAGCCAGTCGATCACCGAGTTCTGGCGGCGCTGGCACATCAGCCTGTCCACCTGGCTGCGCGACTACCTGTACATCACCCTGGGCGGCAACCGCGGCGGCACCTTCGCCACCTACCGCAACCTGTTCCTGACCATGCTGCTGGGCGGCCTGTGGCACGGTGCCAACTTCACCTACATCATCTGGGGCGCCTGGCACGGCATGTGGCTGGCGATCGAGCGCGCACTGGGCCTGGACACCAACCCGCAGCGCTTCAACCCGGTCAAGTGGGCCTTCACCTTCCTGCTGGTGGTGATGGGCTGGGTGATCTTCCGCGCCGAAAACCTGCACGTGGCCGGGCGCATGTACGGCGCCATGTTCAGCTTCGGTGAATGGCAGCTGTCGGAGCTCAACCGCGCCAGCCTCACCGGCCTGCAAGTGGCCACCCTGGTGATCGCCTACCTGAGCCTGGCGTTCTTCGGCCTGCGCGACTTCTACCGCAACGCCAAGCCCACGGCCAAGGCCAGCCCGGTGGCCGTGCATGGCGACGGCAGCGTGAGCCTGGACTGGGGCCTGTACATGACCCGCGCGCTGGTGCTGCTGCTGTTCGTGGCCTCGATCCTCAAACTCTCGGCGCAAAGCTACTCGCCGTTCCTCTACTTCCAGTTCTGAGCGAGCCGACCATGACCCGATCATTACGCAAACTCTACGCCGTGCTGTTCATGGCCCTGCTGCTGGGCCTGGGTATCTGGTCGCTGGGGGGCCTGGGCAGTTTCCAGCGTACCGCGCAGATGTCCCTGCTCGACGGCAAGCTGGCCAAGGCCGCCGAAACCCACTACGACGCGCAGTTCCCGATCAAGCGCCTGGGCACCAACCTCTGGGCGGCGCTGGACTTCAAACTGTTCAACGAAGGCCGCCCGGGTGTGGTGCTGGGCCGCGAGCAATGGCTGTTCAGCGATGAAGAGTTCAAGCCGGTGGCCGGCAGCGAACAGTTCGAGGCCGAGAACCTCGCACTGATCCGCGGCGTGCGCGACACCCTCAAGCAGCACGGTGTGCAACTGGTGCTGGCGATCATTCCGGCCAAGGCCCGCCTGTACCCGGAGTACATCGGTGAGCAGACGCCCGCCAGCCTGCATGCCGACCTGTACAACCAGTTCCATGCCAAGGCGCGCCAGGCCGGCGTGTTCGCCCCGGACCTGCTCGGCCCGCTGCAGGCGGCCAAGGCCCAGGGCCAGGTGTTCCTGCGCACCGACACCCACTGGACACCACTGGGCGCCGAGGTGGTGGCACGCCACCTGGCCGAAGCCGTGGCCCGCCAGACCCTGCTCAGCGGCACGCCGCAGCAGTTCGTCACCGAAGCCAAAGCCGCCACACCGTACAAGGGCGACCTCACCAACTTCCTGCCGCTGGACCCGTTGTTCAGCCACCTGCTGCCGGCCCCGGACAGCCTGCAGCAACGCACCACCCGCCCTGCCCGGGCCCAGGACCAGGCCGACAGCGACGACGCGCTGTTTGCCGACAACGAGATCCCCGTGGCGCTGATCGGCACCAGCTACAGCGCCAACCCGCACTGGAACTTCCTCGGTGCGTTGCAGCAGGCGCTGCGCAGCGACGTGGTCAATTACGCCGAGGACGGCCATGGCCCGCTGCTGCCGATGCTCAAGTACCTGCAGACCGACGCCTTCAAGACCAGCGCCCCACAGGTGCTGGTATGGGAGTTCCCGGAACGTTATCTGCCAATGAAAAACGACCTCAGCGCCTTCGATCCGCAGTGGATCGCCCAGCTGAAGCAAACCCGTACCGCCAATCAAGACATGGCCCTGTCGTCCAATCGGACGCAACACTGAGAGGAACTGCACATGACCACCAAGCACCGCATTGCCAAAGCATTCGCCCTGACCGCCGGCATGAGCCTGCTCTCGCTGCAGGCCTGGGCCGGCGCCGACGCCGCACTGTATGGCCCCAGCGCGCCCAAGGGCTCGACCTTCGTGCGCCTGTACAACGCCGGCAACCAGCCGGTGGCCGCCAGTGTCGGCAACACCCAGATCAGCGAAGTGGCCGCCCAGGGCAGCAGCGATTTCAGCTTCATGCCCCAGGGCGACTACAGCGCCAAGGTCGGCAGCCAGACCGTACCGGTCAAGCTGGCGGGCGATCACTACTACACCCTGGTCAACCACGGCAGCGGCCAGCCGCAACTGGTCGAGGAACCGCCGTTCAAGAACAAGCAGAAATCCCTGGTACGCGTGCAGAACCTGAGCGACCAGGCCCTGACCCTGAAGACCGCCGATGGCAAGACCGAAGTGGTCAAGCCGGTGGCGGCCAAGGCGCGCGGCGAGCGCGAGATCAACCCGGTCAAGGTCAGCCTGGCGCTGTATGAAGGCGACAAGAAAGTCAGCGACCTCAAGCCCGTTGCGCTCGAACGTGGCGAAGCGGCCGTGCTGTATGTGACCGGCAGTGGCAGCAACCTGTCGCCGGTCTGGGTCAAGCGCCCTGTGTCCACCCGTTAATCAACTGCCCCTTTCAACGTTCGGAGATTACCCATGATTCCAGTCATCCTGTCCGGTGGTAGCGGCTCGCGTCTGTGGCCCCTGTCGCGCAAGCAATTCCCCAAGCAGTTCCTGGCCCTGACCGGTGAACACACGCTGTTCCAGCAAACCCTGTCGCGCCTGGTGTTCGACGGCATGGACGCGCCCATCGTGGTGTGCAACAAGGACCACCGTTTCATCGTCAACGAGCAGTTGGCCAACCTGAACCTGGACACCCAGGCGATCCTGATGGAACCGTTCGGGCGCAACACCGCGCCGGCCGTGGCGCTCACGGCCATGAAACTGGTCAACGAAGGCCGCGACGAGCTGATGCTGGTGCTGCCGGCCGACCACGTGCTGGACGACCAGAAGGCCCTGCAACGCGCCCTGGCCCTGGCCACGGTGGCCGCCGAACGCGGCGAAATGGTGCTGTTCGGGGTGCCGGCGACCAAGCCGGAAACCGGCTACGGCTACATCAAGTCGAGCCAGGACGCCCTGCTGCCCGAAGGCATCAGCCGCGTGGCACAGTTCGTCGAGAAACCTGACGAAAAACGCGCCACCGAGTTCGTCAAAAGTGGCGGCTACTACTGGAACAGCGGCATGTTCCTGTTCCGCGCCAGCCGCTTCCTCGAAGAGCTGAAAAAGCACGACCCCGACATCTACGACACCTGCCTGCTGACCCTGGAGCGCAGCCTGGAAGACGGCGACAGCATCAGCATCGACGAGGCCACCTTCGCCTGCTGCCCGGACAACTCCATCGACTACGCGGTGATGGAAAAGACCCAGCGCGCCTGCGTGGTGCCGCTGAGTGCGGGCTGGAGCGACGTGGGCTGCTGGTCGTCGCTGTGGGACGTGCACGAGAAGGACACCAACGGCAACGTGACCAAGGGCGACGTGGTGGTGCAGGACAGCCACAACTGCATGATCCACGGCAACGGCAAGCTGGTATCGGTGATCGGCCTGGAGAACATCGTGGTGGTCGAGACCAAGGACGCCATGATGATCGCGCACAAGGACAAGGTTCAGGGGGTCAAGCAGATGGTCAACACCCTGGACGCCCAGGGCCGCAACGAAACCCAGAACCACTGCGAGGTGTACCGCCCGTGGGGCTCGTATGACTCGGTGGACATGGGCGGGCGCTTCCAGGTCAAGCACATCACGGTAAAACCCGGCGCCAGCCTGTCGCTGCAGATGCACCACCACCGTGCCGAGCACTGGATCGTGGTGTCGGGCACGGCCGAGGTGACGTGCGACGAGAACGTGTTCCTGCTGTGCGAGAACCAGTCCACGTACATCCCGATCGCCTCGGTGCACCGCCTGCGCAACCCGGGCAAGATCCCGCTGGAGATCATCGAGGTGCAGTCGGGCAGCTACCTGGGCGAGGACGACATCGAGCGTTTCGAAGACATCTACGGGCGCTCCACGCCAGTGGAGCGCGGGGTGTCGATCAAGACCATCGCACAGTGATCTGAAGCCCGGAGGGCCCTTTCGCGGGTCAAGCCCGCTCCCACAACGGTCGCCATCGAACCTGTGGGAGCGGGCTTGACCCGCGATGCTTTTATCAGGGTAGGATGATCCTTCATCCGCACCCAAGGCGCCCTCCATGTTCATCGGTATCCTGCTCATCCTCACCTGGCTGGTCCTGCTGCTGCGCTACCCGGCCAAGGCCTTGCCGATCTCCATGGCCGCGCTGCTCGGCCTGGGCCTGGTGGGCCTGTGGGTGGTGTGGCTGGACAACCGCGAGGCCAGCCAGCTGGCCCGCCTGGAACTGCGCCTGGACTACGCCCCCGACGCCTGCCCGGCCGACCGGCCGCTGCGCGTACAGATAAAGAACGCCAACCGCGTGCCGCTGGTCGAGCTGCGCTGGCGCGTGGCCGCCTACGCCCCCGGCGACACCGTCAACCTGGCCGAGAACACCTACGCCGCACCGCGCTACCGCGGCCCCGGCGACCTGCAGCCCGAGGCCAGCTGGCACGACTGCCTGCCCCTGCCCCCCCTGCGCTCAGGCTACCGCCCGCAAACCCTGGAATTTCGTGCCGAGCACCTGCAGGGTGGCTTTGCCAACTAGTATTTTTGCCAGTTACCTCAGACACGCCAGCCGGGGTTGAATGGAGCGCACCGCAATTCTTGCAGGAGGCACCACCATGTCACTCAGGCCCGTGACCCGCCTCGACCAGCTCCAGGCGCTGCTCGACGATTGCACACGCCAACGCCCGGCCATGGTCATGGTGGGCTCGGCCAGTTGCCCGCCTTGCTGCACGATGCATCCCGGTGTTGCACGGCTTGGCAGTCAACATCCTCAGGTCGACTTCCACTATTTCAACGTCGACCTGTTCGAGGATCACCCGCAAGAACCGGCCCTGACCCTCCTGTTCCAGAGCCTGTCGCTGCACTATCTGCCTTCACATATCCTGTTGCCCGTCGCCGGCCCCAACCTCGTGGTGTGCGCCACGAGCATCACCCGGCTGATCGACGCCCTGACCGAACACCACATTCTGAGGAGAGCCCCCTTCCATGCCCGTCGTCCTGATCACCGGTTGCTCCAGCGGCATCGGCCGCGCCCTCGCCGACAGCTTCAAGTCCGCCGGCTACGACGTGTGGGCGACCGCGCGCAAGGCCGATGACGTCGCCACGCTGATCAAGGCCGGCTTCAGCAGCCGCCAGCTGGACGTCAACGACGAGGACGCCCTGGTGCGCCTGGCCGACGCCATCGAAACGGCCCATGGCGGCCTCGACATCCTGATCAACAACGCCGGCTACGGCGCGATGGGGCCGCTGCTGGACGGCGGTGTCGAGGCCATGCAGCGCCAGTTCGAGACCAACGTGTTCGCACTGATCGGTGTGACCCGTGCACTGTTCCCCTTGCTGCGACGCAATCGCGGCCTGGTGGTGAACATCGGCAGCGTGTCGGGTGTGCTGGTCACCCCGTTCGCCGGCGCCTATTGCGCATCCAAGGCGGCGGTGCATGCGCTCAGCGATGCGCTGCGCCTGGAACTGGCGCCGTTCGGCATCGGCGTGATGGAAGTGCAGCCCGGCGCCATCGCCTCAAGCTTCGCCAGCAATGCCGGGCGCGAGGCCGAGCAGGTGCTGGCGCAAGACTCGCCGTGGTGGCCATTGCGCGAGCAGGTGCGCGCCCGCGCCCGCGCCTCGCAGGACAGACCGACCCCCGCCAGCGCGTTCGCCCAGGGCCTGCTCAAGGCCGTACAGCAGCGTACCCCGCCCGACCTGCTGCGCCTGGGCAACGGCAGCCGCGCCTTGCCGCTGCTGGCCGGCGTGCTGCCCAAACGGCTGCTGGAAAAGGTGCTGAAGAAACGTTTCGGCCTCGACCGCAGCCTGTGATCTGCCCGGTTTGCGGGGGCCTGCGCCGGCGATAGCTGACCCTATCGCTAACTATAAAGTGCACACCAGAGCATTTTCCAAAGCGTCTCCAAGGCCAAGAATCGCCCTCGTACTGGATCGGCTGCATTGCCACAGCGGCGGCGCGCTCCAGGCAATCAGGGAGAAATCTCCAAGGTCGGAGCACCGCTGCCTGCTGGCAGCCTTTCTCACAAATGCAATCAGGCCCTTTCTGGAGACATTCGTGAAACACCTTAACCTTCCGCGCAAGATCCCCACCCAGGCCCGCTCGCGGATGATGGTCGAAACCATCCTCACCTCCACCGCCAAGGTGGTGGTCAAGCATGGCTACCAGGGCACCAACACCAACCTGGTGGCCCAGCGCGCCGGGGTCAGCGTGGGCTCGGTCTATCAGTACTTCCCGAACAAGGATGCATTGATCGCGGCGTTGCATGAGCGCCATGCGCAGGCCATGAACCGGGTGATTCTGGAGGTCGCCGGCGCACACGAGGTGGCCGACCTGCCGGCCCACCTCAGGCTGCTGGTGCAAGCCCTGCTGCACCTGCACCAGCAGGAACCGGAGCTGCACCGGCTGCTCGACACCGACCTGGCCAACCTGAGCCGCAGCGTCGACGACCTGCAGCACAAGGCCCGCATCACCCTGTCCATCGAGCGCCTGCTGGACCGCTGGCGGGCCACGCTGGCTCACAGCAACCTGCACCTGGCCGCCTGGCTGGCGGCGCAGGTGATCACCTCGATGGTCAAGGCCTACATCCTCGACTCGCCGCAGATGAGCCAGGCGCAGATCGAGGATGCGATCAGCAGCTCGCTGATCGGGCTGTTGTGCCTCCCGCCGGCCATGCCGCTGGCCACCGCCCGCGCCCGCGCGCAGCCGCACAGCTCAGCGGCGTAGCGCCTGGCGCGCCTGCAACTGCTCGTAACGCTCCAGCAAGCGCAGCGCCTGCAGGTAGCTGGGCACTTCCACCACCAGGCCATCGACTTCGGCACGCACGTTGCCGCCCTGGGCCGCCGCCTCGAACGCCGCCACCTGCCGGCGCGCCAGTTCGGCGTCCGCGTCAGCGGGGGTGAGGTAGCGATTGGCGACCGCCACGTGCGCCGGGTTGACCACACCCTTGGCCTGGTAGCCGATGGAGCGGGCGAACTGCATGTCGGCTTCGGCACCCTGCGCGTCGGCAAAGGTGTAGGGCGAGTCGATGGCCAGCACCCCCGCTGCTGCGCATTCGAGCAGAAAGCGCGAGCGCGGGTAATACAGCTCGGTGCCGGCGCGGCTGCGCCCGGCGCCCAGGTCGGCCACCATGTCCTCGGTGGCCACCAGCATCGCCTTGATACGCGGGCTGGCGGCGGCGATCTCGATGGCGCGCACCACGCCCAGCGCGGTCTCGATATTCGGCACGATCAACGTGCTGCCGGCAGCGATGCCATGGCGCCCCTCAAGCTCGGTGATCAACTGGTCCAGCTCGATCATCTGCTCGCGGCGCTCGACCTTGGACATCATCACCACCTGCGGGCGGCCAGCCATCACTGCCGCCAGGTCCTCGTGGCCACAGGTTTCAAACGGGTTGATGCGCACCGCACTGACCCGCCCGCAGGCGCGCCAGCGCTGCAGGATATCCACCGCCAGTGCACGCGCCTCGGGGCGTCGGGCCGGTGGGGTGAAGTCCTCCAGCTCCTGCACCAGCACGTCGCCATCGCCGTCGAGTGCCGCCAGCAACGCGCGCTCGTCGGCGCCGGGAATGAAGAAAAAGGTGCGGCAAAGCGCCAGTGGGTTGTCCTTGGAAACTGCCATGGTTGACGTCCTGTACAGAGAAGAAAAGGAAGAAAAGAAAGCGCCTCAGAGCATCGCCAGGCCGCCGTCCACGGCGATGGTGGTGCCGCTGACGAACGAGGCCTTGCCCGACAGCAGCCAGGCGATCACCTCGGCGGCTTCCTCGGCACGGCCCTCGCGGCGCAAGGCGGTCATGCCGTGCAGCTGTTCGAGCTTGCCGGCGACGCGCGTGGTGTCATCGAGCATCGGCGTGCGGATCACCGCCGGGGCGACGCAATTGACGGTCAGCCCGCGCGGGCCCAGTTCGCGCGCCAGGCCCTTGCTCAGGGTGATTACCGCGCCCTTGCTGGTGGCGTAGCCGAGCGTGCCGGCCAGGCCACCGCCGCGAATGCCGGCGACGCTGGCCACGGTGCAGATATGCCCGCCGGCGCGCATCAAGGGCACGCTGTGCTGCACCACGCTGAAGGTGGCAAGCAGGTTGACCTCCAGCAACTGGCGCAGGCGCGCCACGCTCAGGTCGTCGAATGCCGTGGTGTCGACCACCCCGGCGCAGGTGGCCAGGCCATCGATGCGCCCGTGCCACCGGGCGATTTCGGCGAACACCGCGGCCACTGCCTGTTCATCGCACAGGTCCAGGGCGAACGGCCGATGGCCTGGGCCCAGCGCATGCAGGGTGCGATCCAGGCCGCCTTCGTCACGGTCCAGGCACGCCACCTGAAAACCCTCCCGTGCCAGCTGCAGGGCGGTCGCCGCGCCAATACCGCTGGCCGCACCGGTGACCACCGCCACCTTGTGTTGATTGGTCATGAACACTGCACTCCCTGAATGGCGATACAGGGCCGCTACAACAACGGCGCCTGAGTGGCGGCCATGCTAAAAGAATGCCTGCCGAACAACTACTCGCATTAAAAACCCCACACACAAGAGCCGTGCCCGTGTACCCGCCGTGGATTGCTCGCATTGCCAGGAATATTAAATATTCATGACCAAAGTTCGTTGTCGGCGGCGAAATGCGAGCAATTCAACGCCACCCTCAAGGCCGCCCCCACAAACGAACCATGGCGTACAACCAGCAGCCAGCAACCCCACGGCAGACAAGCGTTGCAGCGCGAAATCGAGTTTTACGCAAACAAACGCGAGTAGCCTTGCAAGTTCAACTTGCCTAGCATTTGAAACAACTTGAAACCCACTTTCAAGGGACCGAACAAGTTGCCGAGAAGTTTCAAGAACATTTCGCCAACTTCAAACAGAACAAACAAAAGGAAGTGCACCATGAGCCAGAAAGGCTTTGAGACCGTCATTGAAATCAAATACCGCGACACCGACTCGATGGGCCATGTAAGCAGCCCCATCTATTATGACTACATGCAACATGCCTACCTCTGCTACATGCACCACCTGCTGCAACTGCCAAAGAGCGAAAAACTGCCGCACATCATGGTGCGCAGCGAGTGCGACTACCTCAAGCAGGCCATGTACGGCGAAACCCTGGTGGTCAGCAGCGCCGTGGTGAAATTCGGCACCAAGAGCTTCGAGATCGAGCACACCATGCGCCGCCAGGACGATACCCACGAGGTGGTGGCCAGGGCCAAGTCGTACCACGTGATGTTCGACTACGACAAACAGGCCACCGTGCCTGTGCCCCAGGCATTCAAGGATCAGGTCCTGGCTTTCCAGGAAGGCTGAGCCGGCGCTCAGGGACGAACCGTTCGCCGACGCTCAGGCGCCCCGGCGAACCGACTGCAAAGGTACGCTCAATGAAACTCTCCTGGACTCCACAGCAGCTCGCGCTGCTGTCGACCTACCGCGCCATCGGCGTGGAACTGGCCGAGGCGCGGCGCAGCGCCGCCCCCGGTTTCGATCACTACGGCTGGCAGCGCCTGTGCGACGCGGGCCTGTGGAAGCTGGTCATCCCGCTCGAATACGGCGGCCTGGGTGAAGACTGGTGGGGCTTCAGTGCCGCGCTGGAAGGCCTGGCCTCGTCGATCCGCACGCCCGAGCTGCTGCTGTCGGTGATTGCCCAGGCCGGCATGGTCCGTGCCCTGATGCTCTACGGCAGCGACGCCCAGAAGGACCGCTACCTGAGCGCGATCCTGGCCGGCGCGCTGAGCGCCACCGGCATCGCCGAACCGGGCACCGGCACCGACGTGCGCAGTATCCACAGCCTGCTGACCCCGTGCGCGGACGGCTACCGGCTGACCGGCAGCAAGTTCAACATCGCCCATGCACCGGTGGCCGACTTCCTGCTGATCGTGACCCGCCTGGCCACCGACTCCAAGCACAACATCGCCCTGGTGATCATCGACAAGGACACCCCCGGCCTGACCCGTGGCGAGCCGGACGACAAGCTGGGCAACAAGCACCTGCCCACCGGCCCGCTGCACTTCGACAACCTGCCGGTGCCGGCCGAACAGGTACTGGGCGAGCCGGGCCGCGGCCTGCAGCAACTGATCAGGATCATCTCGCTGGGGCGTGCGTACTACGGCCTGGTAGCGGCCAACCTGCCCACGCCGTTCCTGGCCGAGGCCATGCACTACGCGGCCAACCGCCAGAGCTTCAACAGCGCCATCGACACCCACCAGTACGTGCAGAAGCGCCTGGTGGACATCGCCATGGGCATGGAGCGCAACCGCTGGATGGTGTACGCCGCGCTCGACCAGCTGCTGGGCAACGACCCCCAGGCGCTGATGAGCTGCTCGATCGCCAAGCTCGGCGCCGCGCAGGACTTCATCCACAGCGCCATCAGCCTGCTCAAGCTGTATGGCAGCCTGGGCTACCACGAAGGCGACATCGCCACCCTGGTCAAGGACGCGCTGGGCTTTGCCAGCGTGGGCGGCACCGAAGAGATGCACCAGAAGAACATCTTCAACCAGCTGCTGCGCCTGACCCAGGCCGGCTGATCCCGCAGCGCCCGCCCCTGCCACCTGCGCGCCCGGCCCCACCCGGCGCGCGGGCATGGCAGCGCGAGCGTGGGCGCCCTTGACCACTCCCCTTCCTGGTAGAGAACAGACCCGATGCCGATCGAATCGACTTTACTGCACGCAAGCCCTGTCGCCGCCCTGGCCCCGGTGCCCTTCGCCCAACCGTTCGATGACCACCTGGAACAAGCCGGCCTCGACGAGTTGCGCCAGCACCAGTTGCTGCGCCTGCGCCAGACCCTGCTGCATGCCTATACCCATGTGGCCTGGTACCGCGAGCAGTTCCATGCACTGGACGTGCACCCCTACGACCTCAAGCACCTCGACGACCTGGCGCACTTCCCGCTGACCAGCAAGGCACAGTTGCGCGACCACTACCCCTTTGGCCTGTTTGCCGTGCCGATGGACCAGGTGCTGCGCCTGCATGCCTCCAGCGGCACCACCGGCCAGCCCACCGTGGTCGGCTACACGCGCAACGATATCGACGTGTGGGCCTCGCTGGTGGCGCGCTCGATCCGCGCTGCGGGCGGGCGGCGCGGCGACCGCATCCATATCGCCTATGGCTACGGCCTGTTCACCGGCGGCCTGGGCGCACACTACGGCGCCGAGAAACTCGGCTGCACGGTGATCCCGATGTCGGGCGGGCAGACCGCACGCCAGGTGCAGCTGCTCAAGGACTTCCAGCCGGACATCATCATGGTGACGCCGTCCTACATGCTCAACATCGCCGAAGAGATCGAACGCCAGGGCATCGACCCGCAGTCGCTGTCGCTGCGCGCCGGGATCTTCGGCGCCGAGCCGTGGGGCGGACAGATGCGCGGCGAGCTGGAACAGCGCCTGGGCATCAAGGCCCTGGACATCTACGGCCTGTCGGAAGTGATGGGCCCGGGGGTGGCCATGGAGCACCTCGACACCCAGGACGGCCCGACACTCTGGGAAGACCACTTCTACCCCGAGATCATCGACCCGGTCACCGGCGCGGTGCTGCCCGACGGGCAGTTCGGCGAACTGGTGCTGACCACCCTGAGCAAGGAAGCGCTACCGATGGTGCGCTACCGCACCCGCGACCTCACCCGCCTGTTGCCCGGCAACGGTCGCGCCATGCGCCGCATCGACCGCATCACCGGGCGCAGCGACGACATGCTGATCATCCGCGGGGTCAACGTGTTCCCCAGCCAGATCGAGGAGCAACTGCTCAAGCTGCTGATGTTCAGCCCGGTGTACCAGCTGCATGTCAGCCGCCAGGGTAACCTCGACGTGCTGGCCGTCCACGTCGAGCTGCGCCCGGAACACAGCGGCCTGAGCGCCCAGCAGCAACAGGCCGCCTGCCAGCAGCTGAGCCACCAGATCAAGGTGCACGTGGGCATCAGCACCCACATCCAGCTGCACCCGTGCCACACCCTCAAGCGTTCCGAAGGCAAGGCCGGCAACGTCATCGACCTGCGCCGCCAGCCCTAGCGGCGCACCCTCTCTCAAGGATCACGAGGCTCCCCTACTCATGGACATGACCATTGGCGATTTTCTGCTGCGCCGCCTTCAGGAATTCGGCATCCGCCACCTGTTCGGCGTGCCCGGCGACTACAACCTGACCCTGCTCGAACAGGTCGAGGCGCTGCCCACGCTCGACTTCATCGGCAACTGCAACGAACTCAACGCGGCCTACGCGGCCGACGGCTACGCCCGCACCCAGGGCTTCGGCGCGGTGCTGACCACCTACGGGGTGGGCGACCTCAGTGCACTCAACGGCATCGCCGGCGCCTATGCCGAGCGGGTGCCGGTGATCATGGTGTCGGGCATGCCGCCGCTGCACGCGATCATCGACCGGGCCCTGATGCACCACACCCTGGGCGACGGCAACTACGACAACATCATGGTGACCCTGCGCCAGTTCACCGTGGCCCAGGCGCGCATCACCGTGGAAAACGCCGCCATGGAAATCGACCGCGTATTGCAGACCTGCTACCGCGAACGCCGCCCGGTGTACCTGCAACTGCCCAGCGACCTGGCCACCCTGCCGATCGAGGTGCCCGACACGCCGCTGCAACTGAGCGAGCCGCGCAGCGAGCCGGGGCAACTGCAGGCGGTGGTACGGGCGCTGGTGGCACGCCTGGATGCCGCCAGCTCGCCGGTGCTGCTGGTGGACATGGACGTGGCGCGCTTTGGCCTGGTGCCCCAGGTGCTCGAGCTGATCGAGCGCTTCGACCTGCCCTTCGCCTGCCTGCCGCCGGCCAAGGCCATGCTGCCCGAGTCGCACCCGCTGTTCCTCGGCACCTACGCCGGTGCCGGCTCCGCGCCCGGCGTGCGTGCGGCACTGGAGCAATCCGACTGCGTGATCAGCCTTGGCGCACGCTTCACCGACACCAGCACCGCGCTGTTCTCCCACAGCTTCATGGACGGCGCGCTGATCCAGCTGCATGCCTACGCGGCCTCGATCGCCAGGCAGCACTACACCGCCGTGAGCCTGGGCCAGGTGCTCCAGGCGCTGGGCCAACAGGCGCTGGCACGCGAGCGCCGCGCCCAGCGCATCCCGCCGTTTAGTGCCAGCCCGGCGTTCGCCGCGCTGTCGGGCAAGCCGCTGAGCCAGCTGCGCTTCTGGCAGCGCATCGGCCACCTGATCGAAGCCGACGACCTGGTCATCGCCGAAAGCGGTACCTCGTCGGCGGGCATCAGCGGCCTGCGCCTGCCGACCGGGGCAACCTGCATCACCCAGCCGATCTGGGGTTCGATCGGCTACACCCTGCCCGCGCTGCTGGGCAGCCTGCTGGCCGCACCGACACGCCGCCAACTGCTGTTCATCGGCGACGGCTCGTTGCAGATGACCGTGCAGGAGCTGTCGACGATTCTGGCGCACAACCTCAAGCCGGTGATCTTCCTGATCAACAACGATGGCTACACCATCGAACGGCTGATCCTGGGCGAGCATGCCAGCTACAACGACGTGAACCCCTGGCGCTATGCGCAACTGGCCAGCGTGCTGGACACCCGCGAGCGCTCGCGCAGCTTCACCGTGCACACCGAGGACCAGCTCGAAGATGCGCTGGCCCAGGCCGCACAGGCCGACACGCTGGTGTTCATCGAAGTGGTGATGGAACGCATGGACGCGCCCGAATCGCTCAAGCGCTTTGCCCGGCTGTTCGCCGAGTTCGACTACGGGCTGCAACCGGCCAGCCTGCCGGCGATTGCCGGCTGAAGGCCGCGCCCGGGCGAGTCGCTCGCCCGGGCGCGGCAGGGTGCATCAGGCGATGGAACGAACCACGCCGCCATCCACGCGCAGGGCTGCGCCGGTGGTGGCGCTGGCCTGGCGCGAGGCCAGGTAGACCACCATGTTGGCGACCTCCTCGACCGTGGCCAGACGCTTGATGACCGAGCTGGGGCGGTGCTCGGCAATGAACCGGGCCTCCAGCGTCTCGCTGTCCACCCCCTGCTCCCTGGCCATCTGGCTGAAGTAGCCGCCCACGCCTTCGGAGCGGGTCGGGCCCGGCAGCACCGCATTGACGGTCACGCCGGTACCGGCCAGGGTCTCGGCCAGCCCGCGGGAAATCGCCAGCAGGGCGGTCTTGGTGGTGCCGTAGTGCACCATCTCGGTCGGGATCTGCAGCGCCGATTCACTCGACAGGAACAGCACCCGGCCCCACTCGCGCGTGGCCATGCCCTTGGCGTAATGGCGCGACAGGCGCACCGCGCTCATCACGTTGACCTCGAAGAAGCGCTGCCAGTCCTCGTCGCTGATCTCGAAGAAGCCCTTGGGCTCGAAGATGCCCAGGTTGTTGACCAGGATGTCGGTTTCCGACTCCTTGGCAAACAGGATGTCCGCCCCCTCGGCCGTGCCCAGGTCGGCCGCAATGCCCTTGACCTTGGCCCCCGGCAACTTGCGCTGGATCTGTTCGACGGCGCGCGTGACACGGGCCTTGGTGCGCCCGTTGACCACCACCTCGGCACCGGCCTCGGCCAGCCCGTGGGCAATGGCAAAGCCGATACCGGCGGTGGAGCCGCTGACGATCGCACGCTTGCCGTGCAAGGAAATATTCATACCTGCGTCCTTTTCTGGATGACATGTGAACCCCGGCGCGGCGCCGGCCGTGCCGGGGCACGGCCGGCGCAGGCCTCATGGGTGCTTTGACCGCTGCCCTCGATCGAGTTCAGCGCTGGCCTGGGCCGGTGGGGCAAATGACTGCCAGCCCCCGCCCAGGGATTTGTACAGGCCGACCATGGCCAGCGACACCGCCGCCGAGCTTTCGACCCACTGCTCCTGGTTGGCCAGCAAGGCGCTCTGCACGGTCAGCACGTTGAGGAAGTCGACCGCGCCCTCCACGTACTGGTTGCGCGCGGTGTCCAGCGCCACCCGGCTCTGGCGCACCGCTTCGTCGAGCAGGTCGCGGCGCAGCTGGCTGGCGTTGTACAGGCGCAGTACATCGTCGATCTCGTGCCAAGCGCGCAGCACCACCTGCTGGTACTGCACAGCCGCTTCCTGCTGCTGCGCCTCGCGCAGCTTGAGCACGCCGGTCAGGCGCCCGCCCTCGAAGATCGGCAGGCTCAACTGCGGGCCGATGGCAAACCGGCGCGAACTCCAGTTGCCGAAGTCCGACAGTTGCAGCGACTGGAACCCCGCGCTGCCCGACAGGCGGATGCTCGGATAGAAGTTGGCCTTGGCCACCCCGATGCTGGCCGTGGCGGCGTGCAGTTGCGCCTGTGCCTGGCGGATGTCGGGGCGCCGCTCGGCCAGTTCCGAGGGCAGGCCCATGGCAAAGCGCTGCGCGGTCTGCGGCATCGGTGCCGGTTGCAGCAGTTCGTTCTGCAGGCTGCGTGGCGGTTCGGCCAGCAGCAGGCTCAGGGCGTTGATCAGTTGCGCCTGGCGGTCTTCCAGGGTGGGCAGGCGCGCCTCGATGGACGCCACCTGCGCCTTGGCCTGGGCCACGTCGAGGTTGGTCGCCACGCCATCGTTCAGGCGCATCTGCGACAGGCGCAGGCTGTGGCGCGACACGTCGAGGTTCTCGCGGATCACCGCCAGGGTGCTCTGCACCGCACGCAGCTGGATATAGTCGTGGGCGGTCTCGGCCAGCAACGACAGCAGCACGCCCTGGCGGTCGTTTTCGGCCACCTCGACGCTGGCGTCGGCGGCCTCCACCTCACGCCGCACCCGGCCCCACAGGTCCAGTTCCCAGGCAGCGGTGAAGTCGCCCTGCCACAGGTTGAAGGCCGACTTGCCGTTCTTGCCGGACGGGTCGTTGAGGCCATCCTCGCTGTTGCGGGCGCGGCTGTAGTTGCCGTTCAGGTCGACCGACGGGTACTGCTCGGAGGCAATGCTGCTGCGCACCGCGCGGCTCTGCATCAGCCGGGCGGTGGCCACCTGCAGGTCCAGGTTGCGTTCGACCGCGCGCTGCACCAGTGACGACAGCTGCGCATCGTTGAACTGCTCCCACCAGCGCGCCTGCAGCGGTGTCGCCTCGGGCTGGCTGGGGCCGGCCTTGTCCTGCAGGGTCGGCCAGGCCGACGGCGCGGTGGAGCGCGGCGCTTCGAAATCGGGGCCCAGGCTGCAGGCGCCGAGGGTCAGCGTGGCGCCCAGCAGCAAGGGCGAAGTAGCCTGTGCGAAGTTCATCGAGCGCTGACCTCGTTGCCGGCCTGGGCCCTGGCCGGGCTCTGGGTATCGATTCTGGCGATCACCGACATGCCCACGCGCAGGCGGCTGAGCAATGGCTGGTCGGCGTCGAGCACGATCTTCACCGGGATGCGCTGCACCACCTTGGTGAAGTTGCCGGTGGCGTTGTCCGGCTTGACTGCGGCAAAGGTCAGGCCGGTGGCCGGGGCCACGCTCTGCACATGGCCGCGCAGCTGTTCACCGGCAAAGGTATCCACGCTCACCAGCACTGCCTGGCCTGGCTGCACGTGGGTCAGCTGGGTTTCCTGGAAGTTGCCGACCACGTAGGCCTGCGCCAGCGGCACCACCGAGAGCAGCCGTGCGCCCGGGTTGACGTAGGCGCCCACGCGCACGGCGCGCTCGCCGACCATGCCGTCGATGGGTGCGACGATCTGCGTGTAGGACAGGTCCAGGCGGGCACGGTCCAGCGCGGCCTCGGCATGCTTGAGGCCGCCCTGGGCCGCCTCCACCTGCGCGGTGAGAATGTCCACCTGTTTGCGTGCCGCGGCCAGCGCCGCACGGGTGTTGGCCAGGCGTGCCTGGGCCTGGTCGACCCGGCTGCGCGCCTGCTGGGCGTTCTGCACGGTGCCGGCGCCCTGCTCGGCCAGGCGGGTGTGACGGGTCAGTTCATGGTTGGCGAACGCCAGCGCCGCCTCGTCGGCAGCCACCGTGGCCTGGGCCTGGGCAATCAGCGAAGCCTGGCGTTCGAGGGTGGCGCGGGCGTTCTGGTACTGCGCGCGGGACATCAGCAACTGCGCGTCGGCGGCGGCCAGCGCCGCCTGGAAGTCGCGGTCGTCGATCTGCGCCAGCACCTGGCCGGCCTTGACCTGCTGGTTGTCCTCGACGTGGACCGCCTTGATGAAGCCCGACACCTTGGGCGCCACCACGGTGTAGTCGGCCGTGACGTACGCATCGTTGGTGGACTGCGTGCCGCCGCTGCCGAACAGCGCGGGCAGCGCCACATAGGCCAGGCCGGCGACGACGATCACCGCCACGGCGATCAGGGTGAGTCTGGAAGTTTTACTTGAGGTCATGTCTTTCTCTCTCGACGGGACTAGGCCACTGCACGCGGCGGGTAGATCCGGGTAGGCACAAAGGGAATCAGCACGATCAGCGCCAGTGCCAGCAGCGCCATGCACAGGTAAAGGTCGGCCGAGGTCAGCACCACGGCCTGCTCATGGATGCGCCTGGCCAACCCCGGCGCATCGCTGGCGGCCAGCGGCGAGTTGCCCAGGTTGTCCACCAGCATGTTGGAGTGGAAATGCCGGCGCACCGTGGTCAGGGCCTCCAGCACCCCGGCGGCCACCACCGAAGCCAGGCCCTTGATGGTGTTGAACCAGGCCGAGGCGAACGGGCCGTCCTGCGGGGTCATGCCGCCGGTGGCGAGCATCAGCAGCGGGATCACCGCCATCGGCTGGCCGAAGATCTGGAACAGTTGCAGCACATAGAAGTTTTCGCGCACCCACTGCGAGGTGATCTGCGTGCCGCCCAGGCATGACATGGCGAGCATGCCCAGGCCGATGGCCAGCACCCAGCGGCAGTCCACCGCGCGGATGTTGCACAGCGCCGCGGTCAGCGGCAGCGCCAGCAGTTGCGGCAGCGCCACCAGCAGCATCACCGGGCCGCTGTGCACGGGCCGATAGCCCTGGACCTGGGCCAGGTAGTTGGTGGGAATGATGATCACGGCCGACAGCACCACCAGCACCCCGCCCAGGGTGATCAGGGCGTGGGTCAGGTTGCGGTTGCGCAGCATCTGCAGCTTGAAGAACGGCAGCGGGTGCGACCATTCGTTGATCATGAACAGCACCAGCAGCACCACCCCGCCGCCCAGCAGCCAGCAGATCAGCGGCGAGTTGAACCAGCCCATGCGGTCGCCCTGGGACAGGCCGATCACGATCGAGCAGATGGCCGGCAGCCCCAGCAACAGGCCGCGCCAGTCGAACTGCTTGAAGCGCTCCAGGCGCAACGGGTCCTGCGGCAGGCCCCAGGCCACGCAGCCCATGGCCACCAGCGAGGGCAGGATGATCTGCCAGAACGCCCACTGCCAGCCGACATACTCGGTCCACATGCCCGCCAGCGGCAGGCCCAGGCTCGGCCCGAAGGTTGCGGTCAGGGCGTAGCCGGCCAGGCCGTAGAGCTTGATGCCGGGGGGCAGAAAGCGCAGCGCCACGCTCATCAGCATCGGCGGCAGCGCGCCCCCGGCAAGGCCTTGCAGGGTGCGCAGCAGCATCAGGCTTTCGAGGTTGGGTGCAAACGGGCAGAGCAGCCCCAGTACGGCAAAGGCGCCGATGGCACACAGGGTGAAGCGGCGCAGCGAGAAGGTCACCGAGCACCAGGGCGCAAAGGCCATGGCCGACACCGAGGTGGCCGAGTACAGCGCCACCAGCCAGGCCCCTTCGTCGGCGCCGATGTGCATCCCGCCACGGATGTCGGCCAGGGCCATCTTGGTGACCATCTCGTTGAGGCCGGCGCACAGCACCGCCAGCAGCACGCCGACCAGGCCCACCACGATACGCAGGCCGAAAGCAGCCGGGGCGGCCGGTTTGGCAGGCGCCGCGGCGGGCGCCGGGGTGGCCCCCAAGGGCGCCTGGGCCGCCAGCGACGTCATGGCCGGCCCCCGCCCACAGGCGCTGAAGCACGGCAGAAAAAAGGCACACACATGGCAGGAGGACTCCGGGTAGTTAAGTACCCGGCAAGTCTATGGAGGCCAATAGATGACGAAAACTGACATATTCGCAGTTTATTGCTGCGTCAAACGCAATCCACAAAAGTCGCGCTAACGCGTGCCTGCCCCGGGCTCAGGCGTAGTGCCTGGAGCAGCATTCCTTGAGGGTCTGGCGCAACCAGCGGTGGGCGGGGTCGTTGTCGAAGCGCGGGTGCCAGGCCTGCATGATGGTCACCGCCTCCAGCGCCATCGGGATGCGGAACGAGCGCAGCGGCAGGCCGAGCCGGGCCACGCTCATCAGCACGTGCTCGGGCAGCGCCAGCAGCAACTCGGAGTCGGGCAGCGAGAACATCGCCGAATGAAAGCTCGGGGTGATCAGCGCCACGCGCCGCTGCAGGCCCATGCCGGCCAGCGCCGCATCGATCGGGCCGGCGGCGCGGCCACGGCGCGACACGCTGATCTGCTCGTAGCCGGCGAAGCGCTCGGGGGTGATCTCGTCATCGAAGATCGGGTGATCGACCCGCGCCAGGCCGACGAAGGTGGTGGAGAACAGGCTCTGCACCTTGATCTCGGGGCCGAGGTTGCGCGTGGCACTGATGTACAGGTCCAGGCGCCCGTCGCGCAGTGCGGCGTCCTCGTCGCCGCCCTCGCCTTCGGGCACGAAGCGCAGCACCGTGTGCGGCGCCTGTTCGCGCATGGTTTCCAGCAGGGGCGCGGCAAAGGGCGCGATGAATACATCGTTGGCGCGCAGGTTGAAGGCCCGTTCCAGGCTCTGCAGGTCGACCTCGTCACTGGAACTGAACACCTGGTTGGCCTGCTCCACCACGCTGCGCACCTGACTGCGCAGGGCCATGGCCTTGGGCGTGGGCACCAGGCCGCGGCCGGCGCGCACCAGAATCGGGTCACCCACCGCATGGCGAATGCGCGTCAGGGTACGGCTCATGGCCGCGGGGCTCAGGTTCATCCGCCGCGCCGCGCCGACCACACTGCCTTCATCGAGCAGCGCATCCAGCGCGACCAGCAAATTCATATCTGGAAAGTGCATGGCAAGCATCCATTCATTGCTTCGTTGAGTCCGGGGCAAAGCTTAACAGTTTCCGCCGCGCTCACAGCCCCTGCATGTGGCGCAACTAGTCATTGCACGCTGCACCATTTACCGCGCCGCATGCTTTTTTCAAGAATGCTGCTCTTTGCACAGTGAGTGGACCCTGCCCCATGTACAGCGTCGTTTTGATCGCCATCGATGGCTCGCCACGCAGCCACGGCATCCTGGAAACCGTCAGCACGTTCTGCGAGCAGACCCGTCATCGCCTGCATGTGCTGCTGGCGGTCGACCGTGCCTACGCGCTGCCCGAACAGGACGGCCACATCAGCCCGCAGGACGAAACCGAATACCCGGCGGCCAGCCATGAACAGCAGGTGGCCGACATGAGCATGCTGCAGGCGGTGACCCACCTGCGCGAACGCGGCTTCCAGACCGAAGGCAACCTGGTCAATGGCGACCCGGTGTCGAGCATCGTCGCCGAGGCCAAGCGCCTGGGCAGCGACCTGATCGTGATGGGCCACCGCCACCTGTCGCGGCTGGACCGCATGTTCGACCCCTCGATCAGCAGCAAAGTCATCGACAAGGCCGGTTGCCCGGTACTGGTCGATGCGCGTCATCTCTGACGCCCCCTTGCACTCACCCCTTGAACGAGACTACACGGATGAAACTCGATTACCTGCTGCTGGAACAGATTGACGCGGTGGCGCTGATTCGCCTCAACCGGCCGCTGTCGCTCAATGCCCTGTGCGCCGAGCTGGCGGCGGAGCTGGCCGGCGTGCTCGACCGCCTGGAACAGGACCGCAGCGTGCGCGCCGTGGTGCTGACCGGCACCGACACGGTGTTCGCCGCCGGGGCCGACATCATGGCCATGCGCAACCGCAACTACATCGACGTGTACACCAGCGACTTCGTGACCGTGGACTGGGAGCGCCTGGCCAGCTTTCGCAAGCCGGTGATCGCCGCGGTGGCCGGCTACGCACTGGGCGGTGGCTGCGAGATGGCGCTGATGTGCGACTTCATCATCGCCGCCGAGAGCGCGCGCTTCGGCCAGCCGGAAATCAAGCTGGGGACCATCCCCGGTGCCGGCGGCAGCCAGCGCCTGGCGCACTTCATCGGCAAGGCCAAGGCTATGGACATGGTGCTCACCGGGCGCACCCTGGACGCCCACGAAGCCGAGCGCTGCGGCCTGGTGAGCCGGGTGGTGAGCGATGCGGCGCTGCTCAACGAAGCCTTGCGTGTCGCGGCGCGGATCGCCGGCTACTCCGGGCCGGTAGCGATGATGGCCAAGGAGGCGGTGAACGGCGCCTTCGAAACCACCTTGAGCGAAGGCGTACGCCAGGAGCGCCGGCTGTTTCATTCCACCTTCGCCATCGAGGACCAGAAGGAAGGCATGGCCGCCTTCGCCGAGAAGCGCGAGCCGCAGTTCATGCACCGCTGAACGTTCGCCATGGCAGCGGCACGCGCTCAATCGCGCGGCTTGACCACCACCGTGCAGGTGGTGCCCGCTGCCAGCAGGAAGCCTTCGGGCACCTCGTCGATGTGGATGCGCACCGGTACCCGCTGGGCCAGGCGCACCCAGTTGAAGGTGGGGTTTACATCGGCGATCAGCTCGCGGCTTTCAGGGTTGTCGCGGTCATAGATGCCGCGCGAGATGCTCTCCACATGCCCCTTGAGCACCTCGCCGCTCATCATCTGCAGGTCGGCCTGATCGCCCACCTTCACGTGCGGCAGCTTGGTCTCCTCGAAGAAGCCGTAGACCCAGAACGAGTCCTTGTCGACCACCGCCATCTTCGGCTCACCGGTGCGCGCATAGTCGCCGCGGTGCACGTTGAGGTTGGTCACGTAGCCGTCCACCGTGGCCAGGATGCGTGTGCGCTTGAGGTCCAGCTCTGCCGCCGCCAGCTGCGCCTGGGCCTGCTGGTAGTCGGCCAGGGCCGAGTTGGCGATGTTGCTGGCGTCGTCGCGGTTCTCCCGCGAGATCACCAGGTTGTCCATGTCGGCACGCCGGTGCGCATTGACCTTGCGCATCTCCCAGGTGGCCTTGCGCGAGGCTACCAGCGCCTGCGCCTGCCTGACCGCCACCTCGTAGTGCTCGGGGTCGATCTGGATCAGCAGGTCGCCCTTCTTCACCAGCTGGTTGTCGCGCACCGGCACGTCCACCACATAGCCGGGCACGTCGGCGGCCACGTTGATGATGTCGGCGCGCACCCGCCCGTCACGGGTCCAGGGCGTGTTCATGTACTGCACCCACAATTGCCGGCCGATCGCCACGGCAGCTGCCAGTACCAGCAAGGTGGCGATCAGGCTGAAAAACTTTTTCATCGACTAGGGTCTCAACGGTAGACGGTCAGCGCCATGGCGCCAAAGAGGCAAATGAACAGGCACAGGCGCAGCAGCGCCGGGTGCCAGAAAAAACGGTAGCCGTCATGCCCGGCAATGAACCGGTCCAGCCCCCAGGCAAGCCCTGCGGCGAACAGGAACATCAAGGTCATGGTCGGCATGTACAGGCCGTGGAAGGCGATTTCACGGGGCATCGGGCAGTCCTTGCGTCGCGGGCAGGTGGGCCAGCGGCGATTGTGGGTCGAGCAGCGAGGTACGGATGAAGTGCAGGTAGCTCTGCACCCGGCGCAGGGCCGAGGTGTCGAAGTGCCGGGCAAAAGGTTCGTCGGTGGCCTGCACGCGGCTGATCGCATGGTCCACTGCCACCAGCGCACGCTCGTGGTTGCTGGCGGTGGGCTGCAGGAACAGCCGCGCCAGCGCCCGGCCCATCACGCGGATGGCCTGGCGCCAGGGCTGGGACTCGGCATAGCACGGGTGCACCGGGAGTATCGCCTGTTCCTTGCGCAGCTCGATGATCGCGTGGCCCACCTCCAGCACCACGAACATCCAGCGCAGCAGCTTGCTCTGCACCTGGGGCTGGCCCACGGCCAGCCCATAGGCCTGGTGCAGCAGGTCACGGGTGCGGCTCTCGAACGCCGAGCCCAGCCCGCGCAGGCGCCCGCTGATGGCGAACAGCACCTGGCCGCGCAGGTCCTGCTCCAGGCGACTCCACAGCCAGCGGCTGTTGGGCGGCAGGATGATCGCCCCGGCCGCCGCGCACACCAGCATGCCGATGACCATGGCGATGTAGTCGTTGACGAAGGTGTAGGGGTTGTACACGGTGAGGTTGTCGGGCACCGAGCCGGTCGAGAAGAAGATCAGCAGGCCCAGGCCGTAACCGGCGTAGGCCGGGCGCGAGGCCAGGAACGCGCCCACCACGAACACCGGCGCCAGCACCATGCACAGCAGCGGGAAGCCGTCGATCCAGGGGAACACGAAGAAGGTTTCGAAGAACCCCACCAGCGCGCCGAACAGGGTGCCGCAGGCCATCTGGAACGACATGCGCTTGGGGTTGGGGGTGGCCGCCGACAGGCCCACGGTGGCCGCCGCGATCAGGGTCATCATGGCCCCGCTGGGCCACGCCGTGGCCAGCCAGAAGCTGCCCAGCACCAGCAGGATGAACGCGGCCCGCACGCCGGCGGCCAGCGACACCAGCCAGTTGGTCTGGGCCACGTAGGGTTCGTCCCATTGCTCACGGGCGTGGCTGTGCTCGGCCAGCGAGGCGTGGGTCTGGGCATAGCTGTGCAGGTCGTCGACGAAGCGGTACAGCAGTTCGTAGGCGGTGTGAAAGTCGAGCAGGTCGGCGTCGCTGGGCGCGGTGTCGAGGTAGGCGGCGCGCAGGCTGCGTACCCGCTCGGGCAGGTCGTCCTTGTAGGCGGCCAGTTGCTCGGCCAGGCGCGCGGCATCGGCGTGGGTCAGCGAGCGCCCGGCATAGCCGTCGAGCAGGTTGGCCAGGGCGTCGAGGCCCGGCTCGATGGCCGTGACGATCTGCAGCGGGCCGCGCTGGCGCAGGCGCTCGAGCAGTTGGTGCAGGGCGTTGAAGCGCGTGGTGATGGCCATGAACTCGCTGTTCATGCGGCCCAGGCGGCCGTTGCGCCGGCGCATGTGCGGGTCTTCGAAGGCGGTCACGCTGCGCAGGCTTTCCAGGCCCACTGCCTCGGCGATGAAGCGCACGTTGCTGCTTTCGAAACGGTCGCGCTGGCTGTCGCCGCGCAGGCCTTCGGCGACGAAGCCGGCGAACACGCCAAAGCGCTGGTACAGGGCGTTGCGCATCGAGGCACTGGCCGACTGCGGCAGGATCGCGGCGCTGACCAGGGTCGACACCAGGATGCCCAGGGAGATCTCCAGCACCCGCCACACTGCCGCCATGAATGCACCGTCGGGGTGCTGCAGGGCCGGCAGGCCGACCATGGCCGCGGTGTAGCCGGCCAGCACGAAGCCATAGGCGCGAAAGTTGCGGTAGCGCATCGCCCCCGCCGAGCAGATGCCCACCCAGATCGCCAGGCTGGGCAGGAACAGCTCGGTGTTCTGCGGGAAGATCGCGATCAGCGCGACCATCACCGACGAACCGGCCAGAGTGCCGAGCAGGCGGTAGAAGCTCTTGGCGAACACGTGGCCGCTCTGCAGCTGCATCACGATGAACACGGTGATCATCGCGGTGCGCGGCTGCGGCAGCTCCAGGCGCATGGCCAGCCACAGGGTGAGAAACGCCGCGCTCAGCACCTTGAAGATGTACACCCAGGTGACGCCGTCGCTACGCGCCCATTCGAAGAAGCCGCGACGCCATTCAAGTGATGCCAGCCAGCGAAACGGCAGGGTCATGGCGCTCATTTGTCGAACACCGCCAGGGTGCGCGGGGTGGCCGGTGCGGCCTGCTTATCCGGCGTCGGCACATCGTTGCCGGCGCCCAGCCCACCGCCCAGGGCGGTGACCAGTTCGGCATGCGCGGTCAGGCGCGCGGCCTGCACCTGCTGCTGGATCTGCTGCTGGCGAAACAGCAGTGTCTGCGCATTGAGCACGTTGAGGTAGTCGGTGAGGCCGCGCTGGAACGCGATCATGGCGATGTCGTAGGTCTTCTGCGCCGAGGCCACCGACTCGGCGGCAAAGTGCTGCTGTTCGTCCATCGAGTGGCGGCGGATCAACTGGTCGGACACCCCCTTGAGGGCCTCGACCACGGTCTGGTTGTAGCGCGCCACGGCGATGTCGTAGCCGGCCGAGGCCACGCCCAGTTGCGAGCGCAGGCGGCCACCGTCGAACACCGGCAGGCTGATGGCCGGGCCGACGTTGTAGTTGAACTTGCGCCCGGTGAGAAACTCCAGCGCACCGCCGCCGGTGGCCATGAAGCCGAGCCCGCCGACCAGGTCGACGTTGGGGAAGAAGCCGGCATGCGCCACATCGATACCGCGCGCCTGGGCCGCCACCTGCCAGCGGCTGGCAACCACGTCGGGACGCTGACCCACCAGCTCGGCAGGCAGCGCCGACGGCAGCTTGAGTGCGGTGGCCAACGAGAGATTCGGCCGCTGCAACTGCGCGCCCTCGCCCGGGCCCTTGCCGGCCAGCGCGGCCAGCTGGTTGCGCGCCAGGGCGATTTCTTCATCGAGGCTGTCGAGCTGGCGATGGGTTTCGGGCAGCGGCGTCTGCGCCTGGCTGACCTCGAAATGGGTGCCGATGCCACCGGCCAGGCGCCGTTCGGCCAGGGCCAGGATCTGCTCCTGCTGGGCCAGCTCGGCCTTGACGATGTCGCGCTGGGCAAAGTGCAGCGACAGCTGGATGTACACCTTGACGATGTTGTTCTGCAGTTCGAGCTGCGCCTGGCGCGCCTGGGCCACGCTCATGTGGGCCATGTCCACGGCCTGCTCGCTGGCATTGCGCTCGCGTCCCCACAGGTCCAGCGCATAGCTCAGGCCCAGGGTGGCATTGTTGTCCCAGGTGTTGGCACCGGACAGCGCGCCGGGGCCATAGAACTGGTCTTCGGGCCAGTTGTGGCGCTTGAGGCTGGACTGGCCGTTGACCTGCAGTTTTTCGTCGGCCTCGATCACCCCGGCCATGGCCCTGGCTTCACGCACGCGGGCAGCGGCCATGGCCATGGTCGGGCTGCCCTGGAGCGCCAGGGCGATCCAGCGCGCCAGTTGCGGGTCGCCATAGGCTTGCCACCATTGCTGGTCGGGCCAGTGGGCATCCTGCGCGGCTGCTCGGATGGCCGCGTCGGTGGTCAGGGTATTGGCTTGCAGCGTCTTGCTTTGCGGGGCGATGCCCCAGGTTCCGATACAGCCGCTCAAGGTCAAGCTAAAGGCACAGACACTGAGCGCATTCAGCGCTCTGATGATGCGACGCGGCACAGCTGCGAGTTCCCGACTAGAAGGTGGATGACGCTAGGTGACGCAATTCTAGGGGGCCGCCGCACTGGCGATAAGCGTGCTTTACTGCGAATCTTTGTTACGAAAACCGCGATAATCCGGCTTTAGTCTGAAGACTGCTTTGGTTACTTCATGTCACAATTCTGTCGTCTTCCTTGAGAGCGCCCCATGGACACCCTGCAAAACATGCGTGCTTTCAGTTGCGTCGCGCAAGTCGGCAGTTTCACCGCCGCTGCCGTGCAACTGGATACGACCACCGCGAACGTGTCGCGGGCGGTTTCCAATCTTGAAGCGCACCTGCAAACCCGCCTGCTCAACCGCACCACCCGGCGCATCGCACTGACCGAAGCGGGCAAGCGCTACCTGATGCGCTGCGAGCAGATCCTCACCTATGTGGAGGAAGCCGAGGCCGAGGCCAGCGACGCGCATGCGCGCCCGGCCGGGCAACTGAAGGTGCACTCGATGACCGGCGTGGGCCAGCATTTCGTCATCGACGCCATCGCCCGCTACCGCGAAACGCACCCCGACGTGACCTTCGACCTGACCATGGCCAACCGTGTGCCCGACCTGCTGGACGAGGGCTACGACGTGTCCATCGTGCTCGCCAGCGAGCTGCCGGACTCGGGTTTCGTGTCGCAGCGCCTGGGCATCACCTACAGCATCGTGTGCGCCTCGCCCGAATACGTGAAGCGCCACGGCGTGGCGCACAAGCCGGCCGACCTGCTCAAGCACGCCTGCCTGCGCATGGTGAGCCCGGTGATCCCGCTGGAAAAATGGCTGTTCGACGGCCCCGAGGGCCAGGAGGTGGTGAACATCACCCAGGCGCCCTTCCAGGTGAACTCGGCCGATGCCATGAAGGCGGCGATCCGCAGCGGCATGGGCGTGGGCGTGCTGCCGATCTACTCGGCCATCGACGGCCTGCGCGACGGCAGCCTGGTACGGGTGATGCCCGAGTACCGCCTGCAGGAGCTGAACCTGTACGCGATCTACCCCTCGCGCCAGTACCTGGATGCGAAGATCAAGACCTGGGTCGAGTACCTGCGCAACTCGCTGCCGGAAATCCTCGCGGCCCACGAGGCCGACCTCAAGACCCACGAGCTGCTCATCGCCACCTGAAATCTTGCTGCACAGTGGCGGCGGAGAATGATAGCGTGCTACCCATTCTCCCCTGCCCGCAGCGAGTTCGCCGATGAAAAAGACCGTACTGGCCTTCAGCCGCATCACCGCCCCGATGGTCGAGCGTCTGCAGCAAGACTTCAACGTGATCGTGCCCAACCCCAAGCTGGGCGACATCAATGCCCAGTTCAACGAAGCGCTGCCCCAGGCCCACGGCCTGATCGGGGTGGGGCGCAAGCTGGGCGAAGCGCAGTTGCACAACGCTGAGCAGTTGCAGGTGGTGTCGAGCGTGTCGGTGGGTTACGACAACTACGACCTGGCCTACTTCAACCAGCGCGGCATCGCCCTGACCAACACCCCTGACGTCCTCACCGAAAGCACCGCCGACCTCGGCTTTGCGCTGATCATGAGCGCGGCGCGGCGGGTGGCCGAGCTGGACGCCTGGACCAAGGCCGGCGAATGGAAAGCCACCGTGGGCCCGGCACACTTTGGCAGCGACGTGCATGGCAAGACGCTGGGCATCGTCGGGCTGGGCAACATTGGCGCGGCGATTGCGCGGCGTGGCCGGTTCGGCTTCAACATGCCGGTGATCTACAGCGGCAACAGCCGCAAGACCGCGCTGGAGCAGGAACTGGGCGCGCAGTACCGCAGCCTGGATGAACTGCTGGCCGAAGCCGACTTCGTGTGCCTGGTGGTGCCGCTGGGGGCCAACACCAGGCACCTGATTGGCGAGCGCGAACTGATGCTGATGAAGCCCAGTGCGTTTCTGGTCAACGTGTCGCGCGGGCCGGTGGTGGATGAGGCGGCGCTGGCGGCGGCGTTGCAGCAGGGCACGATTCGCGGTGCAGGGCTGGATGTGTACGAGAAGGAGCCGCTGAGCGAATCGCCGCTGTTCCAGCTGGCCAATGCGGTGACCTTGCCGCATGTGGGCTCGGCCACGGCCGAAACCCGCGAGGCGATGGCCAACCGTGCCATCGACAACCTGCGCGCGGCACTGCTGGGCGAGCGCCCGCGCGACCTGGTGAACCCGCAGGTGTGGAAGTAAGGCTGCCATTCGCCAGCAAGGCGGGCTCCTGCAAGGGTTACGCGGCCCTGGTAGGCGCCGGCCTTGCCGGCGAAGGCGTCACCACCCGCCCCTTCCGGAACACCAGCACATTGCCCAGCATCACCAGCACCAGCCCGCCCAGTGCCGGCGCTGTCCACTGGTACCCCTCGTAGAACGCCGACACGTTCAGCGCCACCAGCGGGAACAGCACCGTGCAGTACGCCGCACGCTCCGGCCCCATGCGCCCCACCAGCGTCAGGTACGCGGTAAAGCCGATCACCGACCCCGGGATCACCAGGTACAGCAGCGACCCCACATACCGCACATTCCATTCCATCGCGAACGGAATACCGCTGACCACGCAGTACAGCGCCAGCATTCCGGCCCCGTAGAGCATGCCCCAGGCATTGGTGGTCATCGGCCGCAAGCCGGCCTTCTGCTGCAGGCTCGAGAGCATGTTGCCCGCCGAGAAACACAGCGTACCCAGCAACGCCAGGCCCAGGCCGATCAGGGTTTCGCGGCTGGCCGCATGCCCGGCCAGCTCCGGCCAGAACAGCAGCCCCAACCCGCCCAGCCCCAGCGCCCCACCCGCCAGCACGTTGGCCGCCACCTGCTGCCCGAAGAACACCCGCGCATTGAGTGCGTTCCATAGCGTGGCGGTGGAGAACACCACCGCGATCAGGCCGCTGGGGATCCACTGGCTGGCCGTCAGAAAGCACATGAAGTTCACGCAGAACAGGCACAGCCCCTGCGCCAGGCAGATCAGGTGCCCGCGCCGGTTCATCACCTGCAGGCGCCGCCCGATCAACAGCACGGCAAACAGCACCAGCGCCGCCAGGGCAAAGCGATAGACGATGGACACCGGGATGGCCACCACCCCCAGTTGCAGTTTCAGGGCGATCCAGGTGGTGCCCCAGATCAGCACGGTCAGCAGGTACAACGACAGGTTCATGGCATGCACTCCTCACGACAGCCTGCAGTGTCCGGCGCGGGCCGCCCCGTGCGCTTGCACAAACTTGCGGTTTTTTGCTGGGCGGGGCTGTCAGGCCCGGTGGCCGCGAGTAGGATGGCCGACAGAGGTAGACCCCATGACGCCGCTGGACCAGTTGCAAGTCTTTCAAGCCATGCACGCCTCGCCCAATGCCCGCCTGGAACACAGTGCGCAGCTCGGCGACGAGCTGGTCGCAGCCCTGTGGAACAACCGCCACGACGCCCGCGACTACGAAGCGCCCAGCCACCACACGCTGTCGTGCTATATCGCCGGCGGCACCGGCACCTTTCGCCGGGATCGCCCCGCCGCCAAGGGCGGGCCCGGCAAGCTGTGCATCCTGCCGGCCGAGCACGCCTCGAACTGGGTGATCAATGGCAGCATCCGCCTGGCGCACCTGTACATCAGCCAGGCGCAGTTCGCCCTGGCCTGCACCCGCCTGCTGGACCGCGAACCGCGCGAGGTGCAACTGCACGAAGCGACCTTCATCGACGACCCGGAGCAGGCGCTGCGCTTTGGCCGGCTGATCGAGCTGAACTGGGACGAGCCGGGCGAGCGCCTGCTGACCAGCAGCCTGGCCCACGAGATTCTCGACCATGCCGTGCTCAACCAGGTGGGGCTGCGTCGGGGGCTGCGCCTGAAGGGCGGGTTGGCGACGCATCAGCGCCGGCTCCTGGCCGACTACATCGAGGCGCACCTGGAGCAGGCGATCAGCCTGGGTGAGCTGGCGTTGCTGTGCAACCTGTCGCACTACCACTTTGCACGGATGTTCCGCGCAAGCTTCGGCCTGCCGCCGCACCAGTACCTGCTGGCGCGGCGCCTGGCCCGGGCACGCCAGCTGCTGCGCTGTGGCGACGGGGCGTTGGGCGAGGTGGCATTGGCGTGCGGGTTTGCCAGTGCCAGCCATTTCAGCAATCGCTTCAGGCAGGTGGTGGGGGCCACGCCGGGGGATTACCGGTTGGCCATGCGCCGCTGAGATTCGCCGGCAAGGCCGGCTCCTACAGAGTTTGCGATGCCCTTGTAGGAGCCGGCCTTGCCGGCGAAGAGGCCCTCAGAACTCCAGGGTGCTCGACAGGCTCACCTGCCGCGAATCCCCCACTGCCACGAAGTAGCGGTTCACCGCCGAGCTGTAGTAGGTCTTGTCGAACAGGTTCTTCACGTTCAGCTGAAAGCGCACCTTGTGCTCATCCAGCCGGGTTTCATAACTGGCGAACGCATCCGCCACGGTGTACGCCGGCAGGTCGAAATCGTTCTCCGCGTTGCCGGCCCGCTCGCCCACATAGCGCGCCCCGGCGCCGACCCGCAGGCGATCACCACCGAACAGGCTGCCCACGTCATACACCGCCGACAACGACCCGGTATGCCGCGCCACGTTCTGCAGGCGGTTGCCCTTGAGCTTGGGGTCCTGGGACACTTGGGCGTCGGTGAAGGCATAGCTGCCGATCAGGCTCCAGCGCTCGCTCACCTGCCCGGTGAGGTCCATCTCCAGGCCGCGCGACTTCACTTCGCCGGCGCTGCTGTACAGGGTGTCGCCGGTGGCCGTGTCGAAATTGGCCACCAGCACGTTCCGCTTGGTGATGTCGAACAACGCCACGCTGCCGGTGATCGCCCCCGGCAGGTCGAGCTTGGCCCCCAGCTCCCACGACTTGCCCTCTTCGGGGGCAATCGAGGAATCCAGCACCAGGCCACCGGTCATCGGCGCGATGCTGGAGTTGGGCTTGAACGACTCGGTGTAGCTGCCATAGAACGACAGCGTGTCGTCGACCTTGTACACCAGCCCCGCACGCGGCACCCAAGCCTGGCCGCTGTTGTCGGTGTTGGCCTTGAACGGCCGGCCGCGACCGGCGTACTGGTCGAACTGCTGATAGCGCGCACCGGCCACCAGAATCCAGTGCTCGTCGAGGTGGATCGAGTCCTGGAAGAACAACGCGTTGCTACGCAGCTTGTCGGTCTGGTCGCTGTCGCTGTCGCGCACGGCGGTGCCGGGCTGGACCTGGCCGTACACCGGGTCCAGGTAATCGAAGGTGTTGCGGGCGCCGCGAATCAGGTCGGCACGAAACACCTTGCGGTACTCGTCATCCACCCCCACCAGCACGTCGTGCTGCATGCCTGCCAGTTGCAGCTTGCCGTCCAGGCTGACGGTGGCGAAGCGGTCGCTGCTCAGGGCGCCACGGGTGCCGTCCAGGTTGCGCGTGAGGGTGCCCTTGGCAGGGTCAACCGCGGTGACGCGCACCTGGCTGGCATCGTAGGTTTCGCGGTTGAAGCTGTAGCCGAAGTGGAGTTTCCAGTCATCGGCAAGCTGATGGTCGACCTCCAGGCGGTACAGGTCCGAGCGCCCTTCCATGTTGTTGAAGGGCTCGTCCAGCCGACGTGTGCTGGGGATGTTCAGCGGGTGGTTGGTGCGCGGGTCGATGGCCGTGCCGCGGTCGAACGGGTACAGGAACTCGCGGTGCTCATAGGCCAGCTGCACCTGGGTGTCTTCACCGAACCAGGCCAGCGACGGCGCCACCAGCGTCTCGCGGTGGGTGCCGAAGTTGCGCCAGTAGTCTTCGTCCTCGTGGTCGAGCACCAGGCGGTAGGCGAAGTTGCTGTCGCCCAGCGCGCCGGTACTGTCGAGCCCGCCACCGCTGCCGTTCTTGCCGCTGCCATAGCTGGAACCGCGCAGGTTCACGGCGTTGTAGCGCTGCAGTTGCGGGCGCTTGCTGACCACGTTGATCACCCCGCCCGGGTCCTGGATGCCGTACAGCAGCGAGGCCGGGCCCTTGAGCACTTCGACCCGCTCGGTGCTGGCATTGAGGCTGCGCCCCTGCACCAGCGGCATGCCGTCACGCATGATCGAGCCGTCGCGGTTGTCGCCGAAGCCGCGCTTCATCACGGTGTCGGCGGTGGCGCCGAAGTTGTTGCCCTGGGTGATGCCGCTGACGTTGCTCAGCGCATCGTCGAGGTTGCGCGGCGCCTGGTCGGCGAGCACCTGGGCCGGCACCACGTTGATGGCCTGGGGGATCTCCAGGTTCGGCACCTGGCTGCGCATGATCGCGCTGGTGGCCGGCGGCTGGTAGCTGCCGACGCTGTCCTGCTGGGACGAGACCGTGGTGGGCTCGAGGTTGAGTGCACCGGCCTGGGCCAGCGGTTCAACGGTGAGGGTGCGCGCATTCACGCGGCGGTAGGTGAAGCCGCTGTTGCCCAGCAGGCGCTGCAGGGCCTGCTCGGCACTGAACGTGCCCGTCAGGGCCGGCGCGGCAAGGCCGGGCAGCTCGACGGTGTAGACCACGCTCAACCCGGTGACCCGGCTGAAGTCGTTGAGCGCCTGGGGCAAGGGTTTGCTGGGCTGGGCAAAGCGGTACACCTGCTCGACCTGCTGCGCCGCCACCGCCTGGCTCACGCCCGCCCCCAGCGGCAGCCACGCTGCCGCCCCAAGCCCGATTGAAACGCAACGCACCAACGATGATTTTGCCCTGAACTTCATGCCGTCGACCTGTGAGTGAACCTGTTTCATGCGAATGAATCGCACTTTCAATCACTACACGGTTGCCGCACGTACTTACCTCACCGGGCCGTGAAAATATTTTTCAGCGCAGCAGCGTGACCCGCCCGAGCAGGGTCTTGCGCTGGAAGCCGGCCACCGCCCCCAGGGCGTCCAGCGCCGCCAGCGGGTCGGCGGCGGGGAAGCTGCCGCTGACCTTGCGCGCCGCCAGGGCGTCGTCCAGCAGCACGATGCGCCCGGGGTAATGCCGCGCCAGGTCGTCGACCACCTGCGCCAGCGGCGCCTGGTAGTAGTTGAGCCAGCCCTGGCGCCAGGCCAGGCGGTTCTCGCTGTCCACGCCCTGCACTGCACCGGCCAGGCCCTGGGCGTACTCCACCTGCTGGCCGGCCGTGAGCACCTGCTGCGCCTGCCCCGGCGCCGGCGTGACCCCGACCTTGCCCGAGAGCACGGTAACGGTGGTGCCCCGGAGCTGGCGACGCACCTCGAACCGGGTACCCATCACCCGCACCTCGCCGCCATCGGCCTGCACGGTGAACGGCGCACCGGTATGCGTGACCTCGAAGAACACCGCACCGCGCCGCACCTGCACGCGACGCTGCCCACCGCTGAAGTCCACGTCGATGGCGCTGTCGGCATCCAGCAGCAGGTGCGACCGGTCGGCCAGGGTCACGGCCTTGAGCTCGCCCACCGAGGCCACGTAATCGGCGCCCAGGTCATCGACCCAGTTGGCCGGGTGCCAGCCCGCCCCCATCGCCACGCCCAGTACCACGCTGGCAGCCAGTGCCAACCCGGCCACACGGGCCGGCCAACGGCGCCGAGGCCGGTCCATCGCGCGCAGGTAGGCGTCCAGTGCCGGGGCGTCTTCGGCGGCCAGGCGTGCTGCAGGCGCGGCGGTCTGCTGCCACAGCGCCTGGGCCTGGCGCCAGGCCTGCGGGTGCGCAGGGTCGGCCAGCAACCAGCGCTTGAACGCGGCGCCCTCGGCACGCGCGGGCTGCTGGTTGATCTGGCCGAGCCAGGCGAGCGCGGCCTGCTGCTGTTCGGCGGTAGGTGGGGCTGGAGCGTTCATCGCGGGGCATTCCCTGGCTTGCGGGGCACGGCAGGCTCGGCGGCGATACTCGCCTTGCAGGCCTCGAGGGCACGCATCATATGTTTTTCCACGGCGCTTTGGGACAGGCCCATGGCCCGCGCAATGTCGGCATAGGTGCGGCCATGGATACGGTTGAGCAGGAAGATCTGGCGGGTACGCTCGGGCAGCTCGCGCAGGGCAGCCTCGATCCGACGCAGGTCGCTGTCGGCCTCCAGCGCGGCCTCGGGCTCGCTGGCATGGTTGTCTTGATGCGGCGCCAGCAGGCTGTCGCTGACCCGCTCGCGGGCGCCTTGGCTGCGCAGGTGGTCGATGGCGATATTGCCGGCGCAGCGCAGCAGGTAGGTGTCCAGCGCCTCGACCTCGACCTGCGGGCGACGCCAGAAGCGCAGGAACAGTTCCTGCACCAGGTCGGCGGCGGTGGCCCGACAGCCCACGCGGCGGCTGACCAGGCGCTCCATGCGCGCACGCTGGGCCACGAACACCTGCACGAAACGTGCGCGGCCCGGGGCGTCGTCGTGGCTGTCGAGCGGCTCGCTCATCGTTTCAGTACGGCGCCAGCAGTGCCAGCGGCGCCAGCACCAGGCTGGCCGCGGCCAGGCCCAGCAGCAGGCGCGGGGCGTAGGGAAGGACGAACACCCACGCGCACAAGCCTCCCATCACTACCGCGCTCAGCTCCACCAGGCCCATGGCCCAGCCGCTGTGACGCACCGCCAGCCCCAGTGCCACGGCGATCAGCAACCAGCCGCCCATGCGCAGGCCACGCAGGCGGCGGGGCGTGGGCTTGTGCCCCAGCAGGTCGGCGTAATGGCGCTCCATGGCCAGGCACAACGCCGCCACTGCGGCAAAGCCGAACAACGCGATGGCCAGCATCACTGCACCTCGCTTTCGATCAGCGGTGCGGCCCTGGGCGTGCGTGCCGCGCGCTTGGGCGCCAACACCTGCGGGCGCAGCATCTTGCGCGCCATCCAGGCCAGCAGCAGGCCACAGCCCAGCGCCGTGAGGTCGAACCCGGCAATCATCCAGTCGCCCTGGGCGATCGCAGGCAGCAGGCCGGTGCCGGTGGTCAGGGCGTTGAGCACCGGCAAGGCGGCGAACAGTACCGCGCCCAGCAGCAGTTGCTCGCCCCAGGCGCGGCGCCCAGGGCGCAACAGCGCGTGCAACAGGGCCAGGCCCCAGACGGCAAAGAAGCTGTCGACCTCAAGATCGGCACGTCCTTCAAGGGCCACCGGCAACAGGCGGTTGGCCCAGAAGAACGCCGCCACGGCGAGGATCAGCCCGCTCATGCTGGCGATGTTGAGCACCTCGACCAGACGCAGCTCGAAGGGCTGGGTGCCGCTCTTGGCGTGCTTGAGCTGGCGCTTGCCCAGCCACATCACCAGCCCCGTGCCGATCACGGCAGTGCCGGCCAGACCGAACACGAAGTACAGCCAGCGCAGCGTCGGGCCGGCGAAGTGGCCCATGTGCAGGCCGTACATGCCGGCGGCAATCAGCAACGGTGTGCTCTGCTCGCCCGGGGCCTTGAGCGGGGTGCCCTGCACGCCGTCGAACAGCCAGCCGGCGCCGCGGTTCTGGGCGATGCCCTCGTTGCTGGCACGCACCAGGCGCACCCGTGCGTTGAGGTCACCGGGGTTCTGCACCTCGACCCAGCTGACCTCGCTGCCGGGCGCCTGCTGGCGCGCCTGGGCATACAGCTGCGCCAACGGCACCAGCGGTGCCGGGGTGCCCGCCGGCTTGACCGGCTCGTCGCGCGAAAACAGCTCGTTGTAATAGGCCTGGAGGTTGTCGCCATACATCGTGCTGATGCTGGCCGGCATCACCATGGCCATGAAGATCACCAGGCTGCTGTAGCTGATCATCAGGTGGAACGGCAGCACCAGCACGCCGATCGCGTTGTGGCCGTCGAGCCAGGAACGCTGGCCCTTGCCGGGGCGGAAGGTGAAGAACTCCTTGAAGATCTTCTTGTGGGTGATTATGCCGGTGACCAGCCCCACCAGCATCATCAGCGCGCAGAAGGTCGACAGCCAGCGGCCCCACGGGTAGGGCATCTGCAACTGGAAGTGGAAGCGGTAGAAGAACTCGCCGCCGCTGCTGTCGCGCGGGTGCAGTTGATTGCCGGTGGCGGGGTCGAGGATCTTTTCGTTGAAATCGCGCCGGCCGGCGCCGGGTGCACGCCAGCCCACGCGCAGGGTCGGGTCGCGCGCTTCGGGCAACTGGATGAACCAGCTGCCGGCATCGGCGGCGTTGGTTTGCAGGTAGCGCTGCGCCAGGCTCAGGCTGGCGGTGGTGTCGAGGGTGCGGTACGGGATCTCCGGCTGGGTCCAGTGGCTGATTTCGTTCTTGAAGTACGACAGCGTGCCGGTGAGGAAGATCGCGAACAGCAGCCAGCCGAAGATCAGCCCGGCCCAGGTGTGCAGCCAGGCCATGGCCTGGCGAAAGCCTTCTTTCATGGGGTTTGCATCCAGTAGGCCAGGCCGTTGATGGCGGCCAGCGCGGCGCCGGGCAGCAACACCCCGAGCCAGGCATGCCAGGCGCTGCGACAGGCGAAGCACCAGAGGATCGCCACCAGGTAGAACAGAAACGACAGCATCATGCCGGTGACGACCGCGTCGGCCTTGGGCATGGGCAGCAACAGGGTGATGCACACGCTGGCCATGGCCGCCAGCAGGTAACCGCCGAGCAGCGCCGCGAGGCTGCGCGAGGTCACGGCCAGGCGATAACTGAAGGGCAGCCCGGCGGCTTTGCTTTTCATGACAGCGGGTCCAGTGTGAGGAGGGGCGTAATATTAATGATTAATATTCGCAGATGCAAAGACACCGCTTCAACCGGCCATGAAGAAGCAGATCGGTGGTATGGCCGCTCGCAGCGGGTGGCTTGAAGCCTGTGGCTTCAACTCCTACAATGCGAACAATTCTTATTCTTTTGCGCACCCCCGGCGCCGGAGTTGTCACGGTGCCCAGTGCCCAGCCCGCCCCTGCTTCGCTCGAAGGCCTCTACAGCGCCCATCACAACTGGCTCACCGGCTGGCTGCGACAGCGCCTGGGCTGCCCGCACAGCGCCGCCGACCTGGCCCAGGACACCTTCATGCGCCTGCTGCAGGCGCGCGAAACACCAACGCTCAACGAACCTCGCGCCTTCCTCACCACGGTGGCCAAGCGCGTGCTGTTCAACCACTACCGCCGCCAGGACCTGGAACGCGCCTACTACCAGGCACTGGCCCAGCTACCCGAAGCGGTGGCGCCTTGCGAAGAACATCGCGCGATCATTCTGGAAACCCTGATCGAACTCGACCGGCTGCTCGACGGCCTGCCCGTGGTGGTCAAGCGCGCCTTCCTGATGGCCCAGGTCGACGGCCTGGGCTACGCCGACATCGCCCGGGAGCTGGGCATTTCGCTGGCCACCGTGAAGCGCCATCTGAACAAGGCGGCCATGCGCTGCTACTTCGCCCTGTGAACGCCCAGGAATTCTCGCCAAAGGTGGCAGAACAGGCGGTGCACTGGCTGATCGAACTGCAGGGCGGTGCCCTCGACAGCCGCCAGCAACTGGCCATGGAGCGCTGGCTGCAGGCCAGCGAAGAACACCGTCGCGCCTGGGAGCACATACAGCGGGTCAATCAGCGCCTGCGCGGGCTGTCTTCGCCACTGGCGCACGCCGCCCTGCAGGCGCCACGCTCGGCCAGCCGGCGGCGCGCGCTCAAGGCGCTGTTGCTGCTCGGGGTGGGCGGCGCCTGCGGGCTGGCCCTGCAGCAGCACAACCCGCTGCCGCCCCTGCTGGCCGACTACCGCAGCCCGCTGGGCCAGCGCCGCCAGATGCGCCTGGACGACGGCACGCACCTGCACCTGAACACCGCCAGCGCCGCCGACGTACGCCTGGACCGCGAACAGCGGCTGATCCACCTGCTCGAAGGCGAACTGCTGCTCAATGTGGCCGACGACCCCCGCCCCCTGCGCGTGGTGACCGGCAACGGCCTGCTGCAGCTGTCGAGCGGACGCTTCAACGTGCGCCAGTGGGCCGACCACAGCCAGGTGGCGGTGCTGCAGGGCCGGGCGATGCTTGCCGGGCATGCGCTGGAAGCCGGGCAGCAGGCGCGTTTCGACGGGCCACGCTGGGGCGCCACCCATGCGGTGGATGCCAACACCGGCGCCTGGGTCGACGGCATGCTGGTGGCTGCGCATACGCGCCTGGGGGACTTCATCGACGACCTGGCCCGCTACCGTCGCGGCCAGCTCACGTGCGATCCGGCGGTGGCCGACCTGCTGCTGTCGGGCAGCTACCCGCTGGCCGACAGCGAACGCATCCTGGACCTGCTGGAGGTGTCGCTGCCGGTGCGCGTGCGGCGCTTCACCCGCTACTGGGTCACGGTAGAAGCCCGCGCCTGAGATTATTTTCAGAACCTTGAGCCGTTTTTTCATCTCGCGTGACAGAGAAGGCAGAACCCTTTGCCCCGACCTTCTCAAGGACCCTTTGCATGCCGCTTCGCCTAAGCCCCCTCGCCCATGCCCTGCTGCTGGGCGCCAGCCTCACCTTCGGCGCCGTTGCGCCCCTGCACGCCGCCCAGGCACGCACCTACCACATCGCCCCGATGTCGCTGGAAGACGCCCTGAACCAGTTCGGGCGTGAAAGCGGCGTGCTGATCTCGTTCGGCTCGCAGGTGACCCAGGGCGTGAAAAGCCGTGGCCTGGAAGGCGAGTATTCCACTGCACAGGGCCTGTCCGCGCTGCTTGAAGGCACCGGCCTGCAGGCCCGCGCCGAAGGCGACAACGCCTACAGCCTGCAACCGCTGGCCCCGGCCGCCGGCGCGCCGCTGGAGCTGGGCAGCTCCAGCGTGGTCGGCGACTGGCTGGGTGAAGCCACCCAGGACAACGTGTTCGAACACCCCGGCGCACGGGACGTGATCCGCCGTGAAGAGTTCGAACGCACCGGCGCCAGCAGCGCACGGGAAGTGCTCAACCGCATACCCGGGGTGAATGCGCCGGAAAACAACGGCACCGGCAGCCACGACATGGCGCTGAACTTCGGCATCCGCGGGCTCAACCCGCGCCTGGCCTCGCGCTCCACAGTGCTGATGGACGGCATTCCGGTGCCGTTTGCGCCCTATGGCCAGCCACAGCTGTCGTTCGCGCCGATCAGCCTGGGCAACATGGACGCGGTGGACGTGGTGCGTGGCGGCGGCGCCGTGCGCTACGGGCCGCAGAACGTGGGCGGCATCGTCAACTTCGTGACCCGCGCGATCCCTGACGAACCCACGCTGAAGGCCGGCCTGCAGACCCAGACCAGCCCCTCCTCCAGCCACGACGGTTTCAAGAGCAGCGCCAACCTGCTGGCCGGCGGCACCGCCGACAACGGCCTGGGCGGCGCGATCCTGTATTCGGGCACCCGCGGTGGCGACTGGCGCGAGCACAGCGACACGCAGATCGACGACCTGATCCTCAAGGGCAAGCTGCAACTGGACGAGGCCAACAGCCTGCATGCCATGGCGCAGTACTACGAGGGCGAGGCGCAGATGCCCGGCAGCCTCAACGTGGTCGACTACGACGCCGACCCGTACCAGTCGACCCGCCTGCAGGACAAGTTCTGGGGCCGGCGCACGATGTTCAACGCCGGTTACGACTACAAGGAAGGTGAGCGCCAGTTCAGCGTCAACAGCTTCTTCACCAAGACCCTGCGCAGTGGCTACCTGGTGCAGAACAGGTCGATCTCGCTGTCGCCGCGCGAGTACTGGGTGCGCGGCATCGAAACCCGTTTCACCCAGGGCTTTGCGCTGGGCGACAGCCACCACGAGGTGGGCCTTGGCTACCGCTACATCAACGAGGCCGGGCACGAGCTGCGCTACATGGAGAGCGTCAGCGCCGGCCAGTTGCCGACCACCTCCAGCCCCAACGACCGCGACACCCGTGGCGGCACCGATGCCCATGCGCTGTTTCTGGATGACCGCATCGACATCGGCCAGTGGACCATCACCCCGGGTATCCGCTACGAGATGATCAAGTCGCAGCAGAGCAACAAGCTCAAGGGCCTGGAATACAAGGGCGACTACAACACCGCGTTGCCGGCGCTGAACGTGATGTACCACCTGAGCGACAGCTGGAACCTCTACGCCAACACCGAGGGTTCGTTCGGCAGCGTGCAGTACAGCCAGATGCCCAACCGCGTGAACCAGGGTGAAGTGAAGCCCGAGAAGGCCCGCACCTGGGAGCTGGGCACGCGCTACGACAACGGCAACCTGCAGGCCGAGGCCGGGCTGTTCCTGATCAATTTCGACAACCAGTACGAAAGCAACCAGACCACCGACGACGTGATCGCCCGTGGTGAAACCCGCCACCAGGGCCTGGAAACAAGCGTGAAGTACGCCCTGGACGGCCTCACGCCGGCGCTGGCCGGGTTCGATGTGTACGCCAGCTATGCCTTCGTTGACGCGACCATCCGCGAAGATGGGCCGAACAAGGGCAATCGTGTGCCGTTCTCCTCCAGGCACAAGGGCACGCTGGGGCTGGGTTACACCGACGGGCCGTGGAAGCTGAACCTGGACAGCACCTACCAGAGCAGCCAGTTCGCCGACAACGCCAACACCTCGGCCCAAAGCGCAGACGGCGCGGCCGGGCGCATCCCGGGCTACATGCTGTTCAGCAGCCGCGCCGGCTATGACTTCGGGCCGCAGCTGTCGAACCTGAACGTGGCGGTGGGGGTGAAGAACATCTTCAACCACCAGTACTTCACGCGCTCGTTCGACGACAACAACAAGGGCAAGTATGTGGGTGAGCCACGGACGGTCTATCTGCAGACATCGGTCGCTTTCTGATCGGTAGCGCCTGCTTCGCCGGCAAGGCCGGCTCCTACAGGAGCGCACCTTGCCGGGGGGCCGCGCATTGACTCAGGACACCCCCAGACAACCTTTCACCTGTTTAATTGCCACAAAATATTTTTCTTCTTCAAGCACTTGAAAAGTTCTGCCAACTGCCTGACCTTGTAGTCAAGAGGCGATGATTTCCACAGGCCGCAATGGCCCGCATCGTTCTCTTGCGAGCTAGCTGAATAAGGGATTGAACTATGCAAATCCAAGTCAACAGCGACAACCATATCCAAAGCAGTGCCCGTCTCGAAGAGTGGGTACGCACTACGGTAGAAAGCACGCTCGAACGCTACGAAGAAGACCTCACCCGCATCGAAGTCCACCTGCGCGATGAGAACGGCGACAAGCCAGGCCCCCACGACATGCGCTGCCAGATGGAGGCACGCCCCAAAGGCCATCAACCGATTTCCGTCAGCCACAAGGCCGATAGCCTGGAGCAGGCCATCGAAGGCGCCGCGACCAAACTCGAGCATTCCCTCGAGCACCTGTTCGGCAAACTGCGCGGCAAACGTGGCGTGACCCAGAAGGTCGCAACCGCCCCGGCAGCCGATGCCCTGCTGCAGGAAGAATTCCTGGAGAACGAGCAAGCCCTGCAGGCCCGTCAGGCCTGACAGCCAAGGCAATGAAAGAAGGCGAGCCACGGCTCGCCTTTTTTATTGACCACTCGGCACCTGCCTCGCAACGCCACCTGAACCAACCTGGCCAGGGCCCGGTCAATCAGAACATGTCTTTGCCAGGTACAGCCCCATGGTCAACCCCTTCCAACAGATCAACGCTGCATTTGCCGACACCTACCGGGTCAACCTGAGTATCGAGCGGCTCGATGGCAGCATCATGCTGACCCTGTCCGACGATCAGGGCGTGGTGGCCAAGCGCCTGATCAGCCCGGCCCAGCGCAATGACCCCAAGCGCCTGGCGCGCCTGATCGAGAGCGTGCGCTTTGGTATTGCCATCGAGCAGGGCCACAGCGCCATGGAGATTCTGGCCAGCATGACCCGCGACGGTGCACGCACCCCGGGCCTGCGCGCCGCCAGCGAGCGCCGCGCGGGGGCGTGAGCCAAGGCTACTTGGCCTCTTCGATTTCCTTGCCGCTGGCGTCGATGGCCTTGGTGGAGGGGTAGCGCGACGAGGCGTAGCGCACCACCAGGATCGAGAACGACAGCAGCAGGATCCCGCCGCACACATACAGCAGGCCCACGTCGGGGGCCTTGTGGTGCGACACATCGCCGATCAGCAGGCGCGTAAGCGCGGTGATCGCCACGTACAGCAGGAAGCGGATGGGCATGTGGTTGGTCTTGAAGTAGATCCCCACCATCGCCCCCAGCTCCAGGTAGATGAACAGCAGCAGGATGTCATCGACGCTCACCCCACCCTTGCCGATCATCTCGATGAATGCCGACACCGCCGCATAGGCGGTGATGGCACCGATGCCGAACAGTGCCAGGTAATGAAAGGCCTCCACGCACAGGTTGCCCAGCGAATCCGCCGAGCCATGCAGGCCCTTGCGCACTTTTTCAGCCCATTTGATGTTCACGATGCGAATTCCTTGGAAACGACGAAGGGAGGATGCGCCACCCAGGTGACGCTTTGCCTGCATGCAGTAAAAAGGCCAGCGGCACAGCTTGAGAAGGCGACCGATTGCCGCAAGACACCCGCCACCCCACCATTGCGAGCAAATTGAGCTATAAAAATGCCACTACCCAAACGTGGTGGTTTGCCTTATGCTTTTACCTGTATAAAAACACAGTACTCGTACACATCAATTATCGAAAGGCATGTGAGGTGATGAATGGCCGTCGAAGTGGTATACCGCAGCAGCCGCGATCTGGAGCGCTTGTTCATGGATAAAGCTGAAGCAGACCGTCACGACAAGATGCTCGAGCTGGCCGAACTGCTCGCCGAGGTGCTGCAGAAGGCCGTGCCGTCGCTGAGCGAACAGCAGGTCGAGGAAGCGGGTATCTACATGGCGAAGAACCGCGATGTGTTCGCCAAGGCCTTCAAGAGCCAGCCCGACGCGTTGTCCGAGCTGCTTGCCGAGCAGCCCGCCGAGTAGGCATCAGGCGTTGTACACCAGCTTCTCGGCCAGTTGCTGGGCCACGCGGGCCGGCGAGCTCTTCTCGGCCTGGGCGTGGGCGAAGACCTCGGTCAGCCGCGTGGGGATGCGCGCCAGGTGCGCGGTGATGGTGCCAAGGTCCTGGCCCTGGTGGGTCAGCGCCACGTAGATCAGCCCGCCGGAATTGATGATGTAGTCCGGGGCATACAGAATGCCGCGGGTTTCGAGCTGGTCGGCGACCTGAAGGTGGGTCAGCTGGTTGTTCGCCGAGCCGGCCACCGCGGCACAGCGCAGCTGCATGACGCTCTGGCTGTTGAGCACCGGGCCCAGCCCGCACGGCGCGAAGATGTCGCAAGGCGTGCTGACCAGCGCTTCGCTGGCCACCGGCAGCGCATTCAACTGCTCCATGGCCAGTTGCACCCGCCCCGGGTCATGGTCGCTGACCAGCAGTACCGCCCCCGCCGCATGCAACTGCTCGGCCAGGGCAAACCCGACATTCCCCAACCCCTGCACAGCCACGCGCAACCCTTCCAGGTTGTCGGTGCCCAGGCGCGCCATCGCCGTGGCGCGGATGCCGGCGAACACGCCCATGGCCGAATGCGGCGAAGGGTCGCCTGCGGTGGTGGTACTGGTGACGTGCCGGGTGCTCTGGGCGATGCAGTCCATGTCCAGGGTCGAGGTGCCGCTATCGGTCGCGGTGATGTAGCGCCCCTCCAGGCTGTCGACGAAGCGCCCGAAGGCCTCGAACAGCGCGGCGCGGTTTTCCACATGGGGGTTGCGGATGATCACCGCCTTGCCACCGCCCAGCGGCAGGCCCGCCAGGGCAGCCTTGTAGCTCATGCCCTGGGCCAGGCGAATGGCATCGGTCATTGCGGTGTCGTCGTCCGGGTAAGGCAGATAGCGACAACCGCCCATGGCCGGGCCCAGCCGCTGGTTGTGAATGGCGATCACCGCCTTGAGGCCCGTGGCCGGGTCGACGCACAGGTGCAGTGAGTGGGTGCGCGTGCTTTGCATGAGAGCGAACATTGCCCAGCCCTCGTGAGTCAGTGCTCCCACCAGTATAGGCGGCGCGAAGGCACACGTTGCGGCACTGGACGAACGCCCCTGCCGGCGCTACAACAGAAGCTTGAGCGGAGACTGCCATGACCCCACGCCAAGCCTGCCTGGCCTGCCTGGAACGCAACCCCGCCGCCCTGTTCGAGGCGGCGCTGTGGATCGCTGCCGAACACGATGCCAGCGTGCAGCCGGCCCAGGTGCTGGGCGAATTGCAGCTCGTGCAGCAGCAGGTCAGCCAGAGCCTGCCCATGCTGCCGGTGAGCGAACTGGCGCAGCCGTTGCTGCGGGCGCTCAGCGCGGCGGGCTTCCAGCAGGACGAATACCACCCATTGCGCCCGCAGGCGGCGCTGCTGAACAAGGTGCTGCAACGTCGTCGCGGACAACCGCTGGCACTGGCGATCCTCACGCTGGAGCTGGCCCGCGGGCTGTCGATACCACTGGAGGGGGTGAATTTTCCGGGGCATTTCCTGTTGCGCGTGCCGGGGGCCGATCACCTGCTGGACCCCTGCGGCGGGCGCCGGTTGTACCCGGCCGATTGTCGCGAGTTGCTCAGCCGCCAGTTCGGCCCGCAGTTGCCGTTGAGCGCCGAGCATCTGGTGACGGCCAGCGCACAGCAGATGCTGCAACGACTGTCGCGCAACCTGCGTCAGTTGCATGCGAGCAATGATGATGACCTTGCGGCGCTGAAGGATGCCGAGCGGGTGCTGTTGCTGGGCTCGGCCAGCGCCAGCGACTACCTGGCGCGGGCGACACTGTATCAGCGGCTGGATTGCCCGCAGGCAGAGCGGTTTGACCTGGAGCATGCGCTGATGCTGACGGATGACCCGATCCAGCGGTTGCGCCTGACCGAGCGGCTGAGCCACCTGCCGCCGCCGACGCCTTCGGTGCACTGAAAGCTTCGCCGGCCAGGCCGGCTCCTACACGGGCCGCGCAGCGCCTGCAGGAGCCGGCCTGGCTGGCGAATGGCCCATCAGGGGGTATCCGGCTGACGCGAAGGGTGCGCCTGCACGAACGCATCATGCTCACCGGCCAGCGCCACCACCCGGCGAATCCGTGGCCAGCCCGACAGGTCCACATTGAACCGTTCGGCCGCATACACCTGCGGGATCAGGTACACATCCGCCAGCCCCGGCTCATCGCCGAAACAGAACCCCGCATCGCCGATCATCTGCTCCACCGCCGCCAGCCCCTGGGTGATCCAGTGGCCGATCCAGGCGTTCACCTGGGTGTCGTCATGCCCCAGCTCACGCAGCTGGTTGAGCACGCTGACATTGTGCAGCGGGTGGATGTCGCAACCGATCAACGCCGCCACGGCGCGCGCCTGCGCCCGCGCCACCGGCGACTGCGGCAACAGCGCAGGCTGTGGATAAACCTCCTCCAGGTACTCGATGATGGCCGGCGACTGCACCAGCAGCTCGCCCGAGTCGATACGCAGCGCCGGGATGCGCCCCTGGGGGTTCAGCCCCAGGAACTCGGCCTCGCGCTGCACGCCCTTGAGCAGGTTGACCGGCAGCGACTGGTAATCCAGCTGCTTGAGCGCCAGCGCAATGCGCACGCGGTACGACGAGGTAGAACGGTAGTAGGTATACAGTTCCATGCTCGTACCCTCTCAATGTGCCGGCAGAATCTTGCCGCGGCACTCGCCAAAACCGATCGACGCCACGTCATCACGCTTGCAGCGCGCGCGCAGGATGATCTCGTCGCCGTCTTCGAGGAACCTGCGCACCTCGCCACTGGCCAGTTCGATCGGCACCTTGCCGCCCTCGGTAATCTCCAGCAGGCTGCCGAACTGGCCAGACTTGGCGCCCGACAGGGTGCCCGAACCGAACAGGTCGCCTGGCTGCAACTGGCAGCCGTTGACACTGTGGTGCGCAACCATCTGCGCCACGGTCCAGTACATGCTCAGGGTGTTGCTCAGGGTCAGGCGATGCGCCGGCAGGTTCTGCTCGCGCATGCGCTCGGTCAGCAGCAGCACTTCCAGCTCGATGTCGAACGCGCCACCCGCCTGGTCACGCGGGTCGAGCAGGTACGCCAGCGGCTGCGGATCGCCTTCGGGGCGTGCCGGCTGGGCGCAGCGGAACGGCTCCAGCGCCTCGGCGGTGACCACCCAGGGCGACACGGTGGAGATGAAGCTCTTGGACAGGAACGGGCCCAGCGGCTGGTATTCCCAGGCCTGGATGTCGCGGGCCGACCAGTCATTGAGCAGGCAGTAGCCGGCAACGTGTTCGCCTGCCTGCGCTACCGGGATGGCATCGCCCATGGCATTGCCCTGGCCGATCCAGATGCCCAGCTCCAGTTCGTAGTCCAGCCGCGCGCACGGGCCGAAGCTCGGCTCGGTTTGCCCGGCGGGCAGGGTCTGGCCGTTGGGCCGACGGACATCGGTACCCGACGGGCGAATGGTCGAGGCACGGCCGTGGTAGCCGATCGGCACGTACTTGTAGTTGGGCAACAGCGGGTTGTCGGGGCGAAACAGCTTGCCGACGTTCTTGGCGTGCTCGATGCCTACATAGAAGTCGGTGTAGTCGCCGATGCGCGCCGGCAGGTGCAACTGGCACTCGGCGGCCGGGTACAGGGCCGGCTTCAGCGCAGCCTGGTGCGGGCTGTCGGCACCCAGCAGTTCGAGCAGGCGCTCGCGCAGGGCCACGCGGGCCTCACGGCCCAGGGCGAAATAGGCGTTCAGCGCACCACCGCGGGTGGCCTGCACCGCATTGCGGGCCTGGCCGTCGAACAGCCCGGCGGCCAGCACCGCGTCGAGGTCCAGAATCGCGTCACCGATGGCCACACCGCAGCGACGCTCGTCGCTGCCACGGCTGAAGATACCCAGCGGCAGGTTCTGCAGCGGGAAATCGCTATGCCCGTTGGCGTGCTCGACCCAACTGCGGGCAATGGCGGACTGGTTCATGGTTATCTCCGATTCGGGGTGAAGGTGCTCGGCAAGGTGGCCCAGCACGTGTCGTAGTCGGCCTGCAGTTGCGGGCATTCAAGCGCATGGCGGGTCGGGCGCAGCACCTGGCTGGTCTCGAACATGAACGCCATGGTGTTGTCGATCTTGCTCGGTGCAAGGTCGGCGGCAATCGCCCTGGCGCAGGTTTCGGCATCCGGGCCGTGGGCGCTCATGCAGCTGTGCAGCGAGGCGCCGCCGGGCAGGAAGCCTTCGGCCTTGGCGTCGTACTCGCCCTTGATCAACCCCATGAACTCGTTCATCAGGTTGCGGTGGAACCAGGGTGGACGGAAGGTGTTCTCGGCCACCATCCAGCGCGGCGGGAAAATCACGAAATCGATGTTGGCCATGCCCGGTACGCTGGTAGGCGAAGTGAGCACGGTGAAGATCGACGGGTCGGGATGGTCGAAGCTGACCGTGCCGATGGTGTTGAAACGGCGCAGGTCGTATTTGTACGGCACGTTGTTGCCGTGCCAGGCCACCACGTCCAGCGGCGAGTGCTGCAGTTCGCAGCCCCACAGCTCGCCGAGGAACTTCTGTACCAGCGGCACCGGGCCCTGCTGCTCTTCGTAGTGGGCCACCGGCGCGAGGAAGTCGCGCGGGTTGGCCAGGCCGTTGCTGCCCAGCGGGCCCAGGTCCGGAATGCGCAGCGGCGCGCCGTGGTTCTCGGCAATGTAGCCACGCGCCTGACTGTCGAGCAGCTCGACGCGAAACTTCAGGCCACGGGGCAGCACGGCGATTTCCAGCGGCTCCACGTCCAGCACGCCCAGCTCGGTGACGAGGCGCAGGCGGCCCTGCTCGGGTACCAGCAGCAGTTCGCCATCGGCGTTGAAGAACACCCGCTCCATGGAACGGTTGGCGCGGTAGTTGTAGATGCTGATGCCGGCCGGCTTTTGCGCCGCCGAGTTGGCCGCCATGGCTACCCAGCCGTCGATGAAGTCGGTGGGCTCGGCCGGGATGTCCAGCGGGCTCCAGCGCAGCCGGTTGGGAGTTACCGGGCCCAGCGGGCCGCCGCTCAACTGGCGCTCGAGGCGTTCGAATGCCGGGTGCAGTGCCGATGGCCGGATACGGTACAGCCAGGTACGCCGCTGCTCGCTGCGCGCCATGGTGAATGCGGTGCCGGAAAACAGCTCGGCATACAGGCCATACGGGGCTTTTTGCGGGGAGTTCTGGCCAACCGGCAGGGCGCCGGGCAATGCCTCGCTGGCAAATTCGTTGCCGAAGCCGCTCTGGTAAGCGAGGGCGGGAGTGGAATCGACGTTCATCGAGCCTCCAGTCAGGTAGCGTTATTATTATCGTAAACTGATTACGCATAACGTAATTTGATACCTGTAACCCGTCAAGCTATAAAGACGCCCACCTGTCAACACGGACCCCTTTCCCATGAGCAAAACCAGCACCGCCGACAGCAACGGCAAACAGAAGGTCCGCTCGGCGGAGGTCGGTACCGACATTCTCAAGGCGCTGGCCCAGCTCTCGCCGGCCACCTCGCTGTCGCGCCTGGCCGAGCATGTGCAGATGCCCGCGAGCAAGGTGCATCGCTACCTGCAGGCCCTGATCGCCAGCGGCTTTGCCGAGCAGAACCCGGCCACCAACCACTACGGGCTGGGCCGTGAAGCCCTGCGCGTGGGCCTGGCCGCGCTGGGCGGGATGGACGTGCTCAAAGTGGCGGCCATGCCGTTGTCACAGCTGCGTGACGCGCTCAATGAAAGCTGCTTTATCGCGGTGTGGGGCAACCAGGGCGCAACGGTGGTGAACATCGAACCTGCGGTGCGCGCCGTGACGGTGGTGACGCAGATCGGCTCGGTGCTGCCGTTGCTCAGTTCGTCCACCGGGCTGGTGTTCGGGGCCTACCTGCCCCAGCGCGAGACCATCGAGTTGCGCGACCAGGAACTGCTTGCCCTGGGCCAGGACGCCGCAGACTACGAAGCGCTGTTTGCGCAGATCCGCGCACGCGGCCTGCACCATGTGCATGGCCTGCTGATGCCGGGGGTGGATGCGCTGTCGGCACCGGTGTTCAACGCCATGGGCAACATCGCTGCCGTGCTGACCGTGGTGGGCCCTACCTCGATTTTCCATGCCGATGAACAGGGCCCGGCGGCGCAGCAGCTGCAGGCGGCGGCTCAGGCAATCAGCTGGCGCATGGGCTATGAACCACAGTGACCTGTTTTGGTGCACTGTTACCCACTTTGCAACAGTGAATGTCCGAAACGTCTATTTTTTTCGGTAGGGGGGCTGGCTATGCTGGCCGGGCTTGCAGCGAAACGCGGTTTCGCCAGGCGCTGGGCCGATGGTTTGGCGGTTAATGTCAGGTTAATCCTCTCCCCCTAGAGTAACCACCTGACACGTTGAACCCTCCCCCTTCAGGTTCACCGACGTTGATTTTGAAGCTCCTTGATCTACGTCTTGCTTGGCCGCTGCTTTTGCAGCGGCCTTTTTTATTTGTGCTGCCCGGTTCAGCCTGCGTGCCTGTGCAGATTGGCCATCATCTGCTGCAACGCCTCGAGGCTGTCCTGCGGGTGCACCGCGCCCTCGAAATCGCCGATGGCATCCCAACTTGCGGCGATGTCTTCCACGCTCATGCCCTGGCGCGGGTCGAAGCCCACCCCCAGGCTGCGTTCCCAGCGCACCTTGCCCACCCAGCCGCCACCGACCTCGTACAGCCCGCCGGTGTCCTGGCAGCGATCACTGCCCAGGTACACCACCAGCGGGCTGATCAGCTCGGGCTTGAGCTGTTCGAACACCTGCGGCGGAATCAGCCCCTCGGTCATGCGCGTGCCACCGGTGGGGGCGATGGCATTGACCAGGATGCCGTGCTTGCGCCCCTCGAGCGCCAGGGTGCGGGTCAGCCCGTACAGGCCCAGCTTGGCCATGCCGTAGTTGGCCTGGCCGAAATTGCCGTAGATGCCCGAGGTGGACGAGGTGAAGATCACCCGCCCCGCGTTCTGCTCGCGCAGGTGCGGCCAGGCGGCGCGGGTGAGCTTGTAGGCACCCTCCACATGCACGCGGTACACCTGGTCCCAGTCGCTGTCCTCCATCTTGTGAAAGGTCTTGTCCCGCAGGATGCCGGCGTTGTTGACCAGCACATCCACGCGGCCGAAGGTATCCAGCGCCTGCTGGACGATACGCTCGCCATCGGTGACCGAGTCATGGCTGGCCACCGCCGTGCCGCCCGCCTCGCGAATCTCGGCCACCACACGGTCGGCCGCCGATGCGCTGGCGCCCTCACCATGGGTGGAGCCTCCCAGGTCGTTGACCACCACGCGGGCACCATGACGGGCGAACAGCAGCGCATGGGCACGCCCGAGGCCCCCGCCAGCGCCGGTCACAATCACTACTTTTTCGTCCAGGCGAATCGACTCGGTCATCTCGGCACTCCGTTAACTGCAAGGAATATGGCAGCCAGTGTCAGCCAGCGCCCGGCCCCGGACAATCAACCGGGCGGACGCTGAATGGCAGGCGATAAGGCAGCGGGATGATCAGGACCAGGCGACCTTGTGCGCCAGGCTTGGCAGGGGTTGCTGCCGAAATGCCAGGTAGTGGCGCAGCACCTGTACCGGTGCCTCGGTGTGCGGATAATGGCCGATGCCCTGCAGGGTCACGGTGTCGGGTTGGGGCACCAGTTCGCAGTAGCGCGCCACCACATGCGCACCCGATACCGGGTCGGCGGCGCCATTGATAAGGCGCAGCGGTACGCCTGACTGCTGCAAGGCCGCCACCCAGCGCTCGCGCCAGGTGACGCGCTCGGGTACATAGGCTGCCAGCTTGTGCAGGATGCGATTGCCGCGGTTGGAGGCGATCAGGCTCCAGCAGTCATCCAGCACGCTTTCACTGGGGCGTGTGCTGCGGCCATAGAGGTGGGTGACATTCCTGACCAGGTCGTCGCGCCCGAACGAGCGCGCCACCAGCCAGCCAAGCCGGCTGAGCAGGAGCTTGTGCACCAGCAACGCACGGTGGCACTCCGGGAACAGGCCGGCGTTGAGAAACGCGCAACTGGCCACCTGGGCCGCCCCCTCGTGGTGACGGGCCAGCAGTTCCTGGGCCACCGTGGCGCCATAGTCATGGGCCAGCAGGTGCACCGGCTCCTGAACCTGCAGGTGTTCGAGCAGGGCCTGCTGTACGTCTGCCTGTTCCAGCAGGCTGTAGGTGTGGTGCAAAGGCTTGGACGAGTCACCGAAGCCGAGCATGTCGCAGGCGATCACGCGAAAGCGCTGGGCCAGGGGTTGCCACAGGTAGTGCCAGTCCCAGCTGGCGGTGGGGAAGCCGTGCAGCAGAAGCAGGGGCTCGCCCTGCCCTGCGCTCCAGTAGCGAATCGATTGCTGGCGAAACGTGAAACTGCGACCACGGGTACGCCAGACACTCAAGGGAATCTCGGCGAGGGGCATCACGCAGGTCCTGGTTCGGGGCTGCAACTTCCTGGGGGCAGCGCGTTGTCGGGCAAAGGGTTGGCGGCGGTCATTGCAATCACCTCGGCACATGGGTGTGCTCTGCTGCCGGTCAGTCTAGAGGCGCGATTCGATGGCGGGTGTTGCATTGCCAGCCAGCTTATTGGCCCATCGGGTCAGGGCAGTAAATAGTTACAGCAGGTGACGTAACAGTGGCGCCATGAACAGGTTGAAAATGCCCGTCAGCACCATCACCAGCCCCGCCACAGAGCCCTCTTCGCCGCCCACCTCATGGGCTCGGCTGACCCCGGCACCATGCGCCCCCACCCCGAACAGCGCCCCGCGTGCCAGCGGCGTGCGCAAGGGCAGGTACTTGAGCAGTACCCCGCCCATCAGGGCACCGAGCACCCCGGTGAACATCACGAACACCGCGGTGAGTTCCGGCACACCGCCCAGGTCGTGGGCCAGCGGCATGGCAAAGGGTGTGGTGATCGAGCGTGGCAGCAGCGACAGGCTCACCTGATTGTCCAGCGACAACGCATGGGCCAGGGCCCACGAACTGCCGATGGACGCCGCGCTGCCCACCAGCATGCCCAGCGACAGGGCCGGCCAGTGGCGTGCCAACAGCGCCCGCTGCTGCCAGATCGGCACCGCAAAGGCCACGGTGACCGGGCCCAGCACCGACATCAGCCAGTGGGTGTTGCGCGCGTACTCGGCGTAACCGGTGTGCAACGGCACCGCCACCGCCAGCAGCACCACCGGGACCAGGATCAGCGGCGACAGCAGGTAGCGCCCGGTACGTCGGTACAGCCAGCGGCTGCCCAGGTAGGCCAGCAGGGTCAGCGCCAGCCAGAACAGCGACATCGGCTCAAGCGTCATGGCGCAGCCTCCAGCGGCACGCCCACTCCACCGTGAAGGCAGTGGCGAGCATCACCAGCAGCGTGCTTGCACCGATCACCAGCAGAATGCGCCAGCCTTCGCTGCGCAGCAGCGGGCCGTAATCGAGCAGGCTCATCAGCGCCGGAATGAAGAACAGCAGCATCTCTGCCATCAGCAGGGTGGCGCCGGTCTGCAGGGTGGCCGGCTTGACCCGCCCGGTGGCGAACACCAGCAGCAACAGCGCCATGCCCACCACACCGCCCGGGATCGGCCAGTGCAGCCAGGCCGACAGCTGGCAACCGAGCAGGTACAGCACCAACAGCACGCCCAGTTCGGCGAGCAGGCGCGAAAATTTCTTGAATGAAACGGCAGTCATCGAAGGGGTCCTCTGAGGTCTGCAGTTTAAAATCCCGCTGCCCATGCAAAAAGCGAATTGTTAGACTGGCCCCCATTCCATAATGGAATTCAGGCAGTGGAATTCAAGCAACTACGCAGTTTTGTCGAAGTGGTTCATCGCGGCGGCTTCACCCAGGCCGCGCAGACCCTGCATATCAGCCAGTCGGCCGTGAGCAAGCAGGTGGCGCAGCTGGAGCACGACCTGGGCATGGCCCTGCTCGATCGCCATGGCTCGCAGTTGCACCTGACCGACGCCGGCAAGATCGTGCTGGCCCGCGGCGAGGCCATGCTGCGGCTACGCCAGGAACTGCACAACGAACTCGACGACCTTGGCCAGCTGGCGCGGGGCGAGTTGCGCCTGGGGCTGCCGCTGCTGGGCAGCGACGCGCTGTTTGCCGGGTTGTTCGCCGAGTACCGGCGGCGCTACCCGAACATCACCGTGCAATTGCTCGAAGGCGGCAGCCTGAACGTGGAGCACGCCGTGCGCAGCGGCGAGCTGGAGCTGGGCGGCAGCCTCACGCCCACCACACCGGGCTTCGAGTGCCAGCCCTTCTGCAACGAACCGCTGGATGCACTGCTGCCGGTAGCCCACCCACTGGCCACTGCCGGCAGCATCAACCTGGGGCAACTGGCCGACACGCCGTTTCTGCTGTACCAGCGCAGCTTCGTGCTCAATGATCGCCTGCTGGCGGCCTGCCAGGCCTATGGCTTTACCCCGAAGGAAGGCGGACGCAGCGGCCAGGCGGATTTTCTGGCGGCACTGGTGGCGGCAGGCCAGGGCGTTGTGTTGCTGCCACGGGTGGTGGCGCGGGGCCTGGAACGGCCGGGGGTGGTGCGTGTGACCTTGAGCGAGCCCAGCGACCTGCGCTGGGACATCGCCTTCATCTGGCGCGAGGGCGCCTACCTGTCACGGGCGGCGCAGGCCTGGCTGGCGCTGCTGCGCGAGCGCCCGCAACCGCTGTGATCAGCCGCGCAGCCTGGCGATGAACTCGGCCAGCCAGGGCTCGGCGTCGGTTTCGGGAGTGACGGTTTCACTGGCGTCCAGACGCAGCATCGGCTGCACTTCGTCGAGGCCCAGTTCGGCGAACAGCTCGCGCAATTGCTCGCCGCCGCCGCAGTAGGTGTCGCCATAGCAGGAGTCGCCCAGGCCGATCACCGCACCGGGCAAGCCGCGCCAGGCACCTGGCAGCACATCGCGGATCTCGCTGTACAGCGGCACCAGGTTGTCGGGCAGCTCGCCCATGCCGGTGGTGGACGTGATCGCCAGAAAGGCCTGCGGGGCAAAGCCCTGAACGTCCTGCAGGTTGGCACGGTTGGCCAGCAGGGTCTCGAAACCTGCCGCCTGGAGCAGCGAGGCGGCATGGCGTGCAACTTCCTCGGCAGTGCCGTAGACCGAGCCGGAAAGAATGGCAACTTTCATAACTAATCCCGAAGCTGAGTAAAAGCGTAGGATACTACCACCTGATGCGGGTACCGGACGCTGGCAATTGGCCCGCATGCAGATGCCGACCGCTCGGCAATCCACTAGAATCCTTCGCCTGGGTGCCCCTTTCACATTCGGTTCGACACGATGATCAACGCCAAGCTGCTGCAACGCATGATTGATGCCTCCAACGACGGGATCGTGGTAGCCGAACAGGAAGGCGACGACGACACCATCCTGATCTATGTGAACCCGGCCTTCGAACGCCTGACCGGCTACGCGGCCAACGACATTCTGTACCGCGACTGCCGCTTCCTGCAGGGCGAGCCGCGCGACGATGCGGCCCGGGCACGCATCCGCGACGCCATCCGCAGCGGCCAGCCATGCCGGGAAGTGCTGCTCAACTACCGCAAGGACGGCACGCCGTTCTGGAACGAGCTGTCGATCACCCCGGTGTTCAACGAGGCCGACCAGCTCAAGTACTTCATCGGTATCCAGAAGGACGTGAGCCGCCAGGTGGCCGCCGAGCAGCGGGTGCTGGAACTGGAGCAGGAACTGGCCCGGGCGTACGCCCTGCTCGACGCGCAGAAACCCGACGGACGGTCTTAACAAAGCCAGCGAATCGTTGTCCATCACCCACGAAGAAATGATTCCCGATTGAAATTGCCGAGTTCGCCCATGCAATCAGATGCCCTCCTGACCCAGGATGAGCTGGATTTCATTCAGACCATGCACCGTTCGCCACAGCTGAACCTGACGGACGTCACCTCCAGCCTGCGCCTTGATGGCGGCAGCGAGGTGCAGCAGCTGTTGACCCGGCTGGTGGCCCAGGAGCAGGTGACCCTGCAGGCGAATTTCGAGAACCAGCAGATGAGTTTTCCGCTGCAGCTGGTGGAAGACGAGTTCCATGCGGTGAGCCTGCAACTGGGCGCACCGAGCATCTATGAAGACGGGCCGATGATGCGCCCCTGGCGCCTCACGCTGGAGCCGCCGGTTGCGCTGGACGACGAGCTGGGCCTGAGCACCGACCTCAAGGTGTGCGAGATGTCGTTTCGCGGTGTGCTGGTGCAGGTACCGCGCAATCGCAAGCCGCCCAAGACCTTCAACCTGTGGTTCAGCCCCGAGGCCGACGCGCCGATCAACCTGCAGGGCACCTTGCAGCGCAAGACGGCCGACGGGCTGGCAGCGTATCGGCTGAGCCAGCACCAACCCCAAGAGATCGAGCGGTTGCGCCAGTACATCCTGCGCCAGCACCGGTTGGCGCATCCCGAATTGCATCCGGATTAACACCGCAGCGCGGCTTTCGCCGGCAAGGCCGGCCCCTGCAGGGTTGCAACTGCCTGCAGGAGCCGGCCTTGCCGGCGAAGGGGTTTCAGGTATCCAGGTGCTCTGCCAGGTACTGCTGCAGGCGCCGACGCATCAAGCGCCCCTCACTGCCCAGGCACGCCACCTGCGAGCGCATCAGCGCATCCTGGGCCAGCTCCGCCGCCTCCCCCGCGAACAGCAACGGGCAGTCCAGGCCCTGGGCCAGGCGCATCAAGCGCTTGGGCAGCTCGGCCGTTGGTGAATGGTTGGAGAACAGCACCAGTGCCTGCGGCGCCATGCGCTCGCACACCAGGCTCAGCTCCTCCAGCGGCTGCCCCACGGCCAACACCCTGATCACCACCTCGCTGCTGCCCAGCATCAGGGCCGCCACCAGCAACTCAAGCTCGCGGCAGTGCCCCGGCATCGCTGCCAGCACCACGCTTACCTCCTGCTGTTCGCGGGCCAGTTGCAGGCGCTGCAAGGCCCGGGCACGCAGGAAGCCATCGAGAAACAGCCACTCGCTCTGCGCACCGAATGCCTCGCCGGCCGCGCACAGGTCGTGCCATACCGGCATCAGGATGTCCTGGAACACCACCACCAGCGGATAGCTGGCGAAGACCTGCCCGTACACCTGCTCCAGGCGCCTCTCGTCGAATGCCTTGACGGCCTGGCGCAACTGCACCTGCCACTGCTTCCAGTCCGCCTGGGTGCCGGGCGCCTGGGCCGAGGGGGCCTGCTGCTGGGTCGCCTGGTTGCGAGCAAGGATCTTGCCGACCTTGCTCACCGCCACACCGCGCTCGATCCAGCCCAGAATGCTGCGCACGTCATCGATGTCGGCCTGGGAATACAGGCGGTGCCCACTTTCGGTGCGCACCGGCTGGATCAGCCCATAACGGCGCTCCCAGGCACGCAGGGTGACCGGGTTGATGCCGGTCAGGCGCGCCACTTCACGGATGGGGAAAAGCTCCTCCTGGCGGTGGGGAGCATCAGGTAGGGAAGCCGAATCAGGCTCGATCATCGCCGTAAAGACCGTGATTGCGTAGTGAAAGGCAATTCTACTCCCCTTGTACCAGCCCGCCGCAAGCACCATGCGCCGGGCAGCCGACACATCAGCACTGACGAGTCAGCTTATTTGCGGAATAATCCTTGCTTGTTCCCACACGAACACTCGAACGCCACCCACCACCCCGGGCAGCGTTGCATGGCCGTGGCTACCCGCCGCGCCGGTTTTTACCAGGAGATACACGATGTCTACCCCTCCGGTTACCTTGATGGTGGCGCGCCGCGTTGCCGAGGGTCGCTACGAAGACCTGATCGCCTGGCTGCGCGAAGGCGAACAGCTGGCTACCGACTTTCCCGGCTACCTGGGTTCCGGCGTACTGGCCCCGCCGCCCAACGACGACGAATTCCAGATCATCTTCCGCTTCGCCGACGAGAAAACCCTGCATGCCTGGGAGTTTTCTGCCTCGCGCAGCGCCTGGCTGGCCCGCGGTAACGGCCTGTTCCAGCAGCCCCACGAACACCGGGTCAGCGGCATCGACGGCTGGTTCGGCCCGGCCCTGGCACAACGTCCACCACGCTGGAAACAGGCCGTGGCCATCTGGCTGGCGTTCTTTCCGGTGTCGCTGGCCTTCAACCTGCTGTTTGGCCACTGGCTGGGCGAGCTCGGCCTGGTGCCACGGGTACTGCTGAGCACCCTGGCCCTGACCCCGCTGATGGTCTACCTGTTCATCCCGCTGTCGACCCACCTGCTGGCCAGCTGGCTGCACCCCAAGCCTGCCCCGCAGAGCGTTGCCGCGCCGCCCGTGGGCACCCGCTGACGCAGCGCCCCGGGGCGTGCAACGGCGGCGAGTTCGGGTATGCTGGGGCCTACCCAAGCGAATATCTGAAGTTGACCGCCCATTACATGAACAGCCCAATTCTTGTTACCGGGGCCAGCCAGCGAGTCGGGCTCGCGCTGGCCATCAAACTGGCGCAGGCCGGCCACACGGTCGTCAGCGCCAGCCGCAGCATCAGCGCGCAGGCGCCCCACCCGAACATCGTGCAGTTCCAGGCCGACCTGTGCCTGGAGCAGGACCGCCTGGCCCTGATCGACCACCTGCGCAGCCGCTATGACGGCCTGCGGGCGATCATCCACAACGCCTCGCTGTGGCTCGACGATGACCTGGCCAACCTGAACACCATGTTCAAGTTGCACGTGGAAGCGCCGTACCACCTGAACCTGGCACTGGGTGAGCAACTGCTCAAGCTGGACAAGTCGGACATCATCCACATCTGCGACGAAACCTCCTCGCGCGGCAGCAAGAGCCATATCGGCTATGCCGCCACCAAGGCGGCGTTGCAGAACATGGTGCTGTCGTTCGCCGAGAAGTACGCCCCCAGCGTGCGCGTCAACGCCATCCTGCCCGGCCTGCTGATCTTCAAGGAAGACGGCGACGAGCAGTACCGCCAGCAGGCGCTGAAGAAGGCCCTGCTTGAATTCGAACCCGGTGCCCAGCCGCTGATCGAGGCCGTGATGTTCCTGCTCGACAGCCAGTACAGCACCGGCAGCAACGTGGTCATCAACGGTGGCCGCCATTTGAAGAACCGCATCGCGGCCGGATGAGCCGCTGCACCGTGAAGGGAACCCCCATGGACCCGCAACAGCAACTCGAACTCGAAGCGGCGGCCTTTCGCCGCCTGGTAGCGCACCTGCGCGAGCGCACCGATGTGCAGAACATCGACCTGATGAACCTGTCCGGCTTCTGCCGCAACTGCCTGTCCAAGTGGTACAAGGCCGCCGCCGACGAGCGCCAGATCGACCTGAGCCTGGATGACGCCCGCGAAGTGGTCTACGGCATGCCCTACGCCGAGTGGAAAACCCATTACCAGAAAGAAGCCAGCGCCGAACAGCAAGCGGCATTCGCCAAAGGAAAACCCCATGACTGACCTGAACACCCTGCGCAGCCAACTCGACAGTGGCGAACATGTATTCGCCGACACGCTGGCGTTCATCGCCCAGGGCTACACCTACCAGCCACAGGCCTTCACCAATGGCGGTGTGGAAAACGCCGCCGGGCAGAACGAAGGGTCGTGCAAGACCCTGGGCCTGGCACTGCTCGAAGGCCTGAGCGACCAGCACGCGCTGCTGGCGTTCGGCGAGCACTACCGCTCGGTGCTGGCCACCCCCGAGGGCAGCGACCACGCCAATATCCGTGCGCTGATGCAGCACGGCCTGGCCGGCGTGACGTTCGCCGGCGCGCCGCTGCAACGCAAGGGCTGACGCCACACCGCTGCACAAGAACGGCCCACCTGGGCCGTTTTTTCATGCCTGGGGTTCGATCACCTGCCCGGGCACCTGCGCCGGCAGTTGTGCACTGCGCAGCCAGCCCAGTGCAATGGGCCACAGCTGCGCCTGAAAGCGGCTGTGAAAGAACGCGAAATGACCGACCCCCTTGGCATCGACCTGCTGCGCGGCGATGCGCAGGTGCGTGCACACGCTGGCGGTAAAGTAGCCCAGCAGGCGCTCGATGGCCGGCACCGTACCGAACGGGTCGTCGGTCAGGCTGATCGCCAGGATACTGGCCTGCACCTGGCCAAAGCCCAACGCCCCCAGCGCGCGACCGCTGGGCCGCTGTTCATAGGTGGCGGCGGGTGTCACCCAGTCGCGCACCACGCCGGCCGGGGTGTCCTCCATCCAGCCCAGGCGCTTGCCGGGAAAGTAGCCGAACACGCGGGTCAGCAGCGGCATTGCCAGGTGCCATTTGCACAGCAGCTGCCAGCGGCTGCCCGGGGCATAGTCACGCCAGTAGGCGAACTGCGCGCCCACCGTGACCACCCGCCGGATGTTCGCCGCCGACGCCGCCAGGCCCAGCGCGCAACCGCCGAAACTGTGCCCGACCACATCGATGGGCTGCCCGGGAAACTCGCGCCGGGCGCGCTGGAGCATCGCCTCGAAATCCAGCCGGCCCCAGTCCGACCAGCTGGCCTGAAAACCCCGCAAGGCGGCAGGGCGCGATTCGCCGATGCCGCGGTAGTCGTAGGTGATCACGTCGGCGCCATGGGCGAACAGGTAGTCGGCAAAACGCGAATAGAAACGGCAGCGCACCGAGGTGGCAGGGTTGATGATGACCACCGCCCGCGTGGGGTCCGCCGTGCCATGGCGCCAGGTGAAGCCGCCCAGGCTGAAGCCGTCTGCCGCCTCTTCGCGAAACGGCTGGGCAACGCTGGGCGCCTGGGTGGTGAGGGGTTGATTCATCGGTGCCGGCTCCTTCAGGGCCCTTCGCAGCGCAGCATCGGCCAGCGGGTGGGCCAGCCCTTGTGGGTGATGCGCGAGGCGTAGACCGTCTGTTTCTGGCTAACGTAACGCGCGGTGCGGCGCAGTACCAGCCCGAACAGGTCATTCAGCCCCAGGGGCGCAGCGACTTATCATTGTGGGTTCGGCCACCGGCAGGTTGCGCGGGCGCTGGCCGCCGATCACCGGCGCGCCGGCCCGCGCCCGCCTCAGGCAAGCTCGGTGTAGCGCGCCGCCACCTCGGCCTGGCGGATGTCCGAGATCAGGGTGTGACGCGCCGCCTGGAAGGCCGTCCAGCGGGCGTCGTCATGCAACGGCGGGATGGTCACGCCCTCGCGGCGATCGAACCCCACCAGCGCCGCATCCACCAGGTGGTCCACCTCCATCACCTGCGTCAGGGTGTTGATGTCGATGCCCGAGCGCTCCCAGATCTCGGTACGCGTGGCCGCAGGCAGCACCGCCTGCACGTATACGCCGCTGGGCGAGAGCTCCAGGCTCAGCCCTTGCGACAGGAACTGCACGAACGCCTTGGTGGCGCCATACACCGTCATGCCCAGCTCCGGTGCCAGCCCTACCACCGAGCCGATATTGACGATGGCCCCCTCCCCGGCCTGCGCCAACCGTGGCGCGATGGCATGGGCCAGGCGCGCCAGCGCGAGGGTGTTGAGCGTGATGATGCGCGTGACGCTGTCGGCGCTCTGCTCGACGAAGGCCCCCGACTGCGCCGCCCCGGCGTTGTTGATGAGGACGCCGATGCGGGCATCTTCGCGCAGGCGGGTTTCGACCCTGGCAAGGTCTTCGGCCAGGGTCAGGTCGGCCTGCAACACCTCGACGGCCACGCCGTGAGCCTGGGCCAGGCGGCTGGCCAGCCCGTCAAGGCGAGGCCTGTCGCGGGCTACCAGCACCAGGTCATGGCCACGACGGGCAAAACGCTCGGCGTAGGTAGCGCCGATACCGGAAGAAGCACCAGTGATGAGAACAGTGGCAAGGGTAGTCATGGGGTTGCGCTCTCGATGGGTGGGTAACGAGCCGCTATGATGATGACCATAATCTTAACCGTCAACGGTTTTGATGACGATTGACATCAATGTATAGTGGGCCCCTGACTGACGGCACACGCAGCGAGGAATCTGCACATGAGGGTCACCAAGGCACAGGCGCAAGCCAATCGCGCGCACATCGTCGAGACCGCGTCCGAACTGTTTCGCGAGCGCGGCTATGACGGGGTGGGCGTGGCAGACCTGATGGCGGCGGCAGGGTTTACCCACGGCGGCTTCTACAAGCACTTCGGCTCCAAGGCAGACCTGATGGCCGAGGCTGCTGCCTGCGGGCTGGCCAAGACTGCCAGCGCCGAAGAAGCGCTGGACGTGGCGCAATTTTTCCAGCGTTACCTGTCGCGCGAACACCGCGATGCACGCAGCACCGGCTGCACCATGGCCGCCCTGTGTGGCGACGCGGCGCGCCAGCCGGCCGCAATCAAGGCGACCTTTGCCGACGGCCTGGAGGGCCTGCTCAAGCGGGCCGAGCACGCAGGTGCCGAAAACGGCGATCAAGACCCGCACACCGCACGCGCCAGGATGATCGAGCGCTTTGCCCAGGCGGTGGGCGCGATCATGCTGTCGCGCGCCTGCCCGGACGATGCGCCATTGGCCGACGAAATCATCGAGGTGTGCCGCAAGGCCATCGTTGCCCCGCTCGCCGACTGAGGTGCCCGCCCCGTAGCTGTCTTAAAACTGCAACCTTTTGGTCATAGTATGGAAGCTGTTCCCGCTGCAGCCCTGTTGCAGCGGGCCTTTGACAAGGACTCGAAACTCAATGCGCCGTGTCGTATTCAATCAGAAAGGGGGCGTGGGCAAGACCAGCATCGCCTGCAACCTTGCCGCCGTCAGCGCCGCCGAAGGGTATCGGACGCTGCTGGTGGACCTCGACCCCCAGGCCAACACCACCCACTACCTCACCGGCCTGCTCGGCGACGACATCCCGGCCGGCATCAGCGACTTCTTCAAGCAGACCCTTTCCAGCGCACCGGGCAGCAAGCGCGGGCGCGTGTGCATCACCCCCACCCGCTACGACAACCTCGACCTGGTGACCGCCAGCCCCGACCTGGCCGACCTGCAGCCCAAGCTGGAGAGCAAGTTCAAGATCAACAAGCTGCGCAAGCTGCTGGTTGAACTGTCCGAAGACTACGAGCGCATCTACATCGACACCCCGCCGTCGCTGAACTTCTACACCTTCAGCGCGCTGGTGGCCGCCGACCGCCTGCTGATTCCGTTCGATTGCGACAGCTTTTCGCGCCAGGCGCTGTACAGCGTGATCGAGCAGGTGGAAGAACTGCGCCAGGACCACAACGAGTCGCTGCAGGTGGAAGGCGTGGTGACCAACCAGTTCGTCGCGCGCACCGCGCTGCACCAGAGCCTGGTGGACGAACTGCTGGCCGAGGGGCTGCCGGTGCTGCCGGTGTACCTGAGCAGCTCGGTGAAGATGCGCGAATCCCACGAGCTGTCGGTGCCGCTGGTGCACATGGCACCGCGGCACAAGCTGTCACGCGAATTCGTCGACCTGCTGGGGGCGCTGGAGCGGGCTGCCTGAGGGCTGCCCGCCGGTTGCGCCCTGGCGTCAGATCGACGCCTGGCGCATGCGATCGGACAACGCCTGCGCCGTTTCCTTGCGCTCGGAATAGCGGTCCACCAGGTGCGCCTGGCTGTCGCGCAGCAGCAGCGTGAACTTGACCAGCTCTTCCATCACATCCACCACCCGGTCGTAATACGGCGAGGGCTTCATACGGCCCTGCTCGTCGAACTCCATGTACGCCTTGGGCACGGACGACTGGTTGGGGATGGTGAACATGCGCATCCAGCGCCCCAGCACGCGCAGCTGATTGACCACGTTGAACGACTGCGAACCGCCACACACCTGCATCACGGCCAGGGTCTTGCCCTGGGTGGGGCGAATGGCGCCGAGGGCCAGCGGCACCCAGTCGATCTGCGCCTTGAACACCGCCGACATCGCGCCGTGCCGTTCAGGCGAACACCACACCTGGCCTTCGGACCACAGCACCAGCTCGCGCAGTTCCTGAACCTTGGGGTGCTCCACCGGTACGTCGTCCGGCAGTGGCAGGCCGCTGGGATCGAAGATGCGCGTCTGGGCGCCAAAATACTGGAGCAGGCGCGCGGCCTCCTCGGTCAGCAACCGGCTGAAGGAACGCTCGCGGGTGGAACCGTACAGCAAAAGGATGCGCGGCTTTCGCTCGCCGGCCTGCAGGGCGGTGGGCAGGCCTTCGAACAGGCTCGGGTCGAGGTTGGGCAGGTCGTGGTGCATGGGGCCTCCGGGTCAGAGCGTGGCAATGCGGTCGAGTTCACGCTTGAGCGCGTGGGCATCGAGCTGGCTGAATGGCAGCGCGAAAAACGCCCGGCAGCGACGCTCGATACGCGCCAGCGCATGGTGAAAGTTCGCCTCCACCTCGTCGTCGGTGCCGGGTTGTTCGCAAGGGTCGGCCAGGCCCCAGTGGGCCTTGAGCGCCGGGCCGAAAAACACCGGGCACGCCTCGCCTGCGGCCTTGTCGCACACGGTGATGACGATATCCGGCGGGTTGGCCGCGAAGGCCTCGTTGCCCTTGCTGCTCAGGCCCGCGGTGCTGATGCCGGCCTGCTGCAGGGTCAGCAGACTGCGCGGCAACACCTGCCCCCTGGGGAAGCTGCCGGCGCTCAACGCCTCGAAGCCCGCCGGGGCGAGGTGATTGAACATCGCTTCGCAGAGGATGCTGCGACAGCTGTTGGCCGTGCACATGAACAGAACTCGCATGGTGGTGTACTCCCTTTGGCAGGCAGAATGGTCAAAGGCTCAGGCGCAGGGCCAGGGCCGAAAGCGTGATCAACAGCACCGGCACGGTCAGCAGCAGGCCGACCTTGAAGTAGTAGCCCCAGGTGATGCGCGTACCCTTGCGCGCCAGCACATGCAGCCAGAGCAATGTGGCCAGGCTGCCGATGGGGGTGATCTTGGGGCCCAGGTCGCAGCCGATGACGTTGGCGTAGACCATCGCCTCGCGCACCACACCCTGTGCTTCGCTGGCGTGGATCGAAAGCGCGGCGATCAGCACGCTGGGCAGGTTGTTCATCACCGAGGACAGCACTGCGGCAAGCAGCCCGGTGCCCAGCGACGCGCTCCACACGCCATAGGCGGCAAGACGGTCCAGCAACTGGGTGAGCAGGTCGGTAAGGCCGGCGTTTTTCAGGCCGTACACCACCAGGTACATGCCCAGCGAGAACACCACGATCTGCCAGGGCGCCTCGCGCAGCACGCGCCGGGTAGAGATCACATGCCCGCGCGCAGCGACAATGAACAGCACCACTGCACAGGCCGCCGCCACGGCGCTGATCGGGATGCCCAGCGGCTCGAGCAGGAACAGGCCCACCAGCAGCGCCACCAGCACGCCCCCGCCCACGCGGAAGGTGGCGCGGTCGCGGATCGCCAGCACCGGCGCTTTCAGTACCTGTACTTCGTACACCACCGGTATGTCGCGGCGAAAGTACAGAAACAGCACCAGCAAGGTGGCCGCCACACTCACCAGGTTCACCGGCACCATCACCGCTGCGTATTCGCCAAAGCCCAGGCCGAAGTAATCGGCCGAGACGATGTTCACCAGGTTGGAGACCACCAGCGGCAGGCTGGCAGTGTCGGCAATGAAGCCTGCGGCCATGACGAACGCCAGGGTCGCAGCCGGGGAGAAACGCAGCGCCAGCAGCATCGACATGACGATAGGGGTAAGGATCAGCGCCGCGCCATCGTTGGCGAACAGCGCCGAGACCGCAGCGCCCAGCAGCACGATGAAGGCGAACAGCCGGCGCCCGTTGCCGCGCGCCCAGCGGGCCACGTGCAGGGCTGCCCATTCGAAGAAGCCGGCCTCGTCGAGCAGCAGGCTGATGACGATGATCGCGATGAAGGTGGCGGTGGCGTTCCACACAATCGCCCACACCGTGGGGATGTCGTGCAACGACACCGCGCCCAGCGCCAGGGCCAGCAGTGCGCCGAGGCTGGCGCTCCAGCCGACGCCCAGGCCGCGGGGTTGCCAGATGACCAGGGTCAGGGTGAGCAGGAAAACAGCGATGGCAGTCAGCATCGGGGCGCTCCTGGCTCAGCAGCAGGCAGCAGCACGAACGGGGCGACCGTCCATGTTGTGCAAGCGTGTGGTGTTGTCCTTGAGCCAGTCGGCATTGGCGCGCAGCGTCACCTGCAGCAGGTCGTGCACCCAGCCGGGCAGTTGCGGGTTGAGACGGTAATACACCCACTGCCCCTGGCGACGGTCGAGCAGCAGGCCGCTGGTACGCAGCTGCGCCAGGTGACGGCTGATCTTGGGCTGGCTGTCGCCCAGGGCGCACATCAGCTCGCACACGCACAACTCGCCCTGCTCTGCGATCAGCAGCGCAGCGCGAGCGCGGGTTTCGTCGGCCAGGCTCTTGAACAGCTCGGGTGGGGTAATCATTGTGGGCGGCCCTTACATATGGATAACCGAATATACGGATATCCATATGTTATCTGCAACCGGATTTTTCAGCGCCTGCCATCAACCTCCCCAGTGCGTCACCCGCCGTTGGGGGCCGGTTTTTCGCGCAAGGCCGTGTGGTAGATCTGCGCCGAATCGAGCACGGGCTGGCTGGCACCATGGCGGGCGATCGACAGCATTGCCTGGCCGATGACCTCGGTGCTCAGCACCTTTTCGGGCAACAGCGCACGCGCCAGGCTCAGCAGCGGGCCGGTGAACCGGTAGAACACACGGTACGCGCGGGTTCTGGAGGTGGCCCCATGCAACGGTTGAATCACCGCCGGGCGCAGGATGTGCACGCGCCTGAACGGCAGGCGCAGCAGGCTGTTCTCCGTCATGCCGCGCACCCGCGCCCACATCGTCGAGCTGGTTTCGCTGCTGTCGGCGCCCGCCCCGGAGACGTAGATGAAGGTGGCATGCGGGTTGAGCTCGCACACGCGCTGGGCCACCGCCAGGGTCAGGCGGTAGGTCATGTGGGTGTACTGCGCCTGGGTCATGCCCGCCGCCGAAACGCCCAGGCAGAAGAAACACGCATCCACATCGCGCAGGTCGTCGTCGAGCAGCGTGGACGGGTTATCGGCGAAGGCCGGCCTGACCACCTGTCGGAGCTTGGGGTGCTGGGCGTTCAGGCGTGAGCGCCCGATCAAGCGAACGGACTCCACATCCTGCGCCGCCAGGCATTCGCGCAGCACCCCGCTGCCGATCATGCCGGATGCACCAAAGATCACTATGTTCATGGCGTAGGCTGGCCTCGCTCAGTCTGAAGGGTGCGCCGGCTTCATGCCGACGGCCATTGCGGCGGTGCCGTGCCGAAATCGGCCGCGAGGCTGACCGGCTTCCAGCGCTGCATCGCTTCGCTGCGGGCGGCCTCTTCCACCTCCACCACATACAAGGCGTCCGACCCCAACAGTAGACGCGACGGCAGCCCTTCACGAGCGGCCAGCGCCACGATCAGCTGCGCAATGCGCTCGGGGTCGCCCACTTCGTTGCCCACGTAGGACTCGATCAAGGCCTTGAACGCGGCCATCGACGCCATGTAGTCCGGGGCCAGCTCGGTGAGCGTGCTGCGGGCCTGGTGGCCCCAGTCGGTACGCATGCCGCCGGGCTCCAGGGTGCACACCTGGATGCCGAACGGCGCGACCTCCTTGCCGACCACGTCGCTGAACCCGCCCACGGCCCATTTGGCCGCCTGATAGGCCGACAGGCCCGGGCTTGCGATGCGACCGCCGGCCGATGACACCTGAAAGATATGGCCGCGGCCCTGGGCGCGCATCACCGGGATGGCCGCACGGGTGAGGTTGACCACGCCGAACAGATTGGTCTCGACCTCGGCGCGAAAATCATCGGTGGGGATGTGCTCGAACGGCTGGATATGGCCGAAGCCCGCGTTGTTGACCAGCGCATCCAGCCGGCCAAAACGGCGCACGGCCTCGGCCACGGCGTGCCTGGCCTGCTGTTCGTCGGTCACGTCCAGTTCGAACGTGGCCAGGTTGGCGCCGTACTGCGCCTGCAGCTCGACGAAGCGTGTGATGTCGCGTGCAGTGGCCAGCACCTTGGCGCCGCTGTGCAGCGCCGCCTCCAGAATGGCGCGCCCCAGGCCTCGGGACGCACCGGTAATCAACCAGACTTCAGACATGATCATTCAACCTTTTCAAAGCGCCGACGCGGCGCATGGGCAACGTAAAAGAGGGGGCTGCTCACTCGGGCCGAAAGCCGGCCTTGCCTTCCAGCATCACCGACTCGGCAAGCGCCTTCTGTGCCTGAATGTCCGCCAGGCTGCGGGCATAGCCGGCCTCCAGCGCCGCATAGGCATCCCCGCCGAGCACGGTGCGCAGCGGCGGTTTCTGCATCTGGCTGAGGGTGTAGATGGCGTCGGCCATTTTCAGCGGGTCGCCCGAGGCGGTGTCTTCGCCATGCTGTTCGATCCACCCGCGCAGGTTGCCGACCGCACTGCCCTTGTAGGCCTCGAGCTGCTCGGTCCAGCGGATGTTGGCCACGAAGCCGGTCTTGATCGAGCCTGGCTCGATGATCAGGGTGTTGATGCCGAACTCGGCCAGCTCCTGCGCCACCGCTTCGGCGAAGCCTTCCAGACCGTACTTGGCCGCGTGGTACAGCGAGCCGCCCGGGTAGGCGGTGCGGCCGCCGACACTGCTGACATGGATGAAGGTACCGCGCTGCTGTGCGCGCATCGCCGCCATGAAGGCGCGGGTGACCTGTATCGGCGCCATCAGGTTGAGCGCGATCTGCTGCTCGACTTCGGCGTCGGTCATCTCTTCCATCGCACCGATCACCGCCCCGCCCGCGTTGTTGACCACCACCTCCACATCGGGATGGCGGGCAGCAACGGCGCGTACCTGTTCGCGGTCGGTCACGTCGAGCGCTTCCACATGAAGGCGCTTTGGATACACCTGTTGCAACGCCTGCATCGCCTCCACACGGCGCACTGCGGCGACCACGGTATGCCCTTGGGCCAGCGCCTTTTCGGTAAGGGCCAGGCCCAGGCCACCCGAAGCACCGGTAATGAACCACTTTTGAACAGCCATGAAGATACTCCTGTTACAAATTGTGAGTGATTAATCACTCAGTTAAAAGGCAAGGCTTTTACGCCGTAATGGCGCGCCACAGCATATGGAAGCCCAGCTGGCGGTGGCTGTCGGCCTCCTCCGGGGACTTCTCGATGTGTTCGATGGTGGTGGTGGCGATACTCTCGATCACGGAAGAAATGAAGCTGATCGGGGCATCGATCAGCACGCCGTCCTCTACCCCGCCCTCCATCGTCCTGGACACGGCCTGGAACGGCTGCGCGCCCAGTGCGCGGGTGTCTGCGGTTACCTGCCCCGACGCCGACAGCCGTGCCAGCACCACGCGCTCCAGGGCATTGTTCAGGCCCCAGCTGACATAGCGATTGAAGATGTACTCCATGCGCTGGCGGTAGTCGGCCTGGGCCGGGAAGTCCGACATCATGGCCGTCACCAGGCTTTGCTTGAGGTGCAGGTAGAGCTCCTGGAACAGCACCTCCTTGCTGCTGAAGTAGGTGAACAAGGTGCCGTCGGCAACCCCGGCGCGCCGCGCGATGCTCGACGTGCTGGCCATCACGCCCAGCTCGGCGACTGCCTGCATCGCCGACAACAGCAAGGCTTCACGTTTTTCGGGGCTGAGGGGACGTGCCATGGAGGGAGGTTCGCTTAAGAAGACTGAGTAATCAGTCAACTATATTCCTGACCCTTGGGCGAATGCAAGGGGTGGATGGCGCGACGGTGCCGAACGGCAAGCCCCCCGGCATCGCGCCGGGGGGTTGATAGCCGTTATCCGGCGCTACTCGAACAGGTTCACGATGGCGTCCGACAACGTACTCCGCTGCCGCGACCACGAGCTTGTGAAGTGATAGATATCGTTGGTCTGGACGTAGTGCTTCACGAACTGGAAGTGATAGTCGGCGGCAATCTGGAACAGGTACAGATCGCTTTGGATATTCACGTAGTTGGTGCCGAAGCGATGGATCTCGGTACTGATCTGGACCATGCCATCCAGAACCGCATGGGTATCGGGCTCCAGGTCCACATTGATTTCCGAACTTGGCTTTTCGGTAAGAATGCGCTTCCAGGCGAGCTCCGAACTCTTTCTTCCCGAGGTGCCCTTGGTAAGGTCGCAGGGGGCCTCGATGGCCTGGCGGGCTTTGCTCATTTCGTCTTTGATGCGGTCATCCAACTGCAACTTCCTGCCTGTTTTTACCTGGCAAAACAAACTGGTCAACTCGAGCCAGGCGGATTCATATTCCTTGGGGTTATCGCGCTCGACCATCTGCTTGGGGTTGGACCAGCAAGGCTTGTACCTGAACTTGGCGAAACTGTAGTCGGGGAAGTGCCCGAGCCAGCCGTGGCCCAGATAACTGGTACCGCTGGGGGCCGCTTCGAAGTTGGGGTTCGCGAACGGCACGCCCTTAGTGTCGGATGACTTCAGGACTTTCCTGTTCCAGTTTTTCGACGAGCCGTCCATGTAGTAGATGGCCTGTGGGCCGTAGCCCATCTTGGACCATTCCCAGGAGTCCGGGTCGTAGTCCGCATCCCAGTAGGTGTTCATCACGTTGTCGAGGCCGCAGTGGTCCTGGTGGGCCCAGGTGTCGGCGATCACATGCGCCCTGACCCCCAGCAGGATCAGCCTGAACCTGCGCAGCACGTCTGCACGGTTGTCCTTCAGCACCTCTGCCCCGCCGATGGCCAGGCTGATGATCTTCTCCAGCCGGTCGTCATCGGTGGCGCAGAGCACGGCATCTTGAACAAGCCTGCGCGAGAGTGCGCTTTGCGGCCGGTTGAGCATCTTGCCGTATTGCAGATCCTTCACCTTGCTGGCGTTGTACTTTCTCAGTATCTGCTCGCCGCCGAAGGTGTCGCGCTTGATGAACTTGGGCAGGTAGTTGGCCACTTCGGCGCCATGGGTTTCTTCTCGGCTGGGCGTGCCGGCCGGGTCGTTGTAGTTGCCGGGGATGAAGTGGTACGAGCACCACAGGCCATCTTCAGGCTCCCCCATCGTGCCCAGCAGCCCGCCCTGGTAGGTGTAGCGAGGGTTGTCCATCTTGGCGACGACGTTGTACTTGGCAGATTTTTGGGTGTCGCTGACCAGGCTCCAGTAAGAGGCATAGGTGCTCTCGCTGAAGAAGTCGATGAAGTTGGCTGCCTTGGCAATAAGGGTTGCATCGTCCTTGTTGAAGCCGCCACACAGTGCTGAGTGGTAAGTACCGTAGAAGTGAAAATCCTGATCCATGCCGCTTTCCCCTAAACAGTTTTTGTTTAACAAAAAAAGACCGCAAGGGTTTATAGGCACAGCTTTAAATAGTGTCAAATGGCCATTAGTCAATGATAATTGTTATTTTTATTTCGTGTATTAACGTTGGGAAAGTGCGGTTTGATAGGCATGGCGATATAGAGCGGTTCTATTTAAATTCATGGCCAATGGAGCCAGTCTGCGCTCAATAATCAGTCGTCAGACTTGAGCAACTTTCCACACTGCTCACTGGCCAACTGGCTGATGATCCGAATGGCCTGATGAATACCCGCCGTGTTGCGAAAGCTCAGCTGCGGGTTGTGTTCGCACTCCAGCACCTCGTCATGCTGGACGAGCGCTTCACCGAGTAGTTCGAGGGTCCAGGCGTAGCGTTGGATGGTGGACAAGCGTTCTTGGTCGGTCATGGGGATACCTGCTTCACAGCTTGCTGGATAGGGAGGGGGAAGAAGCTCGGTATAGGCCACCAGGCAATGCGCGAATGGGCCGTAAATACCGTGGTCATATAGGCATCATAACGGGACGATTCTTTCCATGGCAAGAATCTCCGCAACCCTCGATACCGATGGCAGTCTGAAAAAGCTCGGCGCAGCGATCCGGGCTCGACGCCTGGCGCTTGCGCTGTCCCAGGAAGCGCTGGCCGACGCGGCAGGCGTGGACCGTTCGCATATGGGGAAAATCGAGCGAGGGGAAAGGAACGTCACGTTCCTGAACATCTTGCGGATTGCAGTTGCGGTGGGGTGCAAGCCTTCTGAGCTATTAGTTGATGCGAGTCTTTAGAGTTAGCCACTGATCGATGTAGTGGTGTTTTTGTAATACGACTCCGAAAGCCATTCCTAGCGTAACAACGCCATCCTGAAGGGGTTTACTCCACCACCCTCGCCCGACATTGGCTGGTAATATCGACGCCAGCGACACGCCGACAGGATACCTACACAAGCTCATGCTTCCATTTGTAGCTGCTGTAGAGGAACGGGCGACTGTCCTCCTTGGTGGTTTCCACGACTCGCAGTTTCACCTTCGTGCCGACCGGGTAGTCCCTGATCTTCCGCGCGCACTCGATCTTCATGTTCTGTGGGAAGGGTTCGCCACTCGCAGGACGGACGCCATTCTTGCGGCGGGCAGGATCGTAAAAGACTTCAGCAATAATCGAGATGTATTCGTCTGGGTCATGCCTGAGTTCCCAAACCATGCTGCCCCCTCTGCCTTTCGAATGTGCGATCACTGGAGTGAAGTTCGTGGTGAGCAACTTGTCAAAACGCCGGCTCCGAGCCAACACCGCGACCTAGCTAGACGTTGACATCGGAGCGGCCTATGGCCGGGCCAGGAGCCTGCTTGGCCAAGCTGACGAGCCCTCGCTAGTCCGAGTAAGGCATTTTGGCCGCAACGTCCTATTCCTTAAGAGGGAATGAGGAAGATAGAAAAAAAAGCCGCACCAGGCGGGCTTTGTTAGGTGTTAGTAGACAGTCTTGGATTCCTGGACATCTGATATCTGATGCGGAGACAGGAATCGTATCAACGCGGAAGAGGCTGAATTCAATGGATTTTGTTCTTCAGTGTATGACTCATTATCTCTAAAATTATCCTCAGCCTATTTCCTGGTGGCGAACCATCGTGAAAAAGTCCTGCCTTGCGGCAGACCAGTCTGGAAGGAATTCAAAGTGCTCCGCCGAGCACCCACCTTCAGCCCGAGGGCGTTCATCATAGTTGTCATTGCCGAGCTTATGCACTGCGCTGACAGTCGAACACCGTAAGTCCTAGGACGAATGACTCGATGGCTTCGATAGTCTGGGTCCGCTCGCCGTGCAGCAGCCTTGCAGCGGCATTCGCAATCGAGAGTTCACCTTGAAGAGCGGCATCCACGAGTTGCAGGCCAGCCCCCTTGATGTCATCCGTGAGCGCCAAGTTGCTCCAGGCCTCCCTCGCTTCGTCGAGAGTCTCAAAGATCGCCCTATAAATGCGTTCCTCCTCGGGCATTCTGGTTCCCTTGCTGCACCAATACGCATCAATGCCTTGGAGCTCTGCCAATGGGTTGGTGAGACGAGTAAATACGTTAAGCGAATCTAGCGGAGCTGACTGGAGTCCTGCGGCGGTACACCAGGGTTGCGCCAGTTCATTTGGTAGGACCGGGAACAGACTGTCGAAGCCAGATGTAGCGAGATTCGTCAATCCGAGCTTGTTCATGACCGGCAGGACGCAAATCTTGCGCCCGTCATCAACGAGAGCGCGCCAGACTGCCCAGACACTCTCTAGATCCACGCCTGTTCCATCGGTGTTCACAGGCAACGTGACCAACACATCCGCAGGCGGCCACACCCCGGGGATGGTAGCCTCAGGCAGCAGATGAACGCCGATGCCAGGGCTTATTGCGGTCAACTCGGCCCTTAGTCTACCTTCCAAGTTATTGAACTCGGCCTCGCGATATCGGCGCGCGGCAAGTGCAGCTTTGCCAAGCGCACTTCCCTTTGGGGCCGTCTGGCAGCGGTGGGTGAGGAACGGATGAATCCCTCTTTTCTCAGACTCACCGGCCATGGTCTGAAACATTTCCACGAGGCGTCGTAGCTCATCCAACTCTTTCGGAGCCTCGATTGACAACACATCCCATGACTCCTCGGACGCCGCAATCGTGATGCTTTCCTTTAGGTTTGCAAGCCACCCCATGTAGGCCGGAGCACCCTGCGGCAGCGCAAGAAACCTCCGGACGAGGTCCGTGGAGCAACTGGACAGGATCGATGGCAGCCTCGACAGGCTCTGAACCTTAGCAGTTGGCTGCTCCTCCTGCGGCGCCACCAAGCTGATAGCAACGTCGTATACGCGCCCCAAAACGCTGAGTGCCTTCGTATCAGTCTTCCCTCTGAACTGCCCGTCAAGCAGGGCTCTGAGGTTCGGGACGAGCAAATTGAGCAGATCCAGGCATTGCGCTAGATATGCGGTGTAACTATTAGCAGCTAATTCGGCGTTGAGAATGGCCAGCCACGCACGATTTCGGGCAACCTGTTCGGGCGCGGGAACGTTCGCCCTGGGCATGCGTTTGCAAGCAAGCGGGTAGCCTCCAATTGTGGACCGGACGATGCTCCCGTCAGCTCCAAGCGCGTTGCTGGAGACAATATCTGCTGCAGGTGTCAGCGCCAGCAAGGTCTCACAAGTCTGATACACCTCGTGATTAAGGTCGGTTTGCACGGAGGTTGCTACATACCAGAAGTCTGAGCGAACCTCTTTACCTTCCTCGCATGGGCTCAGACGCGGCGCCTCAGCCCATGCGACATGGTCGGAGAAGCGCTGGAACAACACCTCTTGCCCTACTGCATCGACCCAACTGATCGCCAGCGCCCTGTCGACCCTTGCTGTAACTCTTAGTAGCGAAACTATGGCTTGAAAGTCCGTGTCGACCAGCGGAGGGGAAAGTTTGGCCAACTCCCTCAAGTGCGAAGCCGGGATGACTTGGCCGAGTAGCGAAGCCATGAGCCGAGTCAAGTCCCCCATGCTGCTCGCCGCCTGGAGCGTGCGGCGCAAATCGCTTGGAGCTAACCGAGCCAAAAAGAGAGCGGTCAAACCTGAAGCGATGACCTCAGTCCTGATTTCAGTAAAGCGTCGAGATACCGAGACTATCGGACCGATATCTGGTGGCTCGACGTCGCCAATCGCAAGTCCAGCAGGCGTTCCCAGCAACGACTTCGCCATTGCTAGTGCTTCGGCGGTCTGGAGCCATCGTTCGATCACCCGATGCGCGTTCGTGTGATCCAGCCCTATCAGAATCGCGCTGAGAAGCGCCGTTGTCGGTGCTGCCTCCAATCTAAGTGCCAGGCCTTCAATTACCTCGTCATCGCATCCCTCATGCCTAGAAAGCGTGCGCTCAAGGAACCGAGACATCTCGGATGCCGGCACCAGCCAAACTGCAGTTGCGACCGTAGTCGACAACAAAGGCAGCGCGAACTCGTGAGACAGACGAAGTAGCTCTGCAGATCTCAACTCATGCAGCCCCACGATCCTGCCGTCATGTGTGTCTTGAACCAGGTGCTCATCCTTGAGTCTGGTCAACGCTAGCGAGACCGTGGTCGCTGATTTGGACAAGACGCGAGGCAATTCTGATACATCGGCACCGCAACCCGTGGCGTTCACGCAAGCCACCATCCTCAAGACATCCAGTTCGTCGTGTCGAGTGACGTCGTTAATCCGCGCAGCAATCTGCGCGTGCAGCGTCTCGCTCAATCGATGCCCCTGGGTAAGCACGTGGGTGTACTCAAGTAGGTGACCAGCCGCCAGCGCCCAAGGTTCTCGCCATCCTTGCCAAGCGGTTTGCCCTCTATCCCTCAACTCTCGCCACACTCGTTCAGCAAGAGTGTCGTCACCCTGAACCTTGACTTGGGAAGCGCGACGGTTATCTACCAGCGGATAGCGATCCTCCTCTCGCACAGATGCCAAAAGCAGCAGCCCGGGAGCGCGATTTACCTCCGCAGTCAACGCGGTCCAACCCTCCGAGAAACCTCGGCCCACGTCATCGATGATGAAGCCGACGGGCGCATCTGCAGTCGCTCGTCTGGAGCGCGCAAGCTGGACAAGTGACGCAACTGCTGTCGGCGGCAGACGATGAATCTGAAACCAACGCACTACGTGGCGACTGGCATACGCGGCTTCCCAAAGAACTGCTGACTTTCCTGAGCCGGAAGCACCGTGAATGAGCGCGTTTCTGCGGTTTTCCAGTCCTTGGAGAACGGCTGCACGGAGCTCAGGGCGTTCCACAACAAGTCCTGCGGCTACATGTGATGCCTGCGCATCGACACCCAGGTAGAACTGCGGATCCTCATCAGGAGTCAGGAAGTCCACAGCTGAACACAAGCCCTCAGTTAGCGCTGCCTCGACTAGTGCTGAGGTCAAAAGCGGCTGTAGCGCATCGAACCGCTGCTGAACATCAGATACTGCAAGCCCAAGATAGGCGCTCTCCGGCCGAGTACCATTTACATCAGAAAGATGCCCCACCACGCCCAAGAGGTCCGCGAAGTACATCTCGGCTTCGAAGGCCGTGCAGGCCTGCCTAGCCGAAATCTGGGCTAAAGCGCTTCCGCGAGGGTCAGGCAGCACAAGCACCTTGGTTCGCGCAATGAGGCCAGCCAGCCCCTTGCGTCCCTTCAGCTGGGCTACGACGGTCGGATAGGCGGAAAGGTCCTGCAACTGGCGGATGGCAGTACGACGTTCGCCAATGTTACTTTCGAGCACCAGCAGAAATTGGTCGCCAGGAAGCCCTTCTCCTTCCCACATTTTCGTGACGAAGCCCGCCACTGAACGAGCTGAAAACGGCCCCATGTGGTCGCGTCGTGACTTGACCTGCACGAGTGTTCTAGCGCTGGCCGTCCGGGCCTCAAGATCGTCACCCCCTTCAGGGACGACACTGCCGTAACCAAGCTGGCCGAAGAAGTTTTCCACAGCAAGGCTTGCCGCAACCGCATCCTGATAGCGGAACCCACGTCCCGCATGAGAGCCAGCTCTTGTCGCCAAACCAAACCTCCCTTTCCGATGGCCAAAAACAATTCGTCGAGCATTCGCTCCAAGCGGCGACTAGAAGACGACATTTCGTGAAGACATTACCCCCGGCAGTGCAAGTTATGGAACAGGGGGCGCCAGGAATATGATGTCGTATAGGTCTTCACCCAGCGGTATTCACACTGTGATTCGGCTCCGTCTACCCATATCTAGGGCGTTCAACATTCGGCACATCAGGCAACGGTTGTCCTAACTCCCGCCATCTTGCTGACTTTCGGCTAAGAGCGCACTAGATCAAGCACAAAAACAATCAAACGTCCCTCACGTACTGATTTGCTTCCGGTAATGAGCATCTCCCGCAACTCATTCGCTGTTTGAGGTGGCTCCGTACCTCGCCCTGGTTTTTTAAGGCACTTGTTCGGCAGATTCTGATCGCCAAACCAGAGGACGAGATAGATGCCACGACCCTCTGCTCGCCAATCTCGGGTGTAGAGTGCATCAAGCTGCATGTCTGCACCTCTCCAGAGTTCTGGGTGCCACTGCCCCTTCACTTCGATCGGTATTCTAAGTGCACCCGCTGAACAGGCAATATCGACTTCCTTGTCTGCAGCGACATGCGCCTCAGGATCAAACGTGATCTCTTTCGATCCTTGGCGAAGCAGCCCAAGAAGATGATCACGACAGCGTTCCTCCGCGAACGGCGTACCGTTGTCATCATAGAAGCCACGCCATGATTCGGCATCGTCGCTCTTGACCTTCGCTTGGGCGATCGAAAGTTCTTCGAGCACCAACGCCTGCAGATCAGCGGCGGATACAGGAAGAAGATTACGTGTAATCGCATTGATCGTTTCAAGCGCAGGAGGAGCATAAGATGATTCGACACGGATGCGTGCTTGCTCTGCGACAACAATCTTCATCGACTCGGTGTAACCGTCGGTTGGCGCGCTCCTCAAGCGCATCAACGCAGCGATTGCATCTTCGCTGGTATCATTGCCTAGACGACGGATTAGATGGATCAGATGATTACTCGCATCCCAGGGATTAGTATTGCCCCCAGTAGTCCCGCTTGGACGATTAACCATTGGCCAACGCGGGCGGAATGTAGTGATGATCCATTCAAGCTGCGCTGGCTCCAGAGCAACATAGGAACCGTCGTCAGAATGTCCACCTGTGGAATCACGCAAATGCCAGAGCAGCTCTGATTCAATCTGGGAAACACTCAGCCGCGCAGCCGTCTGCTCAAAATCGACGACAAGGCCAATCGTATCCCAGTTGCGCCTACGCTCATCGTCAGTCAGCTTTACGCGACCAACGGCAACGCGCCGTAATACCTCGAATCGTCCCGAGCGGATAAGCCGATTGATCAACTCTGCTTCCGGTCCGACCGGAAGATCTGGGAAGCGCTTTAGCCATTCGGCAGCAAGCTCAGCAGCAAGTTCTGCATGACGTTCATCTCGCACAAGTGCATAGAGGCCGTCTACTGATTCACAGCGCGCTTGAAGCTGAGGTTCATGGTAGAGCCGCATTGCATCCCCCCAACCGCCGCGAGCCTGGATAGCGGCCTCGATCGCCTCTCTGAGACCGACAATCCCTGCGTGGTCGTCGATGCAAGTTCGGCGCAGTACAAACAGCCCCGCCATCAGGCGCTCATCAGAAAGATCATCGAACCCTACGCCTTTCCGAAAGCGCTCGGCGAGCGCAGCAACGATAATGTAGCCAGCTTCGTAGTACTGACCTTGTGCAACGCTTTCCGCAATCTCGTGCGCTGAGGGCGTGGCTGGTTCAAGCACCATAAATGCTTCGAACCCCACATGCGCAACATCCCCGATATCGTCGCCAAGCCATTGACCAACGCGCTCGTGGGCAGGCACATCGTCTCCGACATCATTAAACAGATTGAGATAGGCTTTGGCCGGATCGATGATTGTTCCGAAGTCGCCTACACCCATTTGATCGATACAAGTCGCATATATCTTTCGGTGCTGGGAGTGCGCGGCAGCTTGCTTTTCTTGACGGATACGTTCGCTTTCAGCTTGCTCGATCTTCCATTCGGGTATAACCGGCTTGGCAAGCCTTTCGATCCAGTTCAATAGGTCAGGACAGTGTGCAGCGAATGGCCTTGCGGCTGCACGAACCTCGGCACCTATTTCATCGTCGTGCGGAGTGAGCTGAACCAAATCGCGCCAACGTTCATCGCTGTGATCTGAAGGATCAAGCACCTCAAGTAACGCAACGACGTCAGCGGTGGTCGCCGCAAAACCGGAGGACCGCCGGTTCAATTCCCAGGCCAGCTGCCAAGGACTTTGATCACTAGGCCGTTCGAACAGTACGTAGCGCTGTATGGCCTGGCGAAAACAAACATCGCCCCGGATGAGGGCATCTAGTTGCTGACGAGATTCGCGCTGGGATCCGACGCTGGCATCAAACGGTTCTAGCCAAGACCAAATTTTTTCGGCCGTGACGCCACCCACCGCCACGGCACGTGCGATCAGGTGATATGCGAAATCGGTTAGGGCGTAATTTCCGGGGCGTTCGTACCGATTACCAAGCGTCTTTGCCACCATGGCTAAACGGTCAAGGATACCTTCAATCCTAAGATCAGGAAGATGCCTCTTTAGGCCTGATAACACGCCAATCGTGCGACCGTCATTTCGGGCATGAGCAACTACAAGGTCGACTACAAGGTTATCGTGGATCAGCTCGTAACCAATGTCCTCGATCAGCTCGATTGCCAGTCGAATCGAGAGCTCATCGTCATAACTGTGTAATGTGGAGAGAATAGTCGACCAATCTTCTTCACCATCTAGCTCAGAAAGCGCCCCACCTGCGGCTCTCCGGCTCGCAAAAATCGCCTGTGGGTCGAGAACGATCCTCCGCAAATCATCTGCTAACGCTGAAGAAATCTTGTTTCCTTTGACCTCTTCGAGCACAAGAAGGCGTAGAGCGAACGGTGTTTCCGGTACGGTAATCAGTCGCCGTATTTCTTCGATTAGCTCGGGCTGTATGATTCCACGCACAGAATAGGGTCCCCAATCGCGAAAACGAGGACTGTCCGTTGCCAGTAGCTCTAGTGCCCCTATTAGTGAGCGAGCTTGCTCAACCGTTAAATCGTCTGTATCACCGTACTCGATCACGCCCATTGGATCAGCGGCGATCACCGCGTGAGCAAGTGCCGGATCATGAGCGAGCCACGCATGAATGCCACGTAGACTTGCCGGCACGAGACCATGACTGTGGAACATTGATAAGAGGCGCCTGCGTTTAGCCGGGGTATCAGCCTGCTTCGCAAGCCATCGAGCCCCCAAATATTCACCGACACGGCGATGTAGATATCCAAAGCGATCAGCACCATCGGCTCTGAACAACCGTGTGCCAAGCATGTCCCCTATGGATGCTCCCTGAGGGAGACAGGAAATATCGGCGAGGTGCAACTCGCCTTCAGCGGAGTTGGCTGCGGAGGTTCGGACGATGGCTTCACTGCCAGTAAGGATCAAGCCAGCAAATGCAGCACCCGCAGCGTCAAGCCCTACTTCTCGTGCGAGCTGACCGTAGGCCTTTGCATCCCGGTGCTCGACCCGCAGTACCTCAACTGCTCGGCTGAAGAGCTCACTACGTGTCTCAGGCAGATTTCCCGAACCGGCGACCCGGGAGATGAGTTCGAGAGTCTGCGGATTGCCAAGTAGTCCGTTGAGACCGCGAATGTTGAAATGTTCGACCACCGTCTCGGCGATCTTGGTCCCGAGCGAGGCACTTAGAAAGGTTGCTGCGTCAGTATCATCAAAGGGCTCAAGATGCAGCTCCAGCGGCTCCTCTGGATATTGCTCGCGAATAGCCTCTAGCCCAGTGGCGCTACGCCAGTCCGCGACACGGCACGATAGAACGAAGTGAGGGCAGCCTAGTCGTCCGAGCTGGCGTAGCACTAGGTCCACTGCATCGCCCTCTTTTTGGGCGCTCACTTCATCAAGCCCATCAATCACCAGAGTCGTGGCGTCACCTAGTAGTGTTCTCGGGTCATGACGATTGATCAGTTGACGAGCGGTGCAGCGTGCATGGCCTGGAGCATTTGCAAACCATTCAAGCAGATACGACTTTCCCATGCCCGCTTCACCGAGAATGAGCAATGGTTCGGCCCGTTTTCGCAACTCGCCCTGAGGCAGTTTGGTTCGGCCATTTTCGGTTTCACACCATAGCGTCCGCTCAATCATCTCGTGCACCAACAAATGCGCATTCACTCACGTCTTACCGAAGCCTCACTTGGAGCCTGCCTAGCTAGCCAGATACTATCCTGATGAAATCTAAAATTCTCCACTGAGCAGCCTCAGTATCGCGCACGACCGCCCTTAGCTGATAGCTGCCGGCGCAGCATTGCGGGCACCTCCGAAGGCGCTTGCCACCTGGGTTTCGCATGGCGCGCGCTTTCTCATTGTCGGCTACCGTCGACTGAGTTAAACGTACGTCGGCGCTGATAGACTGTTTCTTTTACCTAGCAATAGGCTGGAGTGAGATGGATATCAAAGAGTTTTGTGTCGCTCATAAATTTGATATGAGCAAGTGTGAGATTGCGTTGGGCGGTGGCAGTTTTGGAATGGCTGACTTGAAGACTCCACCGGCCGAGTTCCTATCATTGGCGGAGGACGATTTTGAACGGGGCGGCTTGGCGGCTCTTGTCAACGCAACGACCAATGCGAAACGTGCCATTGTCAGCCAGCTCGATCAGTTGTTGATCTCTTTTGGCTACCAGCCACTTAGATGGAACGTGCCCAAAAAAATCGAACGTGTCAGGGCGCTCGGGCTAATGGCACCAAGCTTGTTGCGCAAAGTCGTCGATATGAGAAATATTCTTGAGCATGAGTACGCAACGCCTGAGCTTGGAAAAGTTGAAGAAGCATTAGATATCGCGAGTCTCTTTGTGATGTCCGCTTCGGCTATGTTTATTCCGTTTGACGACGTCTTGGAGTTTTCACATCCTGACTCAACTGTGATGGCTGGGACCGTCACACATATTACTGCGGGATTGAACCGTAAGTCTGCCAGGGTTTTCTACACAGTCTACGCGTACGAGCCTGGTGAGTATGGCGGGCGTTGCGTTGGGCAATGTGAGATCGAATCAGGGCATGTCTTGTTCGAAGCGATGGTGAAACTTTCTGCATCGCTGATGCTTCGATACAAGGTAAACCAGGCGCTCAGTGATTTTGAGTCCGCCTTTGCGTAACCATGAGTGCTCGTTAGCTCAGGGGCGGAGCTGTGAGAGACAGCTATCGACCCATAGCCGCCCTTCCTGGAGGGCAGCTGAATCGTCCCGGGTTTGGTAGACACCTCTTTGCCTTAAACTGAGGCCAATCAGGAGGTGCAATGAGCAACCCACGTTATCCCGAAGAATTCAAAATCCAAGCGGTCAATCAAGTGACCGAAAAGAAGCTGCCTGTCGCTGATGTGGCGGCGCGTCTTGGCGTGTCGACGCATAGCCTCTATGCCTGGATAAAGCGCTACAGCAAACCTCAAGCAGAACGGCAGCAAGACGACGATCAGCACGCTGAACTGCGTCGTCTGCGAGCTGAACTCAAGCGCGTCACTGAAGAGCGAGACATCTTAAAAAAGGCCGCCGCGTACTTTGCCAAGGAGTGCGGCTGAAGTACGCCTTTATCAAGCAGCGCGCGGGCGACTATTCGATTCGATGGCTTTGCCTGACGCTGAAAGTCAAGAGGTAATGGTTCATTCCGATCAAGGCAGCCAGTACAGCAGCTCCGATTGGCGCAGCTTTTTGAAGGCAAACAATTTGGTTGCCAGCATGAGTCGCCGAGGCAACTGTCATGACAACGCCGTGGCCGAGAGTTTTTTCCAGCTTCTGAAACGGGAACGGATCAAGCGAAAAATCTACACCACGCGGGAAGATGCTCGGAGTGATGTGTTCGATTACATCGAGATGTTCTACAACGTAAAACGCCGCCATGGTTTCAACAATCAGCTGTCACCGGTAGAGTTTGAAAAGCGTTACGCAATGAGCTTGCAAGGTGTCTAGAGAATCCGGGGCGATTCAAACTGCTCAACCACCACCGTCATGCGAATCCGAGACATCACTTCCTAGCGAACTCTAATGGAATCGATGTTCCATCTTGTCCGCGCCCCTTCAGTATTCATGTCATCCAGAACCGCACGGCCCGCTCCGTCTGCCGTTGGATAGATAGTGGCGGCATTGAATCCAGCGCGAGAGCAGAGATGAAGCAGGCGCGCTGCTTCATACACCGGTAATGTGAGCTTGAGGAACGGTGTGCTATCAATGTCCTCCAGCAGTGTTTCCAGGCCCTCAATGACGAAGCTTCCACCCTCCACGCATGTGTGAGGATGAACCGTGAAAAGCCCGCCTTGAGCGGCGAGGTGCCTGCTGACTGCTCCGGGAGCATGATGAAGCACAATCCGGCTATGCAGATTGATCCCTACACGATCCATAGCCCAGATAACCAGCCTATCGTCTGCCCCCCACTCACTGAAACGAGCGATGGCACTGCTGGCCGCAAAATAGGCAGCAGTGAATGATCTAGTCGTCCAATCAAGCAATCGTGTCGGCACCCCGTGATGCTGCGCCATGGCCATGAAATCTAAAATCTCAGGATTAGGCCATAGCGAAGGATCTTTGTAGAAACGGTCTGCGGTTTGGGTGTCTAGGATGGTCTTTCTGAAGGACTGGGAATCGTTGGGGATGGGAATACCCACATCATCACAGTGCTTAGCGAATCGTTGGAGAATCGCTAGCTCGTAAAAAACCATGTCTGAGGCGTCAACCATCTCTGTGTACGACACAATCGGCGGCACGTTGCGCGGGCGTAAGATGGTTGGAAGCAATCCCCACCTGGCATCAGCCTGCCCTCGGTACACAAAGTCCTCATGACCCTTTTTGAATTCATGTGTGGGTGAAAGCGCTTGCCAGAGCTCCTCAGCGGTCTGATAGAAGTGCTCAGTGAACCTATCGTGCTTTGCCATTTGAGGTATATCCGATTACACGAAAAAGCCCCGCATCCAATGAGGTATGCGGGGCTTTTTGCTGTCACCCTGCTGTCACGAGCGACATATTGATCACAGGAAAACGCCTGTAACCCTTGAATTTACTGGTGCCGGAGACAGGAATCGAACCTGCGACCTTCGCGTTACGAGTGCGCTGCTCTACCGACTGAGCTACACCGGCGTGGCGACAACGCTACCATTGCCGCCACGCTTTCGCAAATCACTGTTTATCAACAGCTATTGCCCACCACTCGCCTGCACCGCGGTGCACCCGGCCGGGGCCAGGTCGGCCTCGATATCTGTGCTGCACGCCCAGCCCGTGGCCGAACGGGCCCAGGTCAGGTGCTTGCCCGCCACCGGCGCCGGCGCATCCACCAGCACGCATGCAAGAGTGCCCACACCAGTCGCCGCCACGCCCCGCGCACTCAAGGTGCAGTTGGCCGTGGTCGGCTGGCCGCCAAGGGCGACGACATCGGCCACGTCCTTGCCCTGGTTGATCTGCACTTCGAAGGCCGTCTTCAATGCCGACACCTCAGCCAGCGCCGCGGTGGCCTTGGCCCGCGCCTGGTGGTTGGTGTACATGGGCATGGCAATGGTCGCCAGAATGCCGATGATCGCCACCACGATCATCAACTCGATCAATGTAATACCGCGCTGTCCCTTCATGGGCACTCCCCTCGCAAAAACTCACAAATCCCGCCACGGACACCGCCACGGACACCGCCGCAGACCAGCGCGCCAGTAGGCCCGAACAGACACCTTTTGTCACCCTGCGGGTGCTTAACCCAGCACCGCGCTCGACTACTCTAGTGGCCACCGGGCGGGATTGCCCGGGCCTATCACCCTGAAGCTGTTACAGGGTTTGTGACTGTCCACCGCTGCATGGAGGTAGCGATGAACCACAAGACAAAAACCTATGCCTGGCAAGGCATCGACCGCACCGGCACCCACGTGAGTGGGCACAGCAGCGGGCAGAACAGTGCGCTGGTGAAGGCGCTGCTGCGCGGTCGCGGCATTCGCCCAACCCAGGTGAACGCGGCACGCCGTACTACCCTGCAATTGCCCGCTTCGCTCGGCGCCCAGGACATCACCCGCTTCAGCCGCCAGTTGGCAACGTTGTTCAAGGCCGGCGTGCCGCTGCTGCAAGGGCTGGGCATGATCGCCGAAGGCATCAACAACCCACCGCTGCGCCGCCTGCTGGGCACCCTCAAAAACGATATCGCCGCCGGCTGCGGCCTGGCCGATGCGCTGCGCAGGCACCCGCGCCAGTTCGACAGCCTGTATTGCAACCTGGTGGCCGTGGGTGAGCAAACCGGCTGCCTGGACAGCCTGCTCGACCAGTTGGCAACACTGCAGGAAAAACGCCAGGCGCTACGGGCCCGGCTGAAGAAGGCCATGGTCTACCCCGCGCTGGTGCTGCTGGTGGGGTTGGGGGTGGCGGCGCTGCTGTTGCTCAAGGTGGTACCGCAGTTTCAGGCCATGTTTGCAGGCTTCGGCGCGCCGTTGCCGGCCTTCACCCAGGGTGTCATCAACCTGGCCGACTGGCTGGGGCAGTATCTGCTGTGGGTGCTTGGGGTAATGCTGGCCACGGGATTTGCCCTGCGCCGCGCCTTCGAGCGTCAGCAGGCGGTGCGTTTATGGATGTTGCGCCAGGCGCTACGCATGCCGGTTCTGGGGCCGGTGATGCAGCATGCGGCGCTGGCTCGTTTTGCGCGTACCCTGGCGACGTCGTTCAGTGCCGGCGTACCGCTCACCGAAGCCCTGGGGCCGGTGGCCGCCGCGTGCGGCAATACGCTGTACGAGCAGGCCGTGCTGCGCCTGCGCCAGGCCATCGGCAACGGCCTGTCGATGAGCGCGGCGATGCGCAACGAGCCGCTGTTCCCGTGCCTGGCGGTACAGATGTGCGCCATTGGCGAGACATCCGGCACGCTCGACGATATGCTCGACCGGATCGCCAGCCACCACGAAACGGCCGTCGACGAATGGCTCGACAACCTGGCCAGCCTGCTGGAGCCGATGATCGTGCTGATTCTCGGGCTGGTGGTGGGCAGCCTGGTGGTCGCCATGTACCTGCCGATCTTCCAGCTGGGCGATGTGATCTGACTATGGACCTGTTCGAAACCCTGGCCCGCCAGCCGCTGGCCTACCAATGCGTCGCCCTGTTGCTTGGCCTGATTGTGGGCAGCTTCATCAATGTGCTGGTGCATCGCCTGCCGATGATGCTGGAGCGCCAATGGCGCAGCGAGGCCCGTGAAGTGCTGGAGCTGCCCAGCCCGGCCGAGCCACGTTTCGACCTGATGCTGCCCCACTCCCACTGCCCGCACTGCCAGCACCGCATCCGCGCGTGGGAGAACATACCGGTGCTGAGTTACCTGTGCCTGCGCGGGCGCTGTTCGGCGTGCAAGGCACCGATCAGCCCGCGCTACCCGCTGGTGGAGCTGGCCTGCGCAGGGCTTGGCCTGTTCGCGGCCTGGCATTTCGGCTTCAGCGCCAGCGCGGCGGCGTTCATGCTGTTGAGCTGGGGCCTGCTGGCGATGAGCCTGATCGATATCGAGCACCAGTTGCTGCCCGATGTGCTGGTGCTGCCGCTACTGTGGCTGGGCCTGATACTCAATGCCTTCGAGGTGTTCGTGCCGCTGGACCAGGCGCTGTGGGGCGCCGTGGCCGGCTACCTGAGCCTGTGGACGGTGTACTGGCTGTTCAAGCTGGTCACCGGCAAGGAGGGCATGGGCTATGGCGATTTCAAGCTGCTGGCCATGCTCGGCGCCTGGGGCGGCTGGCAGATCCTGCCGCTGACGCTGCTGCTGGCCTCGTTGGTGGGCGCGCTGCTGGGCCTGGTACTGCTGCGCCTGCGCAACCAGCAGGCGAGCACGCCGATTCCGTTTGGGCCCTATCTGGCCATTGCGGGCTGGATCGCGCTGCTCTGGGGTGGTCAAATGACCACTTCCTATCTGCAATTTGCCGGACTGCAATGACCACACCCGCCTTCACACCCTGGATTCTCGGCCTCACCGGTGGCATCGGCAGTGGCAAGAGCGCCGCGGCGCAACGCTTCATCGAGCTGGGCGTGCACCTGGTGGATGCCGACCAGGCCGCACGCTGGGTGGTCGAGCCCGGGCGCCCGGCGCTGGCCAGCCTGGTGGAGCATTTCGGCCCCGGCGTGCTGCAAAGCGACGGGCAACTGGACCGCGCCGCCCTGCGCCAGCTGATCTTCAGCGACCCGGCGCAACGCCGCTGGGTGGAAGCCCTGCTGCACCCGCTGATCGGCCAGGAGATCTTCAGCTACCTGGCCAAGGCCGAGTCGCCCTATGCGGTGTTCGTTTCACCGCTGATGGTGGAGTCGGGCCAGTATCAGCGCACCCAGCGCCTGCTGGTGATCGACGCGCCGCAGGCCTTGCAGATCGAACGTACACTGCAGCGCGACCAGACCAGCCCCGAACAGGTGCAGGCCATTCTCAAGGCGCAGACCAGCCGCGAAGAGCGCCTGCGCCATGCCCACGACGTGATCGTCAACGACCGCGACCTGGCCTGGCTGCATTCGGAGGTCGACCGCCTGCATCACTTTTACCTGACTTTGCGTGGAGGCCAACCATGAGCCAACCCCTGACCGTAGACTGCCCGACCTGTGGCGCCCCTGTTGAATGGAGTGCCACAAATACCTACCGGCCATTCTGCTCCGACCGCTGCAAGCTGATCGACCTGGGTGCCTGGGCCGCTGAAGAGCACAAGATTCCGGTGGCACCGGATGCCGAAGACGAGCTGTTCTCCGGCGACTTCAACCCGCGCGAACACTAACTGCGCGGTTCGTCGTCCTTCCACGGGGCCTGCAGGTAGCGGGTCCGGTTGAAGGTTTCCAGCCACTCGGGGCAGAACACCACCAGCGCACTGATTACCATGCCGTTGATGAAGGCCTCGGGGAAGATGATCAGCCACAGGTAGCCGATGAAGTCCGACAGCCATTCGGGCATCACGAAGATACCGTCCAGCCACAGCCAGCCAAGGCTGGCCAGCAGGCACAGCAAGGTCGCCAGCGCGGCGGCGAAAAATCCCGAACAGAAGATGTACACGAACAGGTTTTTCGGCTGTGCACGCTCCACCAGTATGGCCACCCCCTCCGTCACCAGCACCGGCAGGCCAATCAGCAGCAAGCCGTTGACGCCCATCGCCGCCAGGTCCTGACGCCCCAGCGCCACCAGCCCCACCTGCGCCACCAGGCCACCGACGATTGCCAGCGGCCAGTCCAGCAGCAGGGTCACGGCGGTCATGCCGATGAAGTGGTACGACACGCCGGTGTCGAAGTCGCGACGTACCAGCCATAACGCGAACAGCGCGAAGATGGTGCCGAACAGCAGGTGCTGGCGCCGCCGGTCGGTGAACAGCTCGACCCACGGCGCGCGCCACACCGCCCACAGCAGCAGCGGCACGTAGCACAGCCAGCCCAGCAGCAGGCTTTGTTCCGATAACACTTGTGCGCCAATCACGGCTGTCTGCCCCTTGTGTGCATTGCGCCCGACGATTGTTCATTCTACACACCGTTCCACGGCCTGTTGCCGCCATCCACCGGGCCTGGAATGCAGCGTTGTCATGATTTGGGCGCTAAGCTTGTGCCCATGGATGACTCAGACTACCTGCGCCTGCTAACCATTCAGGCCGAACAAGCCAATGCGTTCCTGTCCAATGCCCGCAAATGGGAGCGCGAGCGTTGGGTATGCCAGCGCCTGCTGCAAGGCCTGAACATCCCTTATCGCAGCGAGGACTTCACCGCCGCCGGTCAGGAACCACCCGACGTGCTGTTTCGCGATGCCGCCTTCGAGGTGTTCTTCGTGCTCGACGAAGGGCGCCGGCTCAACGACGAATGGCGCGAAGAGTTGCAGCGCCGGCGCAGCGCGTTCTCCCTTGCGCAGCTGGTAAGGCGCGAGGCCCGGCCGCGACGCATCAGTGCGCAGGAGCTGCTGCAGCGCCTGGCCCCCACCCTGCGCAAGAAGTCGCACAACTACCGCGAACGCAACCTGGACCTGGGCGAACTGGACATCATTGCCTTCGCCAGCCTCAAGCGCGAAGTGCTCGACCTCAACAGCCACTTCCCGCCGCCTACCGAATACCTGCGCCAGGGCTGGCGCTCGCTGTCGCTGGTGGGCCCGACCTTCGCCCGGGTGCTGTTCGCCCACCCCGATGCGCCGGATTTTCTGCGCGCCAACCTGGGGCGCAGCATCGTCTTCGACGTGGGGATCAGCCTGTGATCGCCGCCCCCTGCCAAAGCGGGATGGCATAAATGCGGCGCGGGTGATACAAAGCGCAATCATTCGCTGTCACGAGCGCTTCGATCCCCCAGGTAAGCCTTTGGCGACGGACTACAGTGAACACTGTAGCGTTCCCACAGTCACATGCGTCTACCTGACGAGGCCTCCATGACCAGCCGCCTGAACCCCGAAGACCAGCGACGAGTCGATGAATACCTGCGTGCCCCCCAACACCAAGTCGAGCGCAAGCCTTTCAGGCCATGGCTGCTCCTTGCTCTGGTGGTGGGCGTGACGATCAGCCTTGGCCTGTTGAGCCGCCTCCTGAGCCACCTGGTGCTATGAGCTGCCTTGCGCTCGCCCAAACCGCCCGCCCTGCGCGGCCGGCCACTCAGGACCCAACCCAGAATTCCGCAAACCTTATGAGATATCCCCATGACTCACCGTATCGTGATTGTCGGCGGCGGCGCCGGCGGCCTGGAACTGGCGACCCGCCTGGGTAAGACCCTGGGCAAGCGCGGCACTGCCGCGATTACCCTGGTCGACGCCAACCTGACCCACATCTGGAAGCCGCTGCTGCACGAAGTGGCGGCCGGTTCGCTCAATTCCTCCGAAGACGAGCTCAACTACGTGGCCCAGGCCAAGTGGAACCACTTCCAGTTCCAGCTGGGGCGCATGAGCGGCCTGGAGCGTTCGAGCAAGCAGATCCAGCTGGCCGCCACCCTCGACGAGGATGGCCGCGAGCTGCTGCCGGCGCGCACCCTGGCGTATGACACGCTGGTGATCGCGGTAGGCAGCAACACCAACGACTTCGGCACCCTGGGTGCGGCGCAGCATTGCCTGTTCCTCGACACCCGCAAGCAGGCCGAGCGCTTCCACCAGCAGTTGCTCAACCACTACCTGCGCGCCCACGCCGGCGACCTTGCCAGCGAGAAGATCAGCGTGGCGATCGTGGGTGCCGGTGCCACCGGCGTGGAGCTGGCGGCCGAGCTGCACCATGCCGCCCACGAACTGGCAGCCTATGGCCTGGACCGCATCCAGCCCAAGGACATGCAGATCACCCTGATCGAGGCCGGCCCACGGGTGTTGCCGGCGCTGCCCGAGCGCATCAGCGTGCCGGTGCACAAAACCCTGGAAAAACTCGGCGTGACGGTGCTGACCAACGCGTCGGTGAGCGAGGTCACCGCAGACTCGCTCAAGACCGCCAACGGCGAGGTGATCCACGCCAGCCTCAAGGTGTGGGCGGCCGGTATCCGCGCACCGGCGTTTCTCAAAGACATCGACGGGCTGGAAACCAACCGCATCAACCAACTGGTGGTGCGCCCTACCCTGCAGACCACCCTGGACGATGACATCTTCGCGTTCGGCGACTGCGCCGCCTGCCCGCAGCCGGGCAGCGACCGCAATGTGCCGCCGCGCGCCCAGGCCGCCCACCAGCAGGCCTCGCTGCTGGCCAAAGGGCTCAAGGCGCGCCTGGAGGGCAAGGCTTTGCCCACCTACGCGTACCGCGACTACGGCTCGCTGGTTTCGCTGTCGCGCTTCTCGGCAGTGGGCAACCTGATGGGCAACCTCACCGGCAGTGTGATGCTCGAAGGCTGGCTGGCGCGGATGTTCTATGTGTCGCTGTACCGCATGCACCAGATGGCGCTGTATGGCACCTTCCGCACGCTGATGCTGATGCTCGGCAGCCGTATCGGCCGCGGTACCGAACCCCGCCTCAAGCTGCACTGACGGCTACCCCCGTCCGCCCCGGCGCCCTGCCGGGGCCGGATGGGCGCCAGGCCACTGGCGTGCGGTTGACCCGGAGCGAGCTGTATTTCGACGAGGCGCGGATGCGCGCACTACAGCCCCCTGCAGGAGGTACTGGGCATAGGCAGTACCGCCAGCTGGCTGCACACGCGCTAAACCCCGCGCAAACGAAAAAGGGCACCTTTTGCAAGGTGCCCTTTTTCTGAAGATGGTCGGGGTAAGGGGATTCGAACTCCTGACATCCTGCTCCCAAAGCAGGCGCGCTACCGGACTGCGCTATACCCCGGTAAAAAAAAGACACCGATTAAGGTGCCTTTTTTAATGGCTGGACGCTAATGGCGTACCAACCTTTTAAGATTCAAACCCAGCGAACCGGATTCAAAAATGGTGGGTCGTGTAGGATTCGAACCTACGACCAATTGGTTAAAAGCCAACTGCTCTACCAACTGAGCTAACGACCCAAATATGGTCGGGGTAAGGGGATTCGAACTCCTGACATCCTGCTCCCAAAGCAGGCGCGCTACCGGACTGCGCTATACCCCGGTTTGAAATTTGGCTCCGCGACCAGGACTCGAACCTGGGACCCAATGATTAACAGTCATTTGCTCTACCGACTGAGCTATCGCGGAACTATCAATTTCAAGTACAACTTGCTGCAATTTCGAAAACTGTATCGCTACCGCTTCGAACTCTTCGACCTTGTGCATCGCTGCGTTCATGTCTCTGAGGCGCGCTATTCTACAATCTTCAAAACCCTTGTCAACCCTTAATTTGCATTCAACACACTGATTTGCAACTTTTTTTCAGATTCCCACTTCTGCCGGAAACCTGCGGGGTGACATACAGCGGGGCGCACTTTACAAGCACTCGAAGCAAAATGCAAAGAAAAAAGGCCTCGAAAATCGAGGCCTTAGCGTAACCCGCCGAAAACTCAGGCAAAGACGATCTCTTCGCCCTCCAGCTTGGCGGTGATGCTGCTGCCCGGCATGAACTGACCCGACAGAATCAGTTGCGCCAGCGGGTTCTCGATCCAGCGCTGGATCGCCCGTTTCAGCGGCCGTGCGCCATACACCGGGTCGTAACCGACCGCGATCAGCTTGTCGAGGGCCTCGGGGCTCAGCTCCAGGCTCAGCTCGCGTTCGGCCAGACGGCTGCGCAGACGCGACAGCTGGATCTGGGTGATACCGGCGATCTGGTCGCGACCCAGAGGCTCGAACACCACCACTTCGTCGATACGGTTGACGAACTCGGGGCGGAAATGCGAACCCACCGCGTCCATCACCGCAGCGCGCTGCGCCTCGCGATCACCCACCAGTTCCTGGATCTGTGCCGACCCCAGGTTGGAGGTCATCACGATCACCGTGTTGCGAAAGTCCACGGTACGGCCATGACTGTCGGTCAGGCGACCGTCTTCAAGCACTTGCAGCAACACGTTGAACACGTCCGGGTGGGCCTTCTCGACCTCGTCCAGCAGCACTACCGCATAGGGTTTGCGCCGCACGGCTTCGGTCAGGTAGCCGCCCTCTTCGTAGCCCACGTAGCCTGGCGGTGCACCAATCAGCCGCGCCACGGAATGTTTCTCCATGAACTCGGACATGTCGATACGCACCATGGCCTCTTCGGTGTCGAACAGGAACTCGGCCAACGCCTTGCACAGCTCGGTTTTACCCACACCGGTAGGGCCCAGGAACAGGAACGAACCACTTGGCCGGTTAGGGTCGGACAACCCGGCCCGCGAACGACGCACCGCGTTGGCCACGGCCACCACGGCCTCTTCCTGGCCGATCACGCGCTGGTGCAGCAGGCTTTCCATCTTCAGCAGCTTTTCGCGCTCGCCTTCGAGCATCTTGGATACCGGGATACCGGTCCACTTCGACACCACCTCGGCGATCTCTTCCTCGGTCACCTTGTTGCGCAGCAACTGGTTTTCGGCCTTGCCATGCTGGTCGACCATCTGCAGGCTGCGCTCCAGGTCCGGGATCACCCCATACTGCAGCTCGGCCATGCGGCTCAGGTCGCCCTTGCGGCGGGCGGTTTCCAGCTCCTGACGGGACTGCTCGATCTTTTGCTGGATCTGCGCAGAGCCCTGCACTTCGGCTTTTTCCGAGGTCCAGATCTCTTCCAGGTCGGAGTACTCACGCTCCAGCCGCACGATCTCCTCGGTCAGCTTCTCGAGGCGCTTGAGGGCCGCCTCGTCGTCTTCCTTCTTCAGCGCCTGGGATTCCACCTTCAGTTGAATCAGGCGACGCTCCAGACGGTCGAGCACCTCGGGCTTGGAGTCGATCTCCATGCGAATGCGGCTGGCCGCCTCGTCGATCAGGTCAATGGCCTTGTCGGGCAACTGACGATCGGTGATGTAGCGATGGCTGAGCTTGGCCGCGGCAATGATCGCACCGTCGGTGATCGCCACCTTGTGGTGCACCTCGTAACGCTCCTTGAGGCCACGCAGGATGGCGATGGTGTCTTCCTCGCTCGGCTCCTCTACCAATACCTTCTGGAAACGACGCTCCAGCGCCGCATCCTTCTCGATGTACTGGCGGTACTCGTTCAGCGTGGTGGCACCGACGCAGTGCAGCTCGCCGCGCGCCAGCGCAGGCTTGAGCATGTTGCCGGCATCCATCGAGCCTTCGCCTTTACCTGCACCGACCATGGTGTGCAGCTCGTCGATGAACAGGATGATCTGGCCTTCCTGCTTGGACAGCTCGTTGAGCAGGCCTTTGAGGCGCTCTTCGAACTCGCCGCGGAACTTGGCGCCGGCAATCAGCGCGCCCATGTCCAGCGACAGCAGGCGCTTGCCCTTCAGACCATCGGGCACTTCGCCATTGATGATGCGCTGGGCCAGGCCTTCGGCGATGGCAGTTTTACCCACGCCAGGCTCACCGATGAGCACCGGGTTGTTCTTGGTACGGCGTTGCAGCACCTGGATGGTGCGACGGATCTCGTCGTCACGGCCGATCACCGGGTCGAGCTTGCCGTCTTCGGCACGCTTGGTCAGGTCGACGGTGTACTTGTCCAGGGCCTGGCGCGATTCCTCGGCGTTGGGGTCGTTCACCGCTTCGCCGCCGCGCAGGTTGCTGATGGCGTTTTCAAGCGCCTTCTTGCTCACGCCCTGGCCGAGCAGCAACTTGCCGAGCTTGCTGTTCTCGTCCATGGCCGCCAGCAGCACGAGCTCGCTGGAGATGAACTGGTCGCCCTTCTGCTGGGCCAGGCGGTCGGCCTGGTTGAGCAGGCGTGCCAGGTCCTGCGACATGTTGACGTCGCCGGTAGGGTTCTGGATTTTTGGCAACTGGTCGAGTTCTTTGCCCAGTTCCTTGCGCAGGCTGTTGACGTCGAAGCCCACCTGCATCAACAGGGGCTTGATCGAACCACCCTGCTGGTCGATCAGCGCCTGCAACAGGTGCGCAGGCTCGATCGCGGGGTGATCCATGCCAACCGCCAGGGACTGGGAGTCGGATAACGCCAGTTGCAGCTTGCTGGTCAAACGGTCTATTCGCATAACTTACCTTCCTTTAATGGGCAGGCCGGAGCGATGGACACACCTGATGAAGAAAAACCTGCCTGAGATACCCCTATAGATAAGGGTGATTGTGGAAGATTCAAGCGTAGCGGGCTTGATCCAGGTCAGCGAGGCGCCAGCCAGATCAGCGAAGCGAAGCGCCCGGTAACGGGGCTGCGACGGTAGGAATAGAAGCGTGGGTCGCTCACGGTGCACAGGCCGCCGCCATACACGGCAGTGATGCCACGGGCCGCCAGGCGAATGCGCGCCAGTGCATAGATGTCGGCCATGAACTTGCCGGGCTGCGCCCCCGCCACGAAGGCGCTGGCACTTTCCGGATGAACGGTCATGAAGGCTTCGCGCACTTCGCCGCCCACCTCGAACGCCTGGGGCCCGATGGCCGGGCCCAGCCATACCAGCACCTCGCTGGCCGGTACGCCCAGCGCATCGAGCGTGGCCTCCAGCACACCGCCCACCAGCCCGCGCCAGCCGGCATGGGCAGCGCCCACGCGGGTGCCGGCGCGGTCGCAGAACAGTACCGGCAGGCAGTCGGCGGTCATGGACGTGCAGGCGATGCCGGGGGTGCTGGTGCAGCTGGCGTCGGCTTCGGCAACCAGCGCCGGGTCGGCCTCGACCACATCGATGCCGTGCACCTGCTTGAGCCAGGCAGGCTGGATGCCGAACTGCGCGGTCAGGCGCCGACGGTTTTCGGCCACTGCGGCCTGGGCGTCACCGACGTGGTCGCCCAGGTTCAACGAATCGTAGGGCGCCTGGCTCACGCCGCCGCCCCGGGTGGTGACGCACGCCTTGACCCAGGCTGGCGCAGGCCAGTCGGGGGTCAGCAGGTGGTGCGTCAGCGGGCTCATCCGACGAAGGCCTCGCGGTCCTGCTTGAGCAGCGACAGCAGCCACACGAAGTCGTCCGGCAGGGACGACTCCCAGCCCATGCGCTCACCGGTCACCGGGTGATCCAGCTCCAGGAAGCGTGCGTGCAGGGCCTGGCGCGGGAAGGTCTTGAGCGCGTCGACCATGGTCACGCTGGCCGCCGGCGGGATGCGGAAGCGCCCGCCGTACACCGGGTCGCCGACCAACGGGAAGTTGACGTGGGCCATGTGCACGCGGATCTGGTGGGTACGCCCGGTTTCCAGCTTGACGCGCACGTGGGTGTGCGAGCGGAAGCGTTCGAGCACGCGATAGTGGCTGACGGCCTGCTTGCCGCCCTCCATCACCGCCATGCGCTGGCGCTGCTGGCCGTGACGACCGATCGGGGCGTTGATCTTGCCGCCTGCGGTAACCACGCCGATCACGATGCATTCATAGATGCGGCTGACGCTGCGACTTTGCAACTGGGCTACCAGCTGGGTCTGCGCCTGAATGGTCTTGGCCACCACCATCAGACCGGTGGTGTCCTTGTCGAGGCGGTGCACGATGCCGGCGCGCGGCACGTTGATGATGTCCGGCACGTGGTGCAGCAGGGCATTGAGCAGGGTGCCGTCGGCATGACCGGCAGCCGGGTGCACCACAAGCCCGGCCGGCTTGTTGATGACCAGGATGTGCTCGTCTTCGTAGACGATGTCCAGTTCGATGTCCTGCGCCACCCACTCGCCCTGGGCTTCCTGCTCGGCGTCAAGCGCCAGCAGGGCGCCGCCATGGACGATGTCGCGCGGACGCACGACGTTGCCATCGACGGTCAGTAGGCCTTCTTTGATCCAGGCGGAAAGGCGCGAGCGCGAGTGCTCGGCAAACAGTTGGGCGGCGACTTGGTCGAGGCGTTGCCCGCCCAATTCGGACGGTACCTCTGCGCGAAGTTCAATTTTCTCGGACATGCTCGAATCAGGCGGAGGCACAGCCTTTGGTTTCAGCTGCACGCTTGTGGTTAAATACGGCGTCTTTTGCCCCGAGGGTTCCAACGGGGTGCTCATCATAACAGGACGGCCTCGCCCAAGACAGCAGCCGTCATAGGGACGCAAGCCGCCATGCAAGTGAAACACCTGCTGCTGATCGCCATCCTCGGACTCACCGCTGCTTGTTCTTCGAAGGAAGTCGTCGACGAAAACCTCAGCGAAACCGAGCTGTACCAGCAGGCGCAGGCCGACCTGGACAACCACAGCTATACCAGCGCCACCTCCAAGCTCAAGGCCCTGGAGTCGCGGTACCCGTTCGGCCGCTATGCCGACCAGGCGCAGCTGGAGCTGATCTACGCGAACTACAAGAACGCCGAGCCCGAGGCTGCCAAGTCGGCTGCCGAGCGCTTTATCCGCCTGCATCCGCAGCATCCGAACGTCGACTACGCCTATTACCTGAAGGGCCTGACCTCGTTCGACCAGGACCGCGGCCTGCTGGCGCGCTTCCTGCCGCTGGACATGACCAAGCGTGACCCGGGCGCAGCGCGTGACTCGTACAACGAGTTCGCCCAGCTCACCAGCCGCTTCCCCAACAGCCGCTACGCACCGGACGCCAAGCAGCGCATGATCTACCTGCGCAACCTGCTGGCCTCCTACGAGATCCACGTGGCCGACTACTACCTGACCCGTCAGGCGTATGTTGCCGCTGCCAACCGTGGCCGCTACGTGGTGGAAAACTTCCAGGAAACCCCATCGGTCGGTGACGGCCTGGCGGTGATGACCGAAGCCTACATGCGTCTGCACCTGGACGAACTGGCAGCCACCAGCCTGGAAACCCTGAAACTCAACTACCCCGATCACCCGAGCCTGAAAGACGGCCAGTTCGTGCCGCAGCAGGACGAGGCGGACAACCGCTCGTGGCTGTCCAAGGCCACCCTGGGCCTGATCTCCAGCGCGCCGCCGCTGCCGCCAGGCCAGACCCGCGCCAACCAGGACGTGCAGAAGCAGTATCAGGACGCCAAAGACGCGATCCCGCAGGAACTGCTGCCCAAGGACGAAAATGGCGACGTGATCGAAGAAGAAAACCACGAAGCCGAAGGCAACAACGAAGACCGTTCGTGGTTCAGCTACATGACCTTTGGCGTATTCGACTGACACGCCATGCGGTGAATGAAAAAGGGAGGCCTGATGGCCTCCCTTTTTTGTTGCCAGGCCCTAAACTGGGGGCTCTTCATTCGACAAAGCTGGACACCATGGTTCGCCTAATTCTCTGGATTGCCCTGATTGCTGCTGCGTTCTGGTTGTGGCGCAAGTTCAAGGCCGGCACTGCTGCCGATACTCGCCCTACCCTCGATGACCCGCTGAAGATGGTGCGCTGTGCCCATTGCGGCGTGCACCTGCCCACCGACCGTGCCTTGCACCGGGGCCAGCTGTGGTATTGCAGCCCGGCGCATCTGGAGCAGGGGCCCAACGATACCCGCCAGGGCTGAGGGCCCCTTCGCCGGCCAGGCCGCTTCCAGATGCCTGCTGTTACAGCAGGCGCGGCCCCAGCGCGTACGGCGCCGGGTCGATGATCGGCGCACGCCCCAGCAGCAGGTCGGCGAACAACCGGCAGGACGCCGGCGCCAGCACCAGCCCGTTGCGGTAATGCCCGCAGTTCAACCACAAGCCTTCATGCCCGGGCACCTGGCCGATGTACGGCACACCTTCCGGTGAGCCAGGCCGCAACCCAGCCCAATGCCCGACCGGCGTGGCATCGGCCAGCGCCGGCAGCAATTCGATGGCCGAGGCCTTCAGGCTCGCCAGCGCCGCTTCGGTGGGCGTCTTGTCATAGCCTGCATGCTCCAGTGTGCTGCCGACCAGAATGTGCCCGTCACGCCGTGGGATCGCGTAGCGCCCCTTGGCCAGCACCATGCTCGGCAGGAAATCTTCCGCGCACTTGAACAGGATCATCTGCCCTTTCACCGGCTCCACCGGCAGCTCCAGGCCCAGCGGGCGCAGCAGGTCGCCACTCCAGGCCCCCGCCGTAAGCACCACCTGGTCGGCGCGGATCGGGCCATCGACGGTTTCAACGCCGCAAATACGCTCGCCCTCGCGGCTGAACCCGGTGATTTCACAATGCTCGCGAAGGGTCACGTTCGACAGGGCCTGCAACGCCGCCTTGAGCGACTTGACCAGGCGCGGGTTGCGCACGTTCGCCACACCCGCCATGTAGATGGCCCGCTCGAAACCCGGCCCCAGCACGGGCACCGCCGCATAGGCGCGGGCCACATCCACTGCGCTCAACGGGCGTCCCTCGCGGGCCGCCCAGGCCAGCGCCTCGGCTTCATCGTCCAGGTCCAGCCAGTACAGGCCGGTGGTATGCACCTCGGGGTCTACACCGGTGCTGGCGAACAGACGCTCGCCCAGCTGCGGATAGAAGTCCTGCGACCAATGCGCCAGTGCAGTAACCGCCGGGCTGTAGCGCCACGGGTACAACGGCGACACGATCCCGCCCCCGGCCCAGGAAGACTCCTGCCCGAGCGCGCCCTTGTCGCACACCACCACCTGCTCGACATCGGCCGCCAGGTTGAACGCAGTCAGCAGGCCGATCACCCCACCGCCGACAATCACTACTTGCTTGGTCATCTATTGGTCCAGTACCCGAATGAAAGACGTCAGTTACCCCAGCAACCCCCGTCCGCCTCGTTGCTGGCACCGGGGTTGCCGCGCACACCCTGGTGATCGAGCTCGAAGTCGCCACAGGCGTCGCCGGCCATCAGCCCGCCAGCGTGACGCCGGGCCAGCAGGCTGAAACCCTCGGCCTCGCGGCTGGCGTGCAGGCTGTAATGGCCTGTGCCAGGGGGCAACGGGGTGATCACGGCGTCGGTATCGGCATACTGGCCCGTGCGGGCGCGGTGGCGCTCCAGGTGCTGCGCACTGTCGAACAGCAGCCCCACGACCTCGCTGCGTGCGGCTCTTTTCACCGTGTCGCGGTAGCTGGGGTAGGCAATGCCCGCCAGAATGCCGACCACGGCGACGACAATCAACAGTTCGATCAGGCTCAGGCCCTGATGAGTTCGCGGCATGTTGTGCGCCCCTAGTGGATCTGCCGCCACAAGATACGTTGCGCCGGCCACGCAGCCGACACCGATGGCTGCGCCAGCACGCTCTCCAGCACCACCCGCGCCTGCTGCTGACGCCCCACGGCAGTCACCCGAAGCAGCTGCACCTCAAGGCCGTCGGGCAGCCGCGCGGGGCGCGAGCTGCGGCCCAGGTTCTGTACCAGGAAGAAGCCAGGCCCTTGCGCCTGCCAGCCCAGCCCGGAGCTTGGCCCCGCCCCGCTCTGCACACCGGCGGCGCGTACCCTGGGTGCCTCCGGCGGCGGCAGGCAGTACACGCACGGGCCCGGTGGCTCAAGCCCCGCCAGCACACGGGCCTCGGCGAGCCGCAACGTGGTTTCCGCCGCTTCGAACGCCTGCAATGCCATCACCAGGTTGCCGGCCATGCGTGCCTGCAAGGCGGCACTGTGCAGCACCGAAACACCCAGCAGGCCGCACAGCAGCATCAGCACCAGGCACACCAGCAGCGCCATGCCCCGTTGCAGCTTCATGGCAGGCGGTTACGCACGGCGGCGACCATCTGATAGGTTTGCGCGCGCACCCGTTCAGCGGGGTCGTCCAGGGTCAGGCGCAGGCGGATGCTGCGAATGCGCGAAGGGTCGGGCACCGCAGTCATCCAGGCCAGCTCACCGCCCTCGCCCGCCACGCCCAGGTCAACCTGCAGCCGGCTGACATGTTCGATCAGCACCGCGTGGCTGCCCCCACTGGTGAGCAGCAGTTGCCCGTCCACCAGGCGGTACACCTGCTGACGAACGGGCAAGGCGAACTGGTGTGGCCCGGGCAAGCGCTCGCCTGCCTGCACCTGGGCGGTGCTCAGGCAGTCGGTGAGCAGCGTCCAGTTGGGCGGGCCACCGGCCTCCCCACCCTGCACGCCAACCAGGCTCAGGCTGCGCAGGGTGCCGTCAGGCTCGAGGCTGACACTGATCGGCAGGGCAAATGCCGCGGCAATGGCAGGGTCGGCAAAGCTGATCGCCTCGCGCCGCAGGCAGCCGAATGCACCGGCCATGCGGATGTCACGGGCCATGCGCTGCAGCGCAAAGCGCGCATCCTCCTGCAACTGCGCAAGTGCGCCCTGCGCCTGCCACCCCTGCAGCGCACCGATGAACAGGCGACTGCCGGCCAGCACCAGCAGCACGCCCAGGCTCAACGCCAGCAGCGCCTCGACCAGGCCGAAACCGGTGTCGCGCCTCATGGCCCCACCTGCCCCTGCACAGCAAGGCCACCGCCCTGCCAGTGCAGGTCGAGTGCGAGCCCATTGCCCGCCTGGCGCACCTGTGCCTGCGCGGACGCGCCGGCCACCTTTACCAGCTCGCGCTGCAAGGCGCTGGCCTCCCCCACCCTCAGCCCGCCCGCAGCGCGCGCGCCTTCGAGCAGGGCCTGGGCCAGGTACAGCGCCTGGGTGGTACGCAGCGCGCCGTCGGTGCCGTGCAACGCCCGCCCTTGCAGCGCAGCCGCCGCCATTACCCCCAGTGACAGCACCAGCAGCGCCACCATCACTTCGATCAGGGTCATGCCCTGCTGCAGCCTCCTGGCCATGTTCGCCTCCTGCGAAATTTCCCCATGTGATTGCCTACCCGGCCGACTGGACGCCCAACCGAGCGGCACTGAATCTACAGAGAAGCACTTCCAGGGAGGGATGCACGATGGGGCAACAGGGCGTAACACTGATACAAATGATGTATGCGCTGGGGCTGATCGCGGCGCTGACGCAGTTAGGGCTGCCGGCCTACAGCGCCATGAGCGTGAGCCTACAGCGCGAGGCCAGCGCGCAGAACCTTGCCCAGGCCTTGCGCAGCGCCCGCAGCGAAGCCCTGCTGCGCAATCAGCGAGTCAGCCTGACGGCCCTGGAGGGCGACTGGAGCAAGGGATGGCGAATGAGCGCCGACGATGAAGGCTTGCTGCACGAGTACCGTGCCAGCGGGAAGGTTCGTGTGGTGGGCAATCAGCCGCTGGCGCGGCAGGTGCATTTCAGCGGGCTGGGGGTACCGCTGCAGGCGGGCGGTGCGTTCCAGGCCGGGACCCTGCACGTGTGCGAAAGTCCCGGAACCCGGAGCCTGCATCAGGTGGTGCTGTCACGCACCGGGCGGGTCAGCCTGCGCCACCTCGCCACCGATCAGCCGCTGTGCGCGGCCGCCGGGTCAGATCAGTGAACGCACCCGCAGCTCCTTGGGCATCGAGAACGTTACATTCTCTTCGCGACCATCGAGCTCGTCGGCACCTGTGGCGCCCCATTCCTGCAACTGCGCGATCACACCACGCACCAGCACTTCGGGGGCGGAGGCGCCGGCGGTGATGCCGATACGCTCGACACCGTCGAACCAGCTGCGCTGCATGTCTTCTGCACCGTCGATCAGGTAGGCCGGGGTGGCCATGCGCTCGGCCAGCTCACGCAGGCGGTTGGAGTTGGAGCTGTTCGGGCTGCCCACCACCAGTACCACGTCGCACTCGTCAGCCAGTTGCTTGACCGCATCCTGGCGGTTCTGGGTGGCGTAGCAGATGTCGTCCTTGCGCGGCCCGCCAATGCTGGGGAAGCGCGTGCGCAGCGCATCGATGACGCGGCTGGTGTCGTCCATCGACAGGGTGGTCTGGGTCACGAAGGCCAGGCGTTCGGGGTCACGAACCTGCAGGTTGGCGACATCCTCTTCGTCTTCGACCAGGTAGATCGAACCGCCGTTGCTGGCGTCGTACTGGCCCATGGTGCCTTCGACCTCGGGGTGCCCTTCGTGGCCGATCAGGATGCATTCCTTGCCATCGCGACTGTACTTGGCCACCTCGATGTGCACCTTGGTCACCAGCGGGCAGGTCGCGTCGAAGACCTTGAGGCCGCGCCCCGCCGCCTCCTGGCGCACGGCCTGGGAAACGCCGTGAGCACTGAAGATGACGATGACGTCATTGGGCACCTGGTCGAGCTCTTCGACGAAGATTGCCCCGCGCGCGCGCAGGTCTTCGACCACGAACTTGTTGTGCACCACTTCGTGACGCACATAGATCGGCGGGCCGAACACCTCGAGGGCGCGATTGACGATTTCGATCGCCCGGTCCACGCCGGCGCAGAAGCCGCGTGGGTTGGCGAGTTTGATCTGCATGGCTGACTCCTGGCTCAAAGGGCCTTGACTGCGAGGATTTCCACCTCGAAGTTCAGGGTCTTGCCGGCCAGCGGGTGGTTGAAGTCGATGGTCACTTGCGCGTCATCGAACGCCTTCACCACGCCGGGCAACTCGGCGTTGGCCGCGTCGTTGAAAATCACCAGCAGGCCTTCGGACAACTCCATGTCCTGGAACTGCGAGCGGGGAATGATCTGCACGTTCTGCGGGTTCGGCTGACCGAAGGCGTTCTCCGGTGCCACGCTGACGGTGCGCTTGTCGCCGGCCTTGAAGCCGAAGATCGCGGCTTCGAAGCCCGGCAGCAGGTTGCCGTCGCCGACCTTGAACACCGCCGGAGCCTTCTCGAAGGTGCTGTCGACAGTATCACCGTTTTCCAGGTGCAGCGCGAAGTGCAGGGTGACTTCGGTGTTCTGGCCGATACGGGTATCAGTCATGGACGGGTTCTCCGGACTTTTTGCTCTTGAACATATCCAGCGCCAGCATCACGGCGCCCACGCTGATGGCGCTGTCGGCCAGGTTGAAGGCCGGGAAGTACCAGCGGTTCTGCCAATGCACGAGGATGAAGTCGACCACATGCCCGAGCACGATGCGGTCGTACAGGTTGCCCAGCGCACCGCCCAGCACCAGGGCCAACGCAACGGCCAGCCAGGTGTCGTCGCGGCCCAGGCGCTTGAGCCACACCACCAGCACCGCACTGACCACCAGGGCGATCAGGGCGAACAGCCAGCGCTGCCAGCCGGAGCTGTCGGCCAGGAAGCTGAAGGCCGCACCGGTGTTGTAGGCCAAGGTCCAGCTGAAGTAGTCGGGGATGACCACGATCTGCTGGTACAGGCTCAGCGCACCTTCGAAGTAGTGCTTGCTGGCCTGGTCCAGGACCAGTACCAGCAGGCTCAGCCACAGCCAGGCGAGGCGCCCGAAGCGCCCCACGTTGGGGTTAGGCATAGTGACGCACCTCACCTTTGCCGCTGATGTTGTCGACGCAACGACCGCAGATTTCCGGATGCTCCGGGTTCACGCCCACGTCGGCGCGGAAGTGCCAGCAACGGCCGCACTTGGCGTGACCCGACTTGACCACCTTGAGCTTGAGGCCGGCCACTTCGGTAACCACGGCATCGGCCGGGGCTTCGACGAATGGCGCCACGCTGGCTGCCGAGGTGATCAGCACGAACCGCAGTTCGTTGCCCAGCTTGTTCAGGTCGGTGCTCAGGGCCTCATCGGCGAACAGGGTGACTTCGGCTTGCAGGTTGCCGCCGATGGCCTTGGCCGCACGCTGGTTCTCCAGCTCCTTGTTGACCGCAGCCTTGACGGCCATCACGCGGTCCCAGTAGGCGCGGTCCAGCTCGATGCCTTCTGGCAGCTCGGTCAGGCCCTGGTACCAGGTGTTGAGCATGACCGACTCGTTGCGCTCGCCCGGCAGGTACTGCCACAGCTCGTCGGCGGTGAACGCCAGGATCGGTGCGATCCAGCGCACCAGCGCTTCGCTGATGTGGTACAGCGCGGTCTGGCACGAGCGGCGCGCGACACTGTTGGCGCCGGTGGTGTACTGGCGGTCCTTGATGATGTCGAGGTAGAAACCGCCCAGCTCCTGCACGCAGAAGTTGTGGATCTTGGAGTAGACGTTCCAGAAACGGTACTCGCCGTAGTGCTCTTCCAGCTCGCGCTGCAGCAGCAGGGTACGGTCGACCGCCCAGCGGTCCAGCGCCAGCATGTCGTCGGCCGGCAGCAGGTCGCGGGCCGGGTCGAAGCCGGACAGGTTGGAGAGCAGGAAGCGCGCGGTGTTGCGGATGCGCCGGTAGGCGTCCGCACTGCGCTGCAGGATCTGATCGGAAACCGCCATCTCGCCGGAGTAGTCGGTGGCCGATACCCACAGGCGCATGATGTCGGCACCCAGGGTGTCGTTGACCTTCTGCGGCTCGATGGTGTTGCCCAGCGACTTGGACATCTTGCGGCCGTTCTCGTCCACGGTGAAGCCGTGGGTCAGCAGCTCGCGGTACGGCGCATGGCCGTCGATGGCGCAGCCGGTGAGCAGCGAGGAGTGGAACCAGCCGCGGTGCTGGTCGGAACCTTCCAGGTACAGGTCGGCGCGCGGGCCGCTTTCGTGGCCGATGTTGTGCGAGCCACGCAGCACGTGCCAGTGGGTGGTACCGGAGTCGAACCACACGTCCAGGGTGTCGGCGATCTTGTCGTACTGGCCGGCTTCGTCACCGAGCAGTTCGGCGGCGTCCATCTTGAACCAGGCTTCGATGCCCTCGAGCTCGACGCGCTGGGCCACCTGCTCCATCAGTTCGACGGTGCGCGGGTGCAGTTCGCCGGTCTGCTTGTGCAGGAAGAACGGGATCGGCACACCCCAGTTGCGCTGACGCGAGATGCACCAGTCCGGGCGGTTGGCGATCATCGAATGCAGGCGCGCCTGGCCCCAGGCCGGCACGAACTTGGTTTCTTCGATGGCGTTGAGGGCGCGCTTGCGCAAGGTTTCGCCGCTGTCAGGCTGCTTGTCCATGCCCACGAACCACTGCGCGGTGGCGCGGTAGATCAGCGGGGTCTTGTGGCGCCAGCAGTGCATGTAGCTGTGGCTGATGGTGTCGGTGAACATCAGCGCGCCCACTTCGGCGAGCTTGTCGACGATGTGCGGGTTGGCTTTCCAGATGAACTGGCCACCGAAGAATTCCAGCGAGTCGACGTACACGCCGTTGCTCTGCACCGGGGTGAGGATGTCGTCGTTGACCATGCCGTAGCGCTTGCAGGTCACGAAGTCGTCTTCACCGTAGGCCGGGGCCGAGTGGACCACGCCGGTACCGGCGCCCAGCTCGACGTACTCGGCCAGGTAGACCGGCGACAGGCGATCGTACAGAGGGTGACGGAAGTTGATCAGCTCCAGTGCAGAGCCCGGCGCGGTGGCGATCACCGAACCTTCCAGCGAGTAGCGCTTGAGGCAGGCTTCGACCAGCTCTTCGGCCAGCACCAGCAGCTTGTCGCCGACGTCCACCAGGGCATAGCTGAACTCGGGGTGCACGTTCAGCGCCTGGTTGGCGGGGATGGTCCACGGGGTGGTGGTCCAGATCACGATGGCGGCGGGCTTGGCCAGCGACGACAGGCCGAAGGCCTGGGCCAGCCGCGCTTCGTCGGCCACGTTGAAGGCCACGTCGATGGTCTGGGACTTCTTGTCGGCGTATTCGACCTCGGCTTCGGCCAGGGCCGAACCGCAATCGAAGCACCAGTTCACGGGCTTGAGGCCCTTGAACACGAAACCGTGCTTGACCATTTCGGCCAGGGCACGGATTTCGCCGGCTTCGTTGGCGAAGTCCATGGTCTTGTAGGGGTTGTCCCAGTCACCCAGCACGCCCAGGCGGATGAATTCCTTCTTCTGCCCTTCGATCTGCTCGGCCGCGTAGGCACGGCACAGCTCGCGGGTCTTGTCCGCGGTGAGGTGCTTGCCGTGGGTCACTTCAACCTTGTGCTCGATCGGCAGGCCATGGCAGTCCCAACCCGGCACGTACGGCGCATCGTAGCCGGCCAGGGTCTTGGACCGCGAGATCATGTCCTTGAGAATCTTGTTGAGCGCGTGACCGATGTGGATCTTGCCGTTGGCGTAGGGCGGGCCGTCGTGCAGCACGAACTTCGGACGATCCTTGCCAATTTCGCGCAGCTTCTGGTACAGGCCAATGCTGTCCCAGCGCTGCAGGATCTGCGGTTCGCGCTGTGGCAGGCCGGCCTTCATCGGGAAGGCGGTGTCCGGAAGGTTTAGCGTGGCTTTATAGTCGGTCATTTCAGGCTCTTCGTTAGCGGTTGACCGTGCCAATGGGCACGTGCGGCGGCGATATCCGCATCGATCGCCGACTTCAGCGCCTCCAGGGAGGCGAATCGCTGCTCATCGCGCAGCTTGTGGTGGAATTCCACCGTGAGACGCCGGCCATACAGATCGCCGGCAAAATCCAGGAGATGCACTTCCAGGTGGGCGCGGCCATCACCTGCAACGCTGGGGCGCACGCCGATGTTGGCGACACCCGGCCACGCCTGGCCATCGAGTTCGACGCTGACCAGGTACACCCCGGTGAGCGGTACGCGATGACGCTTGAGTTGTATGTTGGCCGTGGGCCAACCCAGCTGGCGCGCCAGCTTCTGCCCATGCAGCACCCGGCCGCGGATGCGGAACGGGCGGCCCAGCAGACGCTCGGCCACGGCAAAGTCGGCACGCGCCAGTGCTTCGCGCACCTGCGTGCTGCTGACCCGCAGGCCCTCGAGCTCCACGGTTTGCGCCGCTTCCACGGTGAAGCCGTGGCGCAGGCCGGCCTGCTGCAGGAACGTGAAGTCACCCACCCGGTCGCAGCCGAACCGGAAGTCGTCACCGACCTCCAGGTGCTGCACGCCCAGGCCGTCGACCAGGATGGTGTCGACGAATTCGGCGGCGCTGAGCTTGCACAGGCGCTGGTTGAACGCCAGGCACAGCACCCGGTCGATGCCTTCGGCGGCCAACAGGGCGACCTTGTCGTGCAGGCGGGCCAGGCGCGCAGGCGCGGTGTCCGGTGCAAAGTACTCACGCGGCTGTGGCTCGAAAATCACCACGCAGCTGGGTACGCCCAGCGCTACCGCGCGCTCACGCAAACGCGCCAGGATAGCCTGGTGACCGCGGTGAACACCGTCGAAGTTGCCGATAGTGGCAACACAGCCCCGATGCTCGGGGCGAAGGTTGTGAAGGCCTCGAACCAGCTGCATAACGCGCTTCTTGCTCATAAAGTGGTCGATTATAACCACACCCGGCCGCCGACGACAGGCAGCAGCGCGATGCCAGGGCGTCTAAAACACAAAACCGACGCCTGACCCGCGCCGGCCATCAGTGCAGCGCCTTGCGGGCGAAGTCCCGTGGACGAAAACCAAACAGGTACAGGCAACCGAAATAGGTCACCACGCCTGCGCCAATCAGTACGCCCAGGCGCAGGAACCGCTCGAGCATGTGCCCCTGCTCCCAGGCAGGCATGTACCACATGCCGGCCACCAGCACACCGGCCATCAGCAGTACGGCCACCAGCAACTTGAGCAGGTAGGCGGTCCAGCCCGGCTGCGGCTCGAACAGGTTCTGCTGGCGCAGCTTCCAGTACAGCAGGCCGGCATTGAGGCAGGCGCCGACACTGATCGCCAGGGCCAGCCCGGCATGCTGCAGGTAGCCGATGAACACCAGGTTGAGCAGTTGCGTGGCCACCAGGGTGAAGATGGCGATCTTTACCGGTGTACGGATGTTCTGCTGGGCATAGAAGCCAGGGGCGAGCACCTTGACCAGGATGATGCCGAGCAGGCCGACCGAGTAGGCGATCAGCGCGCGCTGGGTCATGGCGGCATCGAAGGCGGTGAACTTGCCGTACTGGAACAGGGCCACCGTCAGTGGCTCGGACAAAATTGCCAGGGCAAAGGTGCAAGGCAACACCAGCAAGAAGCACAGGCGCAGGCCCCAGTCGAGGATGCGCGAATACTCGTGGCGATCCTTGCTGGCGTAGGTCTTGGCCAGGGTCGGCAGCAGGATGGTGCCCAGCGCCACGCCCAGCACCCCGGAGGGCAGCTCCATCAGGCGGTCGGCGTAGTACATCCACGACACCGAGCCGGCCACCAGAAACGAGGCGAAGATGGTGTTGATGATCAGCGAGATCTGGCTTACCGACACCCCGAGGATGGCAGGCAGCATCTGCTTGAGCACGCGCCATACCCCGGTATCGCGCAGGTTCAGGCGGGGCAGCACGAGCATGCCGATCTTTTTGAGGTGCGGCAGCTGGTACAGCAGCTGCAACAGGCCGCCGGCCAGTACCGCCCAGCCCAGGGCCATCACCGGCGGATCGAAGTACGGGGTGAGGAACAGCGCGAAGAAGATCATCGCGACGTTGAGCAGGGTCGGCACGAAGGCCGGTACCGAGAAACGGTTCCAGGTATTGAGGATGGCGCCCGCCAGGGACGACAGCGAGATCAGCAATATATAAGGAAAGGTCACACGCAGCAGGTCGGTGGTCAGCTCGAACTTCTCGGCGCTGTCGACGAAGCCCGGCGCGGTGACCCACACCACCCAGGGTGCGGCCAGGATCCCCAGCGCCGTGACCACCGCCAGCACCAGGGTCAGCAGGCCGGCGACATAGGCCACGAAGGTGCGGGTCGCCTCCTCGCCCTGCTGGCTTTTGTATTCGGCCAGGATCGGCACGAACGCCTGAGAAAACGCCCCCTCGGCAAAGATTCGCCGCAGCAGGTTGGGCAGCTTGAAGGCAATGAAAAAGGCGTCGGTGGCAACACCGGCGCCGAAGATGCGCGCCAGGATGGTATCGCGGACAAAGCCCAGCACGCGCGACACCATGGTGATGGAACTGACTGCAGCCAGGGACTTGAGGAGATTCATCGAAAGATTTTCATGCCATATGGATGAAGGAGAGGCCTAAACGGCATCCAAGTATGCGATACTCTGCCGCGCAAAGCAGACAGAGCAAAACTCCCGAGTTTACAGGTCATGCGCCAGAAGGGAATCATCCCCTCCAGCGAATCGACCGCTCAGCGGAACCTAACAAGCGCCCTTGACAACCGATCAACTCATCGGCATGATTCGCGGCCTATTTTGTTTGCTATTTACCAAGTCTTTCGAGGAGCTCGACGGTGGCCAACTCACCTTCCGCCAAAAAACGTGCAAAACAGGCTGAGAAGCGTCGCAGCCACAACGCCAGCCTGCGTTCCATGGTTCGCACCTACATCAAGAATGTAGTCAAGGCCATCGACGCAAAAGACGCCGAAAAAGCGCAAGCTGCTTACATCCTGGCTGTTCCAGTTATCGACCGCATGGCCGATAAAGGCATCATCCACAAGAACAAGGCTGCTCGCCATAAAGGCCGTCTGAATGGCCACATCAAGGCACTGAAGATTGCTGCAGCTGCCTAAGCGACGCTTGTTAAAAAACCGACCCTAGGGTCGGTTTTTTATTGCCTGCGATTTGATGATGGCGGGAAGACAGGGCCGCTCCCTTCGCCGACCAGGCTGACTCCTGCAGGAGACGGCCTGGTCGGCGAAGGGCTATGCCTTGCCTACTTGCCGAGCGGGATCTTCGGCGCCCATTGCAGCCATTCGTCCTCGGCCTTGTCGAACAGGGCAAAGGTCTGCTGCGGCAACGCTGCGTTGCCCATCTTGTCGCCGTCTGGCGTGGCGAAGGCAATGCCACCCTCGATCAGGGTCTCCAGCGACTCGGTACGCACCGTAGCGCCCTTGAACAGGCCGATATCGAAGCCGAAGCCACTGCTGTTCCAGAAACGGCTGCCACCGCGCACAAGCGAGGCGTAGCGTGGCTCGATCAGGATATGGATCAACACGCGATCCGCTGTCTGCCCCAGTTCGTACCCCGTAACCTTGCCCACCGGCACTTCACGGTAGGTGACCGGCACACCGACCTTGATCGACCCGCGTCGAGCAGCGCTGAGCACCACCGGCAGGCCAGCCTCGCGAGCGGTCAGGTCCGGTGGCTCGGGCAAGGCCACGAAGTTGCGCTGCGGGCCCTGATTCTTCGCCGCCGGTTGCACTTCAAGGTACTGACCGGTGACCAGCGTCTCCAGGTTGGCCGTCTTGACGATACCCAGCGCCGGCTTGACTACCCAGAACTGCGTGCCCACACGCGCAATACGCTCGGGCACCTCGGTGATCTGCGCCTTGATCGTCACCGACTGCAGGTCCTCCGCCAGGTCCACCGCTTCGACCTTGCCGACATCCAGCCCCTTGAAGCGTATGGGGGTGCCGACCTTGAGGCCGTCCGCACGGTCCACCTTGATGGTGATGCTGGTGCCCTTGCGATCCGCCGCTTCCTGGTTGGCCAGCAGGCGGAAGGTGGGGATACGACGCTTGAGCGGTACATTCTGTTTCGGCGTATCGAAGGCGATGCCACCGGCCATCAGGCTCTGCAGCGACTCGCTCTTGATCTGGATGCCCGACAGGCCGCCAGTCAGGGTAATGCCGCTGGCGTTCCAGAAACGCGTCGAACCATTGACCAGGTTGGCGTACTCGGGCTCGATGTGCACGCCAATCAGCAGGCGTTGCTGCTTCCTGGAGAACTGGTAGCTTTGCACGCTACCCACCTTTACCTGCCGATACAGGATCGGGCTGCCAACCTCGAGCGAGCCCAGGTTGTCGCTGAACAGCACAAGGTGCAGGCCGGGCGCCTTCAGATCGAGGGGCGGGGCCTTGGCCCGGGCTTCGAATTCACGCTGAGGCGAGGCGCCCTTGTCGCCGGGACGGATAGCAATGTAGTTGCCCTTTACCAACGCCTCCAGGCCGGTGATACCCGCCAGGGAGATCGACGGCTTGACCACCCAGAACTGGGTGCCTTCGACCAGGTAGTCCTCGGCCAGCGGGTCCAGGGTCAGCTCGGCCATGGCACTGGAGAGGTCGGCATCGACCTTCAGGGCTTTCAGCGAACCTACCTGTATACCTTTGTACATGACCGGCGTACGGCCCGCCTGCAGGCCCTCGAAGTCGCTCAGCTTGACCTTGACCCGGATACCCGCCTGGGCGGCGTCGAAGTCTTCGAAAAGACGGAACGGCAGGTTCGGGTCGGTGGGCGGGCTGTCCTTGCGGTGCTCGGGGGTAGCGAATGCGATACCGCCGGCAACGATGCTGGCCAGGGACTCGCTGCGCACCTTCACGCCCGACAGGTTGGCATCGATGCTCACGCCGCTGGCGTTCCAGAAACGCGTGTGCTTGCGCACCAGGTCGGCATAGCCCGGCTCGATGAACACCTTGATCTCGACCGTACCCTGGTCGTCGGAGAGCTTGTAGCTCTTCACCCGGCCAACCTGGATCTGCTTGTAGAACACGGGGCTGTCACGGTTGAGCGACCCCAGGCGATCGGCCTTGAGGGTCAGATGCAGGCCGGGCACGCTGTCGGACATCGGCGGTGCTTCGCTCAACGCATTGAAACGCTTGCTCGGCTCGCCATCGCCCGGGCTCACGGCAATGTAGTTGCCTGATACCAGCGTCTCCAGCCCGGTGATCCCGGCCAGGCTCACGTTTGGCTTGACCAGCCAGAAGCGAGTGTTCTTGCGCAGGTGCTCCTCGGCCACCTGGTTCATCTCGATGGTGGCGATGACACCTTTGTTGCGGCCTTTGTCGTCAAGTACCAGGCTCTTGACCTTACCCACCGACATGCCCTTGTAGACCACCTCGGTCTTGTTGGCGACGATACCCTCGCCGCTCTCGAAGCGAACCTCGATGTTCACCCCCGCTTCACGGTAGGCCTGCCAGCCGAGCCACCCACCGATCACCAATGCGATCAGGGGCAGAATCCAGATGGCCGACCAGTTCGACGCTGGGCGGGTTTTAGCCGTAGGCAAATCACTCATGGTCGTCATCCGACTCCGTGTTATCCCAAATCAGTCGGGGATCGAAAGTTACTGCAGCAAGCATTGTCAGAATCACCACACTGGCAAAGGCGACGGCCCCCAGGTTGGCTTCGACACTGGCAATCCGGCCGAAATTCACCACCGCCACCAGGATCGCGATGACGAAGATATCCAGCATCGACCAGCGGCCGATGAATTCGATGAAGCGATACATCACGATGCGCTGGCGTGCCGACAGCGGCTGGTGGCGCTGCACTGAATACAGCAGCAGGGCGATGCCCACCAGCTTGAAGGTAGGTACCAGAATACTGGCGATGAACACCACGGCCGCGATCGGCAGCATGCCGTGCTGCATCAGGGTGATGACGCCGGACATGATGGTGTCGGGGCTGCCCTGCCCCAGGGTGCTGACCGTCATGATCGGCAGCACGTTGGCCGGTATGTACAGGATGGCCGCGGTAATCAGCAGCGCCCAGGTACGGGCCAGGCTGTTGGGCCGGCGTGCATGCACCAGCGCCCCGCAGCGTGTGCAGGTCTGGCTGCTGGCGCCCGCCTCCTGGCGGTTGAGCTCATGACACTCGGTACAGATCAGTATTCCTGCGTCAATCGCCCGCATGCACATCTTCTCCCGACAAGGCTACCCAGATCTGGTGGGGGGACATCACCACTTCCAGCCAGACCTGAACCAGCAACAAACTGACAAAACACAGCAAGCCAAGCCCTAGGCTGAGTTCGGCCATATCCACCAGCTTGACGATGGCGACCAGTACGCCCATGAGGTAGACCTCAAGCATGCCCCAGTCGCGCATGTGGTGATAAAAACGGTAAAGAAGCAGGCCGTAGCTGCGGCCCCTGTTCAAGCGGATGGTCAGCAGCACGACCAGCTGACACAGCAGCTTGAGCAGTGGAATGGCCATGCTGCACAGGAACACCACCACCGCCACGCCACCCATGCCGCTGTTGTACAGGCCGATCACACCGCTCCACACCGTGTCATCGGAGTTCTGGCCCAACAGATGGAGTTGCATGATCGGCAGAAAGTTCGCCGGCACGTAGAGCAGCAAGGCCGCCAGTACCAAGGCCAGGCTGCGCTCGACCACATTGTGCCGATGGGCGTACAACTCATAGCCGCAGCGCGGGCATTGCGCTTTTTCATCCGTCTTGAGCTCGGGCTTGCGCAGTAGCAGGTCGCATTCGTGGCACGCCACCAATTGATCCAGCGGCAAGTCTGCGAGTGAATCGCGATCGTCAGGGTCGGGCATAGAAGGGTTCTGAGTAAAAACGTCGGGGCCTATTCTAGTGTCGTTGCCCCAATTGTGGGAGCACAACCGCGCAGGAGCCAGCCTTGGCGCAGAACAGG